>JAGOKS010000093.1 GCA_017994425.1 Bacteroidales bacterium | reverse complement strand
TTCGTATACGGGACACATCAACTTTCACAGTGAAGAAAAAACCGTTGATTTATTACAATTAGGATATAAGGAAATGCGTCAGTTTCGCGGGCATCGTATTGCCATGATTTTTCAAGAGCCGATGACATCCTTGAATCCCTCCATGCGTTGCGGCAATCAAATCAATGAATCCTTACGCTTACATCTGCATCTGTCAAAAGCACAAGCACGAAAGCGAAGCCTTGAATTATTGGAAGAAGTACGACTCCCCGATCCGGAAAAAATATACAATGCCTATCCGCACGAAATTTCGGGAGGGCAAAAACAACGTGTGATGATAGCTATGGCTATCAGTTGCAAACCTCATATTTTAATTGCCGATGAACCTACAACAGCACTCGATGTTACTGTTCAAAAAAGCATACTCGAACTCTTGCTTGATTTACAAAAAAAACACGCTATCAGTATTATTTTTATAACTCACGATTTAGGTGTTATCGCTCAAATTGCCCATTCCGTTGTTGTGATGTACAAAGGAGAAAAAGTGGAAGAAGGAGATATTCATTCTATTTTCGCATCACCCCAACACCCCTATACCAAAGGCTTGTTAGCCTGTAGAATTCCTCTTGACAAACGCGTAAAAAAACTGCCTACTATTCATCAGTTTTTATCACATGAGGCGGTGAATGTTCAAGATAATATCATTACTCCCTCGGAATGGAATCAACAAAGTGAAAATATGTATGCAGGCACTCCCATCCTTGAAGTAAACAATTTAATAAAACGTTATCCGCTTACTAAAACATTCGGGAAAAAGCAAGAATATTTTTACGCTCTTGATAATATCAGCTTTAAACTCTATGAAGGAGAAACCTTAGGATTGGTAGGAGAATCAGGTTGCGGCAAAACAACCTTAGGAAGAAGCATTTTACGTTTGATAGAAACCCAAAGCGGGGATATTATTTATCGCGGCAAAAACATTTCTCAATTCAGTGCTTCCAAAATGAGAAGCCTTCGCAAAGATTTACAAATCATTTTTCAAGACCCATACGCCTCACTGAATCCGCGTTATATGGTAGGGATGGCTATTATGGAACCCATGAAACTGCATAAACTGTATGCTAGCGACAAAGAAAGAAAAGACCGTGTCATGGAAATATTACAGCATGTGGATTTAGAAGAAAAACATTTTTATCATTACCCCCATGAATTTTCAGGCGGACAACGTCAACGCATCTGTATTGCACGTGCCTTGGCATTAAACCCTAAAATCATTATCTGCGATGAATCCGTCTCCGCCTTGGATGTATCCGTTCAGGCACAAGTATTAAATTTACTCAATACTTTAAAAGAGAAATTTAATTTTACCTATCTCTTTATCTCTCATGACCTTTCTGTGGTAAAATTCATGTCTCACCGTATCATCGTAATGAAAAACGGGAAAATCGAAGAAATAAACAAAGCCGATTTACTCTATGAAAACCCGCAATCTCCTTATACAAAGCAACTGATAGACGCCATTCCTCAAATGAAATAGTAGAAATAAACATTTGATTTATTTTCTCTATTTTTATGAAACACTATTAAACAATTTTACGTTAGTATTGTTTTGATATACGAAACCCAAAATTTCATAGCAAATAAAAAAGATTTTTATTAAAAATTATGTACATTGAGATTTAATCATAAAGAGATGACAACTACAAAAATCAATTTAATTTCAATACTGTTTCTGAGTGTCTTTTTTTTACATACAGGCTGTGCACAAGAAAATCCACAAGCAAAAACAGGGCAATATGTTGATTTAACTTATGCTGCCGATAAGTCTATTAATACGGTAGTACATATAAATGCCGAAATGTTGCAAAAACACAGCATGTGGGATTATTTCTTTCAAGATCCTTTTTTCAGCTTTTTTAATTTCGGTCCGCAACAACAACAGATGTATCAAGCCTACGGTTCCGGAGTTATTGTAGATAAAGACGGTTACATTGTTACCAACAATCACGTAGTAGAAGGCGCACAAAACATAAGCGTTACCTTAAACGACAAGCGTAAATTCTCGGCAAGCATTGTCGGTACCGATCCTCAATGTGATTTAGCCTTGCTTAAAATCGATGCTACCGATTTACACGCCATTGACTACGGCAATTCCGATAACATCCGCATAGGAGAATGGGTATTGGCGGTTGGCAATCCTTTTAATTTAAATTCAACGGTAACGGCAGGCATAATAAGTGCTAAAACGCGAAACCTGAATATCCTCGGAGGAAATACCTCCATAGAATCCTTTATTCAAACCGATGCTGCCGTCAATAGCGGCAATAGCGGAGGTGCATTGGTAAATACCCAAGGCGAACTCATCGGTATCAATGCGGCCATTGCCTCCAACACCGGTTCTTATGCCGGTTATTCCTTTGCCATCCCTGTCAATATGGTAAAGAAAATCGCGGAAGACCTTAAAAAATACGGAAGAGTGCAAAGAGTCTACATCGGTGCCTCTTTTGCAGAAATTGATAATGCCAAAGCAGACACATTGCAATTAAAACAAATTAAAGGAATGCAAATCCAAAGCATAGATAGTAAGGGAACGTTCGCCAATACCGATATCATGCAAGGCGATATCTTATTAGCCATAGAAGGACATGAAGTTAATTCTCTCTCTGAATTGAAAGAAATATTAGAACAACATCGTCCGGGAGAAAAATTAACGTTTACACTCCTCCAAAACAATAAAGAAATTGAAGTAAATGTTATATTAAAAAACAAACGCGGCACTACCGATATTATCGACATCAACGACCATTTTGCTACAGAAGCCTTGGGCGCTGTATTTGAACCTATCGATGATCAAACCAAAGCAAGGTACAGAGTAACTAACGGCTTAAAAATTACCAAACTGAATAACGGCTCACTCAAACAAGCCGGCGTAACGGAAGGGTATATTATCATAGCCATCGATAAAAAGCCTGTGGCTTCGGTTGATGACATCGAGAAAATTCTTGGCGATAGAAACGGCAGCTTTCTCGTTGAAGGTTTTTATCTCAACGGCATTATGTATTATTATAACATTACATTGTAATTATTTAAAAAGACCATAGAATCATGAGACAGTTAAAAATATCACACTCCATAACGAATCGCGACAACAGTTCATTTGAAAAATATTTGCAGGATATCAGCAAAGAACAAATGATAGGTCCCGATGAAGAAGTAGAATTGGCACGTCAAATCAAAGCAGGCAATAAAGAAGCTTTAGACAAATTGGTAAAAGCCAATCTCCGTTTTGTGGTGTCGGTAGCAAAACAATATCAAAACCAAGGCTTAGGCTTACAAGACCTTATCAACGAAGGTAATTTAGGACTTATCAAAGCAGCCAAACGTTTCGACGAAACCAGAGGGTTTAAATTTATCTCTTATGCCGTTTGGTGGATACGTCAATCCATTTCCCATGCCATCGCCGACCAGTCGCGTATTGTCCGCTTGCCCGTCAACCAATTAGGTGCCGTTAACCGTATTAAAAAAGAAGTAGCCCGATTGGAACAAATGTATAACCGTCAACCTACTATCGAAGAAATAGCGGAAGTCGTCGACTTATCTATTAACAAAATCGGGGAAGTTATTAAGATTTCCTCCAGACACTTATCCATGGATGCTCCCATAAGTACCGAAGATGATACCAACTTTATCGATACCTTTATCAGCGACGAGGTAACACAAACCGATTCCTTATTAATCAAAGAATCCTTGGAAAACGAAATCAATCGCTCCATGGAGATATTGGATGAACGTGAAAAAGAATTGATATGCATGTTTTTCGGCATCGGGAAATCGCACGAATATACCCTCGACGAAATCGGAGAAAAATTTAATATCACCCGCGAAGGTGCACGACAAATCAAGGAAAAAGCACTTAAAAAATTGCGTAAATCCGGCATCAAGCGCTTACGAACCTATTTATAGGCTTTTCTTTTTACCGAAAATCAATACACATACTCCCCTGCCTCACTGCGGATAGTGAGTTTTTTGCTTGTGGCAACCTCACAACGTCCTATGATTTGAGCCTCCACGTTGAAATGAGTGGCAATGGCAATAATATCTGCTGCTATTTCAGGGCGAACATAGATTTCGAGGCGATGCCCCATGTTAAACACCTTATACATTTCTTCCCAAGAGGTATGCGACTGTTCTTGTATAATACGAAACAAAGGTGGAACGGGAAATAAATTATCTTTTATTATATGCATATTATCCACAAAATGCAAGACTTTCGTTTGTGCTCCTCCGCTGCAATGTACCATGCCGTCTATGTGCTGACGATGGGCTTTGAGGATTTCTTTGATAATGGGAGCATAAGTGCGGGTCGGCGATAAAACCAATTTCCCCATGCTTACACCTTCTATCCCACTTTCATCCAGAAGACCGTATTTGCCGGAATACACCAAATGCGACGGAATGGCATGGTCGTAACTTTCGGGATAACGTTCCGACAACTGATGATGAAACACATCGTGACGTGCCGATGTCAAACCGTTGCTACCCATACCTCCGTTGTAAGCATCTTCATAACTTGCTTTTCCGAAAGATGACAAACCCACTATGACATCCCCTGCATGGATGCGGGCATTATCAACTACATCGACTCTTTTCATACGGCAACTCAAGGTA
The DNA here is from genome assembly GCA_017994425.1 of Bacteroidales bacterium. GTDB lineage: Bacteria > Bacteroidota > Bacteroidia > Bacteroidales > WCHB1-69 > UBA5266. Next base: position 2,326 of record JAGOKS010000093.1, on the reverse strand, counting down.
GAGTCAACGATAAGGGTACGTACCAAATCGCCTACATCGGCAGTTTCGCCACCCGTTAACCATATCCCGATTCCCCATGCACGTAGCTTTTCGAGAAATTCTTCCGTCCCTTCAATAATAGCGGCTATTACTTCCCCCGGAATCAGGTTTTTGTTTCTGCCAATGGTGGAGGAAAGGAGCATATTATCGGTAGCACCCACACACATCACATCATCGGTATTCATCACAATGGCATCTTGAGCAATCCCTTTCCACACCGACACATCGCCGGTTTCTTTCCAATACATATATGCCAACGAAGACTTTGTGCCGGCACCATCGGCATGCATGATGCAGCAATGTTCCGGGCTGCCGCCTACATAATCGGGGATTATCTTACAAAAAGCTTTTGGATACAAGCCCTTATCTATCGATGCAATGGCTTTGTGTACGTCCTCTTTCGAAGCAGAAACCCCGCGTAGATTATAATTTTGCTCTCCCGAAGCCTGAGGCTCTTGTGTGTCGCTTGTCATGGAATGTCTTATTTTTCTATTAAAATCTATTTCTAAGGTTTTATGCGGTCTGTGGCAAATAATTTAGACCTATAATCCTTAATTTGTGAGATATACAGGATTTGAACCTGTGACCTCTTGCCTGTCAAGCAAGCGCTCTAAACCAACTGAGCTAATATCTCTAATCGCCTTGCAAAAGTACGAAAATATATAATATAAATGGAAGGAGAAGGAGTTTTTTATGTCGAGTGCCGAGTGCCGAGTGCCGGGAGTTTTTTCGCTTTTAGATATTAAAATTGCATCACGCCATTTACTCAGCTGTATAACGCCATTTACTCAGCTGTGTAATTAGGTTTACTTAACTGCGTAAGTCTGCTTACTCAACTGAGTAACTCGGCTAACTCAATTTTGCACATATTCTTACTTCTTTTTACAAAGAATTGTTCTTTTCTTTTGTAATTAAAAAATGTTTATTTTTGCAAAATGAATTTTAGTTAAAAAATAAAACACATCCTAAATATTTAAACTATCATAAAAAAAGAGAATGAAAATCACACAAAAAAAATTAAAACTAAGTGCCATACTCTTGTTTGGACTTGGACTGACAGGTTTACAAGCACAAGAAAGCATTAACGCCACAGGTGGCAATGCTTCCGGAAGCGGTGGTACAATAAGCTATTCCGTTGGACAAGTTATGTATAACACCCACACCGGCACAAATGGTTCCGTAGCGGAAGGCGTACAGCAACCATATGAAATTTCGATAGTAATAGGAATAGAAGAAGCCGAAGGCATAAACCTTTCGGTTACGGCTTATCCCAATCCCACTATCGATTATCTTACCCTGGAAATGCAATCCTTCGTACAGACGCAAGATTTTGCGTCTCAAGAAGCACAGACGCAAGATTTTGCGTCTCAAGAAACACAGAATCAATATTTTGCGTCTCTATACGACCTCAATGGAAAATTATTACAAAAAATACCAATCACCAACCAACAAACACGCATTGACATGAATAATCTCGCCCCTGCCACTTACTTTCTAAAAGTAACCGTAAAGACGCAAGATTTTGCGTCTCAAGAAGTAAAGACGCAAGACCTTGCGTCTCAAGAAGTAAAAACATTTAAAATTATTAAAAACTAATTGATTAGTTGATTAGTTGATGTGATGATTAATTGATTATGGAAAAAAGAAATGAGATTTTTGAATTGAGTTTTGAGTTTGCTTTGCAAATTATTGCCTATTGCGAACTGCTCGAAGAAGAAAGAAAATATGTAATTGCTCGTCAGTTACTGAAATCCGGAACTTCGATAGGAGCAAATGTTCGAGAAGCTCAAAATGCAGAAAGTAAACTTGATTTTATTCATAAACTTAAAATTGCAGCCAAAGAAGCCGATGAAACAGAATATTGGTTGCTGTTATGTGAGAAATCAACAAATTATCCGGCAACAGCCGACTTAATCACATCAATTATCAGTATCAAAAAATTGTTAAACTCTATTATTTCAACAATGAAAAACAAAAAATAGTATTCATCTTTAAAATTTTAAAAAATGAAATCAAAAATTCACAAATTCAGAGCAGCGTTAATCATCACATTAGCTCATCTGCTCATCAGCTCATCACTTTGGGCACAAAGTCCCGAAAAAATGAGCTATCAGGCAGTTATCCGCAATAGTAGTAATGCCTTAGTAACTAACACGCAAGTTGGCATGCAAATTAGTATTTTACAAGGTTCTGCAAGCGGTACAGCTGTTTACGTAGAGACACAAAAGCCAACAACGAATGCAAATGGATTAGTAAGCATTGAAATAGGTGGTGGCACAGTTGTAAA
>JAGOKS010000092.1 GCA_017994425.1 Bacteroidales bacterium | reverse complement strand
CCCGTTGGTTTTTCTCTGTTTTAGACCGCTGGAATTACGGTAATCCCGAAAAAGAAAAACAAGTACATTATTATAATGTCAGCACTTCCTTTGTTCACAAAACATCGAAATTTTCACTCAGTTTCGGTAAACAATACGAAGGCATATTGTGTGTAGGCGGGGTTTGCAGAGTCGTTCCCGCTTCCTACGGTTGTAATTTATCCATAGTAACCAGTTTTTAATCTGTAGAAAAATGAAAAAAATAATATGTAGCAGCCTACTATTAATTGGCATCCTTGTTTTATCAATATCGTGCGATAAAATAGAAAAACCCTATACAGAATATAACAATGAATTAGACACTCCCGATTTTCCTGCCTTGACCAATTACATGCAAAAATACCTTTTGGAAGATTTCACAGGACACCTCTGTGTTAATTGTCCGCAAGCTCATGTAATAGCCGATGAAATGAAAACGGATATGGGCGACACCTTAATTGTCTTGGCCATACATTCAGGTAATTACGCCAAACCTCAAGTGTCTCCTTATGATGCCGATTACCGTAGCGAAATGGGCGATATGATCACTGCCGATTTCAATATCATAGCTTATCCTTCCGGTATGATAAACCGCAAAGACTTTAACGGTAATCGTGTCTTGGGACGTACTATATGGAAATCGAGCATAGCAAGTATACAACGCCAAGCACCTGATTTAGCATTGCAAATCCTGACAAGCAGCCCATCGGAAGACTCTATCAACGTATTTGTAAAAACAACTTTTTTAAGTCCTGTAGATAAGAATTTAAAACTATATATTGTTTTAACGGAAAGCGGAATCGTCTCGGCTCAAAAAAATAATTCCTCCGCTGTTGGACCTACTCCCGATATCTTTGATTACGAACACAAGCATATGCTTCGCACTAGCATTGCTCCGAAAGAAGGAGCTATCATTGCTACTTTAGGGACTCCCCTTCAGGCAAACGACACGCTTATCAAAGGATATACCTTATACCTCACCGGAAAACCCTGGAAGTTGGAGAATTGCTCCGTCATTGCTTTTATTTCCGATAACAACACCAAAGAAATTCTGCAAGTCGAAGAGGTAGAATTGTAAAAAGCTCTCAGCTGTCAGTTCTCAGTTCTCAGTTTTTTTCGTTCCGAAAAAAACTCCCGGCACTCACAACTACTATTCACTTTTTTCTTCTTTCGACTTGCGACAATAAAAAAAAGACTATTTTTGCAAAAAATATAAATACATGAAAAAACAGGGGAACCCTGCGGTTGTTGGATTAGCAGGCTTTGGATTAACGACATTTTTATTGCAATTGCATAATTTAGGATTATGTTCTACCGGACCGGTATTAGCAATGGGACTTATTTTTGGAGGTTTGGCTCAATTAATAGCCGGCTTTCAGGAACAAAAAACAGGTAATAACTTCGGATATAGCGCTTTTGTTTCTTATGGTGCTTTTTGGATTGGATTGGGTATTATTTGGCTTTGCAATCATTTTAAAATTTATGAATGCTCAAAAACAGATGTAGGTTATTATTTATTGGCATGGGCACTTTACACTGCCATGATGTTGGTTGCATCCTTAAGAATTCATAAAGCCATGGTTTTAACATTTGCATTGTTATTAGTGGGATTTGTCCTGTTAGTAATAGGGCATTTTGGTGCTGAAATCTACAATGTCATCGCAGCATATGCATTAATTGCTTGTGCTCTATCGGCTTGGTATATGATGATTGGAATTATTATGAACGATTTAGCCGGTAAAGTTATCCTCCCCATGGGTAAACCTTTTATAAAAACTTCAATATGACAAGAGTATATTGCACGAAAAAACTGAAAGACTTTATTGGGAATGTTGATGAAACCTTGCCCCTCGATTATAATGACATAAAAATATCTGATTGGAATGCCCATTTATTTTATGTAGATAAAAAAAAGTGTATTGTCTTTGTTAACATCTTGACTTATTATAGTGTTTTCATTGTCGATATAGTGAAAAAGGATGTAAAAAACATGAATGAGATTTTCTTAAAAAGACTTAACGTCCAATTGATTCAAGACAATATTTTAGTCGACTTAAAAAACACAAAAATTCTCACAGACGGGGCTACAATCAATTTTATTAAAACAAACAATAACAAAAAGCTTATCGGTATCATCAACAACTTTGTTTCCATATTTAAACACCATCGTTACTATAAATATGACACCTTAAAGGAAATGGATGTTGTGTATGAAAACGGACTCATTAATAGTATTCCAACGGGTCAATATGAAGCTAATGAAAATAAATGGTCAAGTCCCATTGACAATGTCCAATCAATATTAAACAGTGATATATAATAGCGTATTCCGCCCGAAAACGCCTCACCTCACGCGACACTCGCGGCAAAAAGCCAAAATAATAATTGCGAATAATCCAACATCCCAAATCCGACATCCGAAATTTCAAATTTCTCGTAATTATTAAAGAATTTTTATCCGTCAGGATTTAATGATACAATTTTATATACATTTGCAAAAAATGAATACTATATAAATAACACCATGAAAATAATACGAACATTATTAATTGCCCTATGCTTGATGGAGCTGTTGTTTTTGTTCCATTCCTGTAAAAAAGACGACATGAAAGCGGAACAAGTCAAAGAATTTTCACTTCATTCCGTACATACCGGCTCAGACTATGCGATCTGGGTTGTATTACCCAAAGAGTATAATCCTGATTTAGCGTATGAAACGGCTTATCTCTTAGATGCTCAGAATTATCATTTGCGTTATGATAGAATTGCACAAATAACGGAAGAACAAAGTTTGATATACAACAAACAAAATGTAATTGTTGTAGGAATCAGTTCTGAAAATGAAAGAGAAAGAGATTTTACGCCAAGTAATACCCCCTTAGGAGGTGGCGGCAGTGAGAAGTATTCAAAATTTCTAGAATTCGAGTTAATTCCGAGAATTGAAAGCGATTATTCGGTTGATACTACTCCCCAAAGCAGACTTATAATCGGGCATTCTTACGGAGGCTTGTTTACAAGCTATCTGTTTATCAAACAAAGCCATTTATTCCATAACTACCTAATGTTAAGTCCTTCTTTATGGTACGACAACGCCCTATTATTGCAGCAGGAAACTGATTTCAGAGCACTCAATACCTCCATTGATAATTTGGTTTTTGTGGGTTGTGGCGAGCTGGAAGAAAGCATAGTGCTTGTCGCTCAAGAATGGGACTATCGTTTGGCAAGCTTTTATCCTAATTGTACGCACAGCTTTTACAAAGTAATAAGCAGAGCCCATCTTGAATCGGCTTTTCCGGATGTTGAAAAAGGTCTTGATTTTTATTTTAAAAACAAATAATACACCTATGTTACGATATATTACACTTCTAACAGCCATTCTTATAGTAAGCAATCTACATCTTAACGCTCAAGACACCCTTATCGGGTATCAATCAAAAGCATTTAAAAGTTTAGATATGAATGTGGGCTTAGGAATATATGCCCCCCTGTATTCTCCGATACCGCTTACCTTTGTTTATCAACAAAATATCAAATCGGGTTTCTCTTGGGTAGTATTTTCTCAAGTGGGGTTAAGATTTAAAACCGACAAGTATTTAAACATGAACTATAAGACCGTCAATTGGATTGAAGGAGGCGGTATAGGTACTTCCGTTGGGAATACTATTGTTAACATCGGGTTACATGCTATTGTCGGAGGAAGATTTTACTTTTCGGAGTATACGGCTATAAACAGCGATCTATACCATAAGCCTACAGTGATAACAAGAAAATTAATGCCGGAGCTGGGGTTATTACTAAACATGAAAGTCGGGAAGAAAAGAATATACTTCAGTTCGCAATTATATGCCTCTTTGTATCCCTTTAAAAACATACTGGAAAATTTTCACAACTATTCCATAGGAGTCGGATACAAATTTTAATCGTTTATTAAGCCTGAAACAAACCGGTTTGTTCTACATAATTCAGGGTGATGCGATGATTTAGTTCTCAGTTTTCCGTTTTTTTGTGCCGAGTCTCGAGTGCCGCGTGCCGAGAGTTTTTTTTCAAAACCTAAAAGAATGGCACGCTGATAACACGGGTGCGGCGGATAAACGCCGATATGTAAGCGGGGAATTTACATTCACCCGCTTACTAAGCAGAAAATAAATTTCAAAGAAAATTATTAATTATTATTGCCCGATACATTCAAGAGATTCTGAGCGGAACAAAGTGAGGGGAAAAATCTGCAATGATTTTTAATATATTAAAATAAAAAGAGAGTATCATTAGACACTCTCTAAAACAATTTAATTTTAACAACCTAATACCTGTCAATCTGTTTCCAATTAATTAACTTAGAATTTTTAAAATAAAACATTGCCGGAACCACTCTAGGAATTCCATATTGTTCCATAATATAAGGATTACCAATCAAGTAATGCAAAGTGTTACCATATCTTGCTTTAGTTTTTACCAAATCTTCTTTTTTATCAAACAAAACATATAATTCAACATTTCCCTTATTTTTAAATTCTTGGGAAAGTATCGTATCTAAAGATATTCTAGTACAAGCCTGACATAATCCTAATGTACGATATGTTATAAGGGAATAATCTTTATGTATTATTTTATCGGATTGATATTTTTTTAAATATTTATTCAGCAAGGCTTCTTCTTTATAAGAAGTTTTTGGTTTATGTGAGCATGAAAAAACTATAATTAAAACCATCAATATTGATACGCTATTTTTCATATGTTAATGTTAATTTAATAATAATTACTTTATCATCAGAAGAAGACATACCCAATAAACCTTTTGAACTTGGCACCCAATAATCTGTTTTTTTTCCTTCCCACAAAGCATCACCAATTACTTTAAGATTTTTATCGATAATTGTAAGACCGTACTGTTTGTCTTTCAAGGTATTTAATAAACCCTCTTTGTTTTTCTTAGGCATATCTTTTGCAAAAAAACGATAATAAACATCCTTATATTCGTCATAAACAAGCTGTTCGAAATAGAATTGATAAGTGCTTCCCTCAATAATAAAATTAATATAATTAGAAGGATTAGAAAATCCGGTTGTATCTACTTCATCTAAAGGTTTATAATTAGAATTAACTATAAAGAAAGAATCAATTTTATTATTATTTGCCGTATAGGTAAATATAACCGGAGAAGTATTAAATCCCACCACATATTTTTCTCTTTTAAAAGTAATCATTGGATCAGTACCGGAATAATAATTTTTATTACCGTAATATTCTTCGACATACGGATATATTAAAGGTAAAATATTTACTTCCCCTGTTTCTAATGAAAATTCTCCTAAGAACTTAGTGTCATAATTCCAAGTACGTCGAGAAACATCATTACAAATAATCATCATCGGTAATGTTTTGCGTTCAGGATTCCACATTAATTTACCTCCACGATTTAACAACACACAGGTATCGTCTGATTGTGAATGATGAAACAATTTCAACAAAGTATTGTTTTTTAATTCCAACAAAGCAATAGTTTGTGATGTATATGCAATAACGCTATCAAAATTGATAAAAGCTAAATCTATCGAGCTATTCAACTCTTTTATTGAATCTAAATAGGATTTTGGTAATTTTAAGAAGGAATAAAATTCAAAATGTCCGTTTTGTTCCTGATAAAGAAATAAAGAATCACAATTATATCTTTTCCCATAAAAATAAATTCCGCTTTTATCTTCATAAAAACCTTTGATTTGAAGATTCTTTGCAATAATTATGGTGTCTTGCGTAAAGCTGTATTTAACTTCTTTTTCTTTATCCATACACGAACAAAGTAAAACACTTATTAAAAATAATAAGCCTAAATTCTTTAACATATAATTATTCTGCATTTTCCCAAATTTCTTGTGGTGAAACCAATAAAATTCCATTTTCCCAATCCTGAATTAATGTCGGCATTAAAAGTTCTACCATATCTCTATCAAATAAATCATCTTCCGAAATACCTTCACAAGGTACCGGTATTTTATTTTTCTCGGAATCATACGCTGGTTTACATTGATATTCACTAGAACATTTTATTTTAACAGCTGGCACATGAACACATTCTGTTCCTAAGTAACACGTACCAGATTCTGTATACCTACATGTTTGATAATTATAACCTTCAACTATCGGATCTGTGTCACCGCCACCTCCTCCAGATGCTTTCTGATTTTTTTCTGAACTAAAATAATTTTGCAACATTTCGTCATCCTTTTTACAGGCAAAACATACTATTACTGATATTAAAACTATACAAGTTTTTATTATTATTTTTTTCATATCTATATATTCTTTAAAATTATTTTTTTTATTCCGCTTGTTCATAAATTTCTTCGGGAGAAACTAATAATAATCCTTTATTATAATCTTCGACTAAATGATTCCAAATCAAAAGTACATCTTCTTTTACAGACAAGGATATCGGTCTAGGAATAGGATTTCCATCACGGTCATAAACAATTTGACATTCAGTAGGCTTAGAACACGGAATCTTAACATATGGAAGTTGCTCACATTTAGTTCCTGAATAAGTATTTGATACTATACATGATGTATATGTATATGGAATGGTAGTTCCATTTCCTGTACCATTATCATCACCCATAGCTTTTTGGATTATTACCGTTTTATTAGTTGTTGAATTTTTAAAAGCAAAATCTTCTTTTTGGCAAGCAAAAAACATGAATACTTCTATAGCTGCAACACATAAGGCTGCTATTATATATTTATATGATTTCATTTCTTTTTATTTTTAATTAATATTTATTCTTGGTTTTTATATCTTATTTGCTTGTTTTTCTATCTGTTTTTTTTGTACCTTTGCAGGTGCAAAATGTGTCAAAGTTAACTATAAACTTTAGGTTTTCGACCTCCTTGGAAGTGGGTAAGGGATAAGTATTAAGTTTCTGGAAAATTGATTGTACTTATCCCTGTCCTTCCGAGTCCTCGCTACTGCAACCGGGACA
>JAGOKS010000091.1 GCA_017994425.1 Bacteroidales bacterium | reverse complement strand
AGCATAGTCTTCGTATTTTGCCATTTCCTCAGGATTTAACTTCATAAAACCTGCCCATACACGTGCATCACAAAAACGAGCACCCCCAAAATTAATGGGATTATAGGTATCTGAGAAGCTGAAATCGGCATCTTTCCCTGTGTATAAACCAATCTGTTTAGCATAGGATATAACGTCATAAGCATAAACAACTTCCACACTCGGATTGAATATTTTAGAAATGTTTTTAGTGCTTATGGATGTTTTTCCGTTTTCTAAGGGGAAGGTAGTGATACGTGCTTGATTAGCATGACCGGAAACATAACCGTCGGGAATACGCATGGCTACCCAAACCGGACTTAATGTCCAAGCTTTTGTATCAATATTTCCTTTTTTATCACGGATGGGAGAACCTTTACCAATCATTTCGAGTATCCACACTTCGTTAGGGTCTGAAATGGAGAAGGATTCGCCTGTGCTGCAGTAACCGTATTCGCTTACCAATTGATGAAATATCATAATGGCTTCACGTGCCGTTTTAGCGCGTTGTAAAGTGATGTATATCAAACTACCATAGTCAACAATACCTCTTTTGTCTTGTAAGGTATCTAAGCCGGTATAGGTAGTTTCACCAATAGCTACTTGGTGTTCATTGATATTACCAACAACGTTGTAGGTAACGAGAGCTTGTTTGATTTGACCTAGTTTCCTGCCGCTATCCCATTCGTAAACGTCCATAAGGGTACCTGCAGGATAGGTAGCTGCGGGATAATAATACAACTCACCGTAAAGGGTGTGAGAATCGGCAGCATAGCTGATAAAGGTAGAACCGTCTTTGGTAGCTCCTTTGGTAACTAAAAAATTGGTACATGCATTCACCTTGCTTATACTAATTATGAATATGCAAGCCAATGCACTTAGGAAAATTTTCTTCATATACATGTATTTAATTGATTAATAAATAGTATTATTTTCTAAAAAACGATGGCAAAGTTACAAAAAAAGGCTTTATAAAAGCGAATAATTCTTTATAGAATGGGAAAAAAAGTTTAAATCGCTTGCTGTCAGCAGTGATAAGTTATTTTATAACGTACAGAGTTTCTCTAAACAAAGCTGTAAGCTGTCTTTCCAGTATGGGATGTGGATAGAAAGGTCTTTTTTAATTTTTTCTTTACTTAGTACACTGTAATAAGGACGAGTAGCAAGGGTAGGGTAGTCCTTGCCGGAAATGGGAAGTACGACACATTGAGGATGAGTATGGTGGAGTATTTCTTTGGCGAAATCGTACCAGGAAGCAATTCCTTCATTGGCATAATGATATATCTCTACTTTTTGTATGTTTTCGTGGTTAGCAGCTAATTGAAGAACGACTTTCGCTAAATCGCCGGCATAAGTAGGACTTCCTATCTGGTCGCAAACTACTTTTATTTCGGAGCGTTCACTGCCCAATCGCAACATGGTTTTCACGAAATTATTACCATAAGAGGAATAAAGCCAAGAAGTACGAACGATAGCAGTATGTTTGGCTTTGGCAAGAATAGCTTTTTCGCCTTCTAATTTCGTATTTCCGTACACGGAAAGCGGTCGGGGAATATCGGTTTCCACATAAGGTTTATAATGGCTGCCGTCGAAGACATAATCGGTAGAGAGATGCAGCAGAAAAAAACGGTATTTCACCGATAACAATGCCAATTGTTTCACCGCATCGGTATTGATGGCATAGGCTTTAGCAGATTCTGTTTCTGCTTTATCAACCGCAGTATAGGCAGCGGCGTTGATTAAAACCTCGCATTGAGAGTGTTTGATAAAGTATTCCAGATTTACAGGGTCACTGATATCGAGTTCATCAATGTCGGTGAAGATAAAGGTATCATCGGGATAGCAAGGAGCCAACACTTTCAATTCGTTTCCTAATTGACCGTTTCCACCTAAGACAACGATATTCATTTCGCGTATGTTAATTAATACAAGGCGATGGAAATGCCTACATTAAAAGGATACATTTGAAGTTGAGGGGCTTTATCAACCACGAAGAGTTTGGTAACCATATACGAAGCGTTTACGGCAAAGTACTTCCATCCTGTACGGAAGGTAAATTCAACCGGTACTTTGGTGTAATTGGGGATTTTTTTGTTTTTGTATTTCTCACTTATATCAGCACCATCGATGTTTCTGCCGTAGTATTTGGTATGAACATCCGCCATTAAACCCACACGAACCCCGGCGGAAATCTTAAAGCCCGAAGAATGAAAATAACGAAATTCCAAGGGTATGTTGATGTTGGTGAAAGATATTTTATTGTTGTCGTATTCAATGGCGTCGGGAATAGGCTTCATCATTGTTACGTAATCGGGACCTATGTAAACATGAGCGTTAGAAAACAAATTATGACTGGTAACGCCTACACCGATACCGAAACTGAAAGGACTGTTTTTGCGTACCGGCAAATCGAACATAAAAGCAGCATTTACACCTTGATTGATACCTCGTTGTTTGTATTGATTGTTGTTGAAATTTATCCATATGCTGGAAAATACATCCACAAATAAACGATCTTTGATGATTAAATCTTCAAAGTTGAATTTTTCTTTGGCTTCGGCAGGAATAATATCTTTGTTTTGTGCCCATGTAGGAAGCATAGAGGCGATGAGTAAGGTAAAAATGATTGATTTCTTCATGTATGTGTTTTATAAATTATTGTTATTCAATATAAATAATGCTTAAGTAAGCTTGCACAAAAGTAGTGAAATTATGTTTACAAACGCATAAAGCAGTAATTTATTTTAATAAAAGCTTTTCTCTTACATAAGAAAATGTTAAAATGAAGCGTTGATAGTACTGAATGCGGACAAAATTAACCTTTTTCTTTCACGTTTCCTTTATATAATAAAAAAATATACTTTTGCAGTAATAAATACTGCTTAAAATGGAGAAATATCATCTAATCAATTGGACATGGCTGTATGGCGTTTGTTATGCTATAGTATACATTTCTTATTACGTTTATTTACTTAAAAAAAATAAAATAACAGAATCAAATCTCAGTAATTCTTATACTTTACGAAAATTGTGGCTTATTCTCGTTCTCATTTGTTTTATCATTAGTACCATCTTATTCTTTTTTTACCCAAGTAAGGATATGAATTTTGGTGAATGGATGATTTTTATTATTAGTGATTTGGGTTTTATAATATGTCTTTTCCTTGCAAACGAGGTAGTTTTGTTATTGCAAAAACGTTATTTTAAAAAAAATAAATAAATGAAAAAGAATGTTTTTTATCGCATTGTATACATTATCGGAATACTGGCTGTTCTGATAGGTGCTATCGATCCTTTAGAAGGTTCGCTTGTAATAGTGGGAGGTAGTTTGCTGCTCAGCATATCGGTTTATGGTCGTAAAGATGCCTTTAAAAAGTTTTTTTTACTATCAACAATATTGATTGTTATAGGAGTAGCTATTATGTTTTTTCTCTCTTCTTTGGGTGGTTTTGGCGGCACATCGGAACTATCGTGGGCATGGGGATTGTTCATACTACCGTATCCTATCGGATGGTTGCTAACGGTGGTATTGCTTATCATTCAAGCGATACGATCAATAAAAAACAAAAGAAGTTCTTAGTTGTGATAGGAACGCAAAAAAGCAAGCAGCTTTTGCATAGCTAAAGCACGGTGGCTGATGGTATTTTTACTTTCACTACTCATTTCGGCAAAGCTGGTATCGAAGCCGGAAGGTTTAAAAATAGGGTCGTAGCCAAATCCTTTCACTCCTTTTTTGACTTTTAGTATTTCACCTTCAACAGAACCTTCAAATAGATACTCTTTCCCATCTAGCAATAAAGCGATTACCGTACGGAAACGAGCTTGACGATTGTTTGTATTCTCCAATTCTTTCAAGACTTTGTTCATATTATCATCAAAATTGCAGTTTTCACCGGCATAACGGGCAGAATACACACCGGGTCTTCCGTTTAAAGCATCGATTTCCAAGCCTGTATCATCGGCAAAACAAGGGTATCCAAACTTATTCAACACATAGTGCGCTTTTTGTAAAGCATTGCCTTCCAAGGTATCGGCAGTTTCCGGAATCTCTTCCTTACAACCAATCTCCGACAAGGATACTATTTCAACAAGATTTTCTAAAATCGCTTGGGCTTCTTCTAATTTGTGTTTGTTATTGCTGGCAAAAATCAATTTCATGTAGCGGAATTTATATTAATAAAGTAAATAATAAATGGTATAGTGAAGGTGTGGATTTAATAATGTAGTATTTTAAAACTTTTAAGTGCTTCGTTTTTGTTTTTAACGAATAGGAAATAAGCTCCTTTCGCATATTTATCCAAATAGAGGCGGGTAGGGGAAGTGCAATTTTTTTGTTTATACACACATTTACCTTCTGCACTCCATAATTCGATATTTACTTTCGGCAGACCTAAAAAATAAACGTCTGTATAATCATTGATAGGATTGGGTAATAGTTTGATTTCATAGCTGTTTTGATAGTCAGGAGTAGAAACATCTCCGTCATCACCGAGGGCTAAACAATATTCTCCAGCTTTAATGCTCGTGGTTTGGAGATTACCAACGGCAATAGTTCCTTTTTGTTCAGATGCAATGATTTGCCAGTCATGGGCTACATCCGGACGATACAATAAAATAATATTTTCTTTGGTGCATCCTTGCAATAGGTTTTCATCCAGGTTGTAATAGCTGTATCCAAAAAACAAATTGCCTTCGCAATCCGCAGGCACATAAGCTACTCTCCAATAATGACTGTCAGAGATACGATATATCTTCGGATTAGAAGATTTTAACTCGTCAGGAGCTACCAAATGATGTTCGATACGAAAAAAAGTAGTATCTTGGATATCTGTTAATTGTACTGTTGTTTTGGTTTCACCACACACATATTTTCCTTCAGTAGAAGTATGTAGGTTGTAGCTGATGCAAGCATCGGGGAGTTTTTCGTGATAATCAAGCATAGCAAAAACAGGCTCAAAAGGAAGGTTTAGGTTTACATGGTCGTTAGCACCTGAGAAAACAATATCAGTTGTATAAATATCACCATCAGCAGAGATAAAACTTATATCCATGCGATTGTTCATGCCGTAATTCGTTGCATGATGCAAACGTTGCCGTAGATAAACGCTGTATTGATTGGGCGTAGCCAGAGGAAAAATGGAATCGATGGAAAAATGAAGAAAGCCCGGCTGATCAATCCATGCGTTGTAGAAATCTGTCAAATCCAGTTGGGCATAGGAAGAAAGAGCTTTCATCAGATTTTCGGAACTAATGCTGGTAAAAGCATGGTCCTGAAATAGCGATTGTAAGCTGCTGAAAAATAATGAATCGCCCATATAATACCGTAAAGCATGAACTATCAAAGCGCCTTTGTCGTAAGAAGTATTTCCATAGGTAACATCTTGAGGAACTTTTGTTAATGCGTAATAATCGCCATCATTCACATGACAAGTTTGTATAACTTCATGAAATAAGTCCTGCATATAAACCGAAGCGGCATTTGTAAAAGCATCGTCATTGGGATAAAGATTTTCGAGGATAATGGCTTCGCAATAACGGGCAAATCCTTCGTTAATCCACATTTCCTCAGCGTTTTCACAGCTTATTAGGTTGCCAAACCAAGAATGAGCTAATTCATGGGCATATAGCAGTTCATTGTCGTTAGTTCCGTTGATGACATACATGGGATAGGCAATGTTGCATACATGTTCCATGGCACCGGATGCAAAAGGGACACCAACATAGCCAACACGTTGCCATACAAAAGCACCGAATTTCTCTTCAAAAATCCGTATACATTGTTTTAAATTTGCAAAAGAAGCCGGTATATTTGCATAAAAATCAGGAGTGGTATAAATTTCAATGGGAATAGTGCGGGAAATACCCTGAAAAGTATCTTTATATACTTGATAATCACCGACAGCAACCGATGCCAGGTAAACCGGAATGGGATCGGTTAATTCCCATGTCCACAAGCGAGTACTATCTGCAAGATACAGTGAATCAGTTAATACACCACTACAAACTGCCATTTTTTCTTTGGAAGTACGTATGTGAAAGTGAAATATAGATTTATCGGTAAATAAATCGATGCAGGGAAACCAAACTCGTCCAAAACTATGAGGAATAGACTGAAAACCAACGCCTAAATTGTAAGCAATATCGGGTGTAAAATAAAAACCGCCCCAATAGGAATCCGTAAGCGGATGACCGCCGTAATAAATGCGTAATAAAAAAGTATCTCCAATAATATTATCCGGAAGCTGAATGCGTATAATATCGTCCTGATGTACGTACAGGCTTGTTTTTACATTATTAATGAATACCGAATCAACCATCAAGCCGGCTAAGTCTAAATTTGCGTACGGTAAATGATTTATACGCGTTATGGCTGTAATATCCGTGAAACCGTCGATGCGTAGTGCGGATAAATCGATTATGGAAAGGTTGATGTCGTAATGATGAATGTGCAAACTATCTGAACGAAGTTGTGCATGTACATTCAAAAAACAAAAGGAACAAACAAAAAATAAAAACTTTTTCATATAATTTTTTTTATAAAACGTTTCATTCCTTTTTTTATTTTACGTTTATGCATCCTGATAGAATGTCCATCAGATTGCCTTTAAATGACTTTTAGGCCGCATTTTACCGTATTTCCCACTTGTTTTACTTTGGTGTCATAATTTATATTATGTTAAATAGCATATTTCAAAATCTAATACATACACTCCTTTTGTGGTAGTTAGTATTGATGAAATAAAAATGCTTAGGCTTTATCGTTGCTGCCTAAAACGTTTAAAATTTTATGGATATAAAGTTGTTTTAACTTTTCTCTGGCAGGTCCTAAATATTTTCTCGGATCGAATTCTGTAGGATTTTCGGCTAAAACTTTACGAATGGCTGCTGTCATTGCCAAACGACCGTCAGAATCGATATTTATTTTACAAACGGCCGATTTAGCCGCTCTACGTAATTGTTCTTCGGGAACGCCTGCTGAATTTTGAATATCTCCCCCATAGGTGTTTATTTCGGCTATAATGTCCTGAGGTACGGATGAAGATCCATG
>JAGOKS010000020.1 GCA_017994425.1 Bacteroidales bacterium | reverse complement strand
CCTGATAGGTATTTTCAGCCGCATTGATATACATCATGCTATCATAAATAATTTCTTTATTATCAATTAAATGTTTGAATTTAATTTGTAAATCGCCTTGTCCGGGATCTTTTTCTTTACATCCTATTATAATGAAAATTATTAATCCCAATAAGAATAATGTTTTTTTCATTATTTTAATGTTTTATTTTATATTCAGTTTTTTCTTTACGAATTCTATAATATCATCACTGTTTTCAAAATATAACAAAACACCAACACTTGAGTCAAAAACATAGGTATATCCATTCTCTTTGGCTACTTCTGCAATTGCAGCTTTTGCTTTGTCTATGAGAGGTTTTAAAAGTTCTTCTTGTTTGGATTGTAAGTCCTCTTGTGCTTGTTCGTCGAATAATTTAATTCTATTTTCTAAGTCTTGAAGTTCTTTTAATTTGCTTTGTTGAACAATTTGTGACATGGTGGCTTGTGTCTCTTGAAATTTTGTTGCTTTAGATTGATATTCAGCATACATTGTTTTTAATTCTTCTTCTAAAGAAGCAGCATAATTTTCTATTAACTTTTGAGCTGTATCTCTTCCCGGCATTACTTGCATTAAATCTGCTGAATTAATATGAGCAAGCTTTACTTTTGATTGTGCTAAAACTGAATTGTTAAACATTAAAAAACAGGCTATAACCGCCGTTAAAATTGAAATTTTTTTCATATTATCTAATATTATTTTTAATTTGCGAAAGTATTTTTTTTTAATAAAATTTGTATTCATTGTAAATGCTTACATACAATACGATTTAAAACGGCAAAAATGATAAAAAAGTATGATTGCTGACATTTTTAATTTATGTTTGCTCTTATTATTACATTTATTTGTTTTCTGTATAAATTTATAAAGGAATAAAACTTCTGTTTCATCCCTTTGTTTTTTAGGAGGTTCCGAGCGGATTCGAACCGCTGTACTCGGTTTTGCAGACCGATGCCTAAGCCACTCGGCCACGGAACCGTTTGGAAGTGCAAAGATATAATTTTTTTACTTATGTTTTATATTCCTTTGTTAAAATTAATATTTGATACAATCACTCATATTTAAATCAAAAAGATGTATTTTTGCAATCTATTTAAATTTAACTATCATGAATTTAGAACAAAAAATAAACGACGACATTAAAGCCGCTATGTTGTCAAAAGAAAGAGACAAATTAAATGCGTTACGTGCTATTAAAGCGGAATTATTATTACTTAAAACCAATAAAAACGCAAGTGAAATCACGGAAGACAGCGAAATAAAATTATTACAACGTCTTATCAAACAACGCAAAGAAGCTGCCGAAACGTATAAAAGTCAAAATCGAACTGATTTATACGAAGAAGAAATGTTTCAATTTGAGATTATTTCTGCCTATTTACCGACTCAATTATCCGAAGAAGAAGTAAAAAAAATTATTCAACAAATAATTCATCAAGAAAACGTTAGCGATATAAAAGGAATGGGAAAAATTATGGGTATTGCTTCTAAAACTTTGGCCGGAAAAGCGGAAAATAAACTAATTTCAGACATTGTTAAACAATTATTGCAATAGCTAATGTCCGATTTAAAAGCATGGCTGCCCATCAATAAAAAAGAATTACTCCTTCGAGGTTGGGATGAAGTTGATGTCATTATTGTAAGCGGAGACGCTTACGTCGATCATCCTTCTTTTGGACATGCTATTATTGGCAGATTAATCGAAAAACAAGGGTTACGTGTTGCCATTTTACCTCAACCTAATTGGCGAGACGATTTACGCGATTTTAAGAAATTGGGAAAACCGCGACTTTTTTTCGGGATTACCTCGGGAGCCATGGATTCGATGGTCAATCATTACACGGCACTTAAACGCTTGCGTTCCAACGACGCATATACTGCAGGCGATATTGCCGGATTTCGCCCAGATTATGCAGTAAAAGTATATAGTAAAATTATTAGAAATTTATATCCTGATTCTTTTATTATTCTGGGCGGTATTGAAGCATCTTTACGGCGTTTTACTCATTATGACTATTGGTCCGATACATTGTTCCCTCCCATTTTAATAGACAGTCAAGCGGATATTTTGGTCTACGGCATGGGCGAAAAACCTATCTTTGATATTGTAAATGTATTTAAAAATAAAAGCAATCCAAGCATTCACGATTTTAAAGATATTCAACAAATTGCTTATTTGTCCGACAGCAAGGAAGAGCAAGGATTGCGTTTATATCCTCACGAAGAATGTCTTCAATCAAAAAAAATATTTGCTGAAAATTTTAAGATTATTGAAATAGAATCAAATAAAATTAATCCAGAAAAACTATTACAAGCTATCGGTGAACAGATGCTTGTTGTAAACCCTCCTTCTCCACCAATGACACAAGTGGCATTGGATGCTATATATGAACTACCCTTTACCCGATTCCCACATCCCACATATACAAAAAGAGGAGATATAAAAGCTTTCAACATGATTAATTGTTCTGTAAATATACATCGTGGGTGTTTTGGAGGTTGCAGCTTTTGTACTATTTCGGCACACCAGGGAAAATTTATTGTCAGTCGTTCCGAGAAATCAATTTTAGAAGAAATAAAAAAAATTACCAGACTCCCGTATTTTAAAGGTCATATCACGGATTTAGGAGGTCCTTCTGCCAATATGTATCAAATGCAAGGGATAAAAATGCAAGCCTGTCTTTCGTGCACTCGCCCCTCCTGCATCTTTCCGGAGATTTGTAAAAATCTGAATTTTAATCATCAACCATTGATTTCTTTATATAAGAAAGCATCTTTAATTCCCAAAATTCAAAAAATTACTATCGGTAGCGGTATTCGTTATGACATGTTACAATGTGCAGATACACAAAAAAGCAAAGCTTACGGATTAAAAGAATATACTTTTGAGTTAATACGCAATCACGTTTCCGGAAGATTAAAAGTAGCTCCCGAACATACAGAAGAACATATTTTAAAAATGATGCGCAAACCTTCGTTTGACTCATTTTTATGTTTTAAAAAAACATTTGATACTATTAATATCAACTATAATCTAAAACAAGAACTTATTCCATATTTTATTTCAAGCCATCCGGCATGTAGTTTAGCAGATATGCAAAACCTTTCAAAAAAAATGAAACAAATTCATTTTAAACTAGAACAAGTACAAGATTTTACACCAACCCCCATGACATTATCTTCCGTAATTTTTTATACCAAAATTAATCCCTATACAAAAGAAAAAGTTTTTTGCGAAACCAATATTTCAAAAAAAAGACAACAGAATCAATGTTTTTTTAAAAATAATAAGCCATGAAAAAATTAATGCAATTAGTAACTGTTAGTTTCACATTTTTTATAATGTGTGATATCAATGCGCAAACTCCTACAATAAAATGGTGGTTTGATGTTAAAGATGCGTCTTTTGGTCAATCAACAGCCGGAGATATTGACGGTGACGGAAAATTAGAAGCTGTTTTCGGGTGTTATCGCAACGATAGCTGTGTTTATGCTCTCAACACTGAAAATGGAACGCTTTTATGGAAATATAATACTCATTCAACCTACGCTGAGGGGTGTAATGATGTTGCCCCCGTTATCTATGATTTAGATAGAGATGATAGTTTAGAAGTGATTGTTCCAAGCTCATGTAACAACAAAACATTTTGCTTCAATGGTGCTACGGGTCAAACAAAATGGATTTGTGATACCCGCGGTAGCGATTCTCCTCCTACCCTTGCTGATATTAATGGAGATGATATTCCTGACATTCTCCATGGTGAATTTGGTGGCTATGTCATTTGTATCAATGGTGCTAATGGAACTCCTTTATGGGAAATCCCCGTTGATTTAAATTCGTGGATACAAACAGCTCCTACCTTAGTAGACCTTGATAATGACACCCAATTAGATTTTGTAGTAGCAACATGGAATAATGTGGATAAAGATAGTAACGCTATCTATGCTTACCGTTGCAGCGATCAATCTTTAATATGGAAATACTATATTTCCGATGTCGTTTACCACGGCACTGCTGTTGCTAATCTTGATCACGATGCTTTTCCTGAATTAATAATCGGATGTTATAACGATACCCTCTATTGTCTTAACGGAGAAAATGGCACTGTTAAATGGAAATACGCATCTGATTATTATATTGGTTCTCCGGCATCTATAGCGGACGTGGATGGAGATGATGATTGTGATGTAATATTTACCTCTTTTAATAAAGTCATTGCTCTTACTTCCGTTGGCCTCTTTAAATGGGAATACACTATTCCAAATGCCGAACAATCATTTAGAGGCTGTGCTTTAGCGGACATTAACAATGACTTTTTACTTGATGTGGTATTTGGCACTGATGGTGGTAAAGTAATAGCATTGAACGGATTTAATGGGACTGAATTATTTACTGTTGATTTAGCCCTTCATTATGGAAACGATTTATTTGCTATTGATCATGCTCCCCTTATTGCCGACTTTGATAATGACGATACTCTCGAAATATTTATTGTGGGTGGATATGCAACCTATCCTGATTTTGAAAATAATTTCGGAAGAGCTTACCTTATTAAAGCAGGGAAAGGCTCCGGTCCCGAATGGCTGATGTTCCAACAAGATATTCACCGTAAATCATCTTTATGTGAAAAACCATTTACTTCCATCCATGAAAAACCATTATCCAACACTGCACCTGTGAAAGTTTTCCCTAATCCTGCTAAAGATTTTATTACGTTTTATCTCCCTAAAACAGAAAACGAAATTTACAGTTTGACAATATTTAATTCTCTTGGGCAACAAATACATAAAATTGAAAATATCTCATCTACTGAAATTAGTATTCAAACGGAAAATTGGAGCAAATCTTTTTATTTTTTTAAAATACAAGACAAAAAAGGAAATATCAGCCAAGGCAAATTTATTTTTGAATAATGATTATAATACACAAATTTAATCAATAATTTATTTTTCATTAAATATTTCTATTTATGCCTAAAAGTATTTATTTTTAATATGATACCATCGCTTATTTTTTAAGTGAATTTAAATTAAAGAACACTATCAAAAATAATCACAAAAAATTGTATTTTTGCATAAATTAAAATCATTCTTTATAATGAAACAACATAAAATAATAATCAGTGTTTTTTTGATAAGCATTTTCGTAGGATTTTCTTCCTTTAATTTACATGCTCAAAAGAAAAAAATTACCTTAAAAGGCAATGTTATTAATTATAATTCCGGCGATAGTATCGGATTATATGATGCTTTGGGGAGAACCAAAGAAGCCATAGAAAAAACCATCATAAATAAAAAAGGGCATTTTGAGTTTACCCATAATCCTGTTGAAATAAATTTTTATACCTTACAATTTCCCAATGCTAAAAATGTGCTCATTGTGCTTTCTCCCAATACCCCGATAGAAATAAACATTGATGCGAAAACAGGAGTATTTACAAAAGTAATTGGCCCAAAAGAAATTGATTTGCTACAAGAATATTACGCTATCATGTTAAAAGCCAGTATTAAAAAAGACAGTCTAATGGAAGCCTATAAAGTCAATCCGGATCCAAGCATTCAAAATGAATTGAAATTACTGGATAAAGAGTGGGTTTCTAAATTAAAAGATTTGTGTTTGAAAAATACTAGTAATTTTACTTCTGCATTTTTAATTGAAAATTTACCTCAAGATCAGTTTCTTTCCATACATGATACTGTTTTATCAGATTTGATTAAAGTTTATCCCGAACATTTCTTTATTAAAGCCAAATACACCGAATTAGCTTCTCGTAAAAAAACAGCCATTGGGTCTATAGCTCCCGAAATCTCTTTACCGGATACTAACGGAAATATTATTCCATTATCTTCATTAAGAGGCAAGATTGTTTTGATTGACTTTTGGGCATCCTGGTGTGGGCCTTGTCGTAGAGAAAGTCCCAATATGGTGAAATTATACGAAACCTATAAAGACAAAGGTTTTGAAATTTATGGCGTTTCTTTGGATCAAAACAAAACAAATTGGATTTCAGCCATTATCTCGGATAATTTATCTTGGATTCATGTAAGTGATTTAAAACGTTGGCAATGTCAAGCCGGTATTGATTACAGCATCAGCAGTATTCCTTCAACCGTATTAATCGATAAAGATGGAAAAATTATTGCCAAAGATTTACGTGGTGAAGCATTGGCAGCTAAAGTAAAAGAAATATTTGAAAAAGAAGAATAATTTTTTTCTAACATTATTTTACTATGGTTCCTTCTACCTACACATTACTTTCTAATATTAATTCTCCTTCCGATGTAAAAAAATTAAAAGAAGAAGAGTTAATTTCTTTATGTGAAGAACTCCGAAGGTATATTATTGAAATTACATCTAACAATCCCGGACATTTAGGTGCCAGCCTTGGCACTATCGAATTAACAGTAGCTATTCATTATGTGTTTGATACTCCAAACGATAAATTGGTTTGGGATGTAGGTCATCAAGCCTATGCTCATAAGATTCTCACCGGACGAAGGGATGATTTCGTTAATAATCGTAAATACAAAGGCATAAGCGGTTTCCCAAAAATAAGTGAAAGTGAATACGATGCTTATGGCGGTGGACATTCTTCCATATCTATCTCTTCCGTATTGGGAATGGCTGTGGCAGCGCAATTAGATGGAAATGATAATCGTAATCATGTAGCTGTTATCGGTGACGGGGCTTTAACAGGTGGAGTTGCTTTTGAAGGATTAAACCATGCGGGATCTACAAATACAAATATGCTGGTAATCTTAAATGATAATGGAATGGCAATTGATGAAAATGTGGGAGCACTTAGCAAATATTTAATCCGACTTAGTACTTCTCAAACATACAATCTATTTAAGAATAAAATTTGGAATTTTCTGTCAAAAAATCAACGTACCCGAACCCGAAGTGCAGTACAACAAATGCAAAATGCTATCAAAGGTAGTATTCTAAAAGGCAGTAATCTATTTGAATCATTGGGATTTCGCTATTTTGGACCCATTGACGGACATAATGTTATTAGCTTAGTGCGTTTTTTACAAGATATTAAAAAAATAAAAGGAGCCAAACTCTTACATTGCATAACCGTCAAAGGAAAAGGATTAAAACAAGCCGAGAATGATCAAACCCTCTACCATGCTCCCGGAATTTTTGATAAGGAAACAGGAGAAATTATTCAAATTCCAAGTTGTCCCGATACCATCGAAAAATATCAAATAGTTTTTGGAAAAACCATATGTGAATTGGCAAAAGAAAACGCTAAAATAGTTGGAGTTACACCGGCAATGGCAAGTGGTTGTTCGATGGATATCATGATGAAAGAATTTCCCGACAGGACGTTTGATGTCGGTATAGCCGAACAACATGCCGTTACTTTTTCTGCCGGAATGGCCACAAACGGATATATCCCTTTTTGTAATATCTATTCTTCCTTCTTACAACGTAGCTATGATCAGATTATCCATGATGTAGCATTGCAAAATTTACATGTTATCTTCTGCATCGACAGAGCCGGATTAGTTGGGGAAGATGGAGCTACCCATCATGGAATTTATGACTTAGCTTATTTACGTTGTATTCCTAATATCATTATTTCTGCCCCCTTAAACGAATTGGAATTAAGAAATTTAATGTTTACCGCCGTCCATACTCCCGGTCCTTTTGCCATTCGCTATCCCCGAGGTAAAGGAGTTAAAAACGGATGGAAAAATAAAGCCTTTGAAATGATTCCTATTGGCAAAGGCCAACTGATACAAGAAGGTGAAAAAATTGCGATTATATCCATAGGTCATATTGGTAACAATGTCATAAAAGCAGCTCAAATCGTTGAAAAACAAAATAATATTCGTGTCGCTTTGTGTAATATACGATTTTTAAAACCCTTGGACGAAGAATTATTGCATGAGATTTGTAAAAAATATAAACACCTCATCACTGTAGAAAATGGAAGTATCATCGGTGGACTTGGAAGCGCAGTTTCGGAATTTATCGTACGAAATAACTATCCTTCTACCCTTAAAATAATGGGAGTCCCCGATACATTTATTCAACAAGGAAATATGGATGAACTTCACAAAGAATGCCATATCGATACGAACAGTATCGTAAATGTAATTGTAGAATATCTTTAACATTTACCCTTTACCTAATTTTTTCCTGAAAAATAAAACAATTAAAAAAAGTGTACTTTTGCAATTGTTTTTAAATTATAACTATTTAAAATTTACTGAAAATGAAACTTGAAAAATTTATCCCTTTGTTTTTAATTTGCTGTTTATTATCTTTTTTTAATTTACAAGCACAATCCGAACTGACAGTTCCTACCGAACCCCAAAAGAAAAACTTTTTGATAGAAAAAGGAACCGGCATTGCCTGCGGTAGTTGTGTTGAAAAAGCTGAACAATGTTATGCTATTATAAATTCCCATCCCAAAGGCAGAGGGATGATGATAATGTATCATTTTGGTCCCGATGCCCGTCCACAATCAGGACCCCTGCATGTCGATTATAAAACAGAATACGGTGATTCCATTTGCACTCCCACATGGCCTTTTTATCTCAATATGATGGTAAACCGTAAAGACAGAGGGGCTCCTTACAATTCCACTTTTGTTATTGCTACCAATAACGACCAAGTAACCCCCGAATGTGCGGCTCTGGTAAACGAAGCATCTCCCGTAAATTTAGCTATGTCTTCTTCTTACGACCCCGGCACTCGAACTATCACTGTTGATGTAAAAGCTTATTATACTGCAAACAGTGTTACTCCTTTAAATTATCTCCAAATTGCCATTACCGAGGACTCCATCATCGGACCTCAATATGTGCCACCATCATGGAATTTTGATTCTTTTGTACATATGGATATGTTTAGAGCCAATATCAACGGATTTTCAGGCGATTCAATAACTACAACTACACAAGGAACAAGCATTTCTAAACAATATACCTACGTTGTTCCTCTTAAATACGGCACCGAATCGGATTCTACCACATGGGTTACCCCTAATCCAAATCATTTTAATTTAACAGCGTATATGAGCGAAGATTTTTACGGAGAAAATGATTTGTTCGGGAAAGTTCAAACAGCTCTCAGGGTACCCCTCGGCCAATCGGGAATAACCGGTATCCGTGAAATTTCTCAAATACATGAATGTAAATTATTCCCAAATCCGACCACCGGAATTGTTAATCTGAATTCAACCGAATCAAAAAGTGTTGATATTCAGGTTGTCGATTTGATGGGGCGTATCGTTTATGCAAAAAATAACGTTGACATCTCTTCTGCTCAGCTTGATTTATCATCGGTAAACAATGGCTTATATTATATTCACATACAATCGGGAAAAGGGACTTCCTCCTATAAAATTGTACTCCAAAAATAATGAAATCTTTCATAACATTCATTTTGTTGATTCCTTCCTTTTATCTCTGCGGGCAAAATTTAATCCTCAAAGATAAAGAAGGAAATCATGTGAATAATGATAGCGTTGAAGTTATCTTTTATCCCGGACAATACCATGGCTGGGTTGAAATTACATCCGAAATATTTATTGAAAATATTGGCAACGACACCCTGGAAGTCGGTTTTAGAAAAGTACAATACGATACGGCTAAAGCACATGAATACCATTCCTTTTGTTTTGCCGGTTCCTGTTATGATAGTTCTACCTATGTGGCTCCTTTCCCAACCTATATTTATCCCGGAAAAATAGATTCTTCTTTTTCCGGACATTTCCGCTTTGATGATATCTTACACCAAGCGGGAAAATATGTTGTTTCCTACCATTTCTATAATGTAAACGATAGCTTGGATACGGCTATGGTATATGTTGTTTATAATACATTGAATCAAGTTTCAATAGAAGAATCGTTCGGTAATATTTTTACGCTGAATGCTTTCCCTAACCCCACTACCGACCGGATTACAATTGCTTATGATATGCCTGCTATCGAAAAAAATTATTCGTTGGTTATTACCAATGTCTGTGGACAGTGTGTATATAAACAAGCATTACAAACGACAACTAAGGTTATTAATATTGATACAAAAGGATGGTCATCGGGATTGTATTTCTATGGTATCGTAGAAGATACTAAATGCATCATTACAAAGAAATTTTTAATTACTGACTAAAATTTACTTTGCGAAAAAGTAAACGCCAATTATAAATTTAATTTATTATATATGTATTTATTTTTAAAAAAATTATCCAAATCAATCGTCAGCTATAATTCAAAAATTGTTATTATTATTATTTTAACTGCTTGTTTGATGTCTCTTTCTTTAGAATATCATCCACATGAAGTTATCATTAAAAATGAGTGTAACTCAAAAATTATTATTGATGTTCCCAATACAGAAAAAGGGCGACAAAAAATAGAAGTATTATCGGGAGGAACCGCAACGATTTACACTTCAGATATTATGTATGGCACTTATTTAATTACATATAATTGCAAATCGGGAGATTCCGTTAGTGTTTACTCCGAAGATTCGGTATTGTTAAAATCGTGGTATGCTCCTGTACGATCGGAAGCTGCAAGTATACACGATTTCTTTAATAAAAATTCGTGGACAATAACCACTGAAGCATATGGGTCAGGTTGTCGAAGAACAAAAGATATCTATTATTATACCTTTGTTATTAGTGAAAATGACTTACATTAACCATAAAATATAGTATGAGAATGAATAAAATTGTTTTAAGCTTAATGCTTGTACTTTTACTAACTGCATGTGAATCACCAAAGCCTAAACACGAAATTATAATTTATAATGTTTCGGATAAAGTTGTATTGTTAGAAATTCCAACGCGTGATAAAGGGAGGCAAAAAATAAGAATTCCACTAATTAATGTAAGGCTTTTTAAATCGGAGGATGTTTACGGTTTTGATTTATTAAAAATGAATCTACAATCGGAAGATTCGGTATGCTTATATTCGGAAGATACCGTATTGTTGAAAACGTGGTATGGACCCCTGCAAACCCAAGCGGATAGCATACACAGTTTTTTTAATAAAAATTCGTGGATGATAGAAAACCAAAATTATAAGATAACACAAAAAAAAGAGAAAGACTATTTTTGGTATTATTTTATGATTACGGATGAAGATTTTAATGACTAAAAGATGTGGATTTATGGTAAAATTACTTTGCCACAAAATAAACCCCTATAATTATAATAATAACCCCTATCCAACGTGTTAACGGAATGGCTTCGTGCA
The DNA here is from genome assembly GCA_017994425.1 of Bacteroidales bacterium. Classification (GTDB taxonomy): domain Bacteria; phylum Bacteroidota; class Bacteroidia; order Bacteroidales; family WCHB1-69; genus UBA5266. The sequence goes on along the minus strand of JAGOKS010000020.1, from coordinate 22,647 downwards.
GGAAAAAGTAAGCCGAGAATAAGCCGATTAGATAGCTGATTCCCAGTAAAGGATAAGCAATACTAAAATCATAAAGTTTAAGCACATACATCCATGTTAACATGGCAAGCAAGGCACATAGTCCCGATACGGCAAATTGCCAGGTAGTAAATACTGTTTTAAAATATTGCCAACTCCAACTGAAGGAACCGAAAAGCTGAACCGCTATTTTCAAAAAAGTTTGTGCTGCAACCAGCAATACACTCTGTCCTATAATTAAACCGATAAGTTTTAACATGATGAAAGTAATATAAGTGCGTGGTCTTTGTTTTGAAAATGATTATAAATCAGTATATTTTTAATTCCATTTAAGGGCAATTCTCTATTGAAAAGATAATCAACGGGAAGTAATTGTTCTTGTAGGGCTGTGGCAGCGGTAAACATTCCCAATCCACAAGCGGTAAACGATTCTCCGAAAAGATGTTTATACCATGCCATGGGTGTTTCGGGGAAAAAATGTTGTTGGAATTGATTATAAACTACATCGTTGTCTTTGTCGCCGTTGATACCTGTCAACACTACATCAATATCGTTTATATGCAAATTATGTTTGGATAGCAATGCTTCTATCGCTTCTTTCATTCGTAGTGGAGAGGGATTAAAAAATAAATCCACCCCTTTAAGTTCACAGATAGTCAAATTGGTTTTTTTATTTTCGAGCATAAAACAAGCCGAAGCTTCGCCGGCAAAAGAACCAACAGAATCGCTTTTACGTAAGACGGCTTCATTCACTTCTCCTTTTTTCCAATAGTTTATTTTGTCGAGCAACACAAAATAATCGGGTGTCATTTCATCATGACCGGCAACCAAAGCGCTTTTAATTTTTCCCAGTTCAAATTGCATATAAGCATCCAACAAACTGCTTTCAAACGAGATACCTCTTTGTGCGTAAGTTGTATTGTATTTATTGCATTTCAGATGCAAGGCTATTTGCGAACTGATGGTATTGTGTGTCGACTGCATGAAGTAAGTAGGTTGCAAATACATTTCGGTATCGCGTACCATGGCGGTAAGGAATTTTTCGGTATTTTCAATACACCCTAAACCGGTACCGGTAATGATTGCATCAGGTTGATCGATACCTGTTTTACGCACAACATGCAAGGAAGTGGCTAAGGCGCGTTTTAATATTTTTCCCATCCTGCGTGCTTCCATAGGATTTATATATTCTTTGAAATCAGGGTCTATAGACCGAACATAGCGTTCGGTAAAACGCAATGGATGCTGAAACCAGGCATTACCAATAGGATCTTGAGCTGAAATCTGTGCTGCCGCTTGGATATAGATATTCATGATTTATTCGATTATTGAAAAAATACAGGCTGAGTCGTTTCCGCCAAATCCGAAGGAATTGCTTAGCACATGATGTAATTTTTTGGTTATGTTATCTTTCACCGGTGTAAACGACAATTCAGGCATGGGTGTGTTAAAATTTAAATTAGCAGGGATAAAGTCATGCTGCAGCGCAAGAATGGAAATAACAGATTCCACACTTCCGGCAGCACTGGTTGTATGACCGGTAAAAGATTTGGTAGAAGAAACCGGAGGAATATTTTCGTTGAAAATAGAAACAATAGCCGTTCCCTCACTGACATCATTGTTTTGAGTACCGGTACCGTGGGCATTGATGTAATCTATATCTTCGGGTTTCAATTTAGCATCTTCCAAGGCATCGCGCATTGCCAAATAGGCTCCTTGCCCGTCGGGAGAGGAAGCGGTTTGGTGAAAGGCATCACAGGTGTTGGCATAACCCGATAATTTACAAATAGGTTGAACACCTCTATTCTTGGCATCCTGTTCTTTCTCCAGTACAAGATAAGCAGCACCTTCGCCCAAGGTCAAACCAACCCTGTTAGCATCGAAAGGTTTACAAGGATCTTTATCTAAAATCATCAATGTGCTGAATCCGTTGAGGTGAAATTTGCTCAGGCATTCGGTGCCACCGACGACAGCAGCATCCACACGACCGGTTTTTATTAAATTTGCCCCTAAGATAATGGCATTGGCAGCTGATGAACAGGCTGTAGATATGGTTGTTATCATATCAAATCCATCGAAAGTTTCGGCTATGGCTTCGCAGGAAGTACCGCAATCGTGAGCGGCAATATAAGCTTCGGTATTAATGAATTCGGGATAATATTGTTCGCTTTTTTCCATTCCGCCTACAGTAGTACCGTTGATAAATGCTATTCTTCGCGGACGTTTTTCTTCCAGCTGCGCTTCTTTAATTGCTTCTTTTATTGCCATAATTCCCAATAAAGGCGTACGGGTTATGATTTTGTCGGCAGGGATACCTAAAAATTCCCGCATTTCTTCATCGCTCATTTTCACTTCGCTAACAGGATAATCGGCATGAATAGTGTTCAGATAGTGCATTTTACCTATACCCGAACGTTTGGATCGTAAAGCCGTTATTGTGGCTTCTTTTCCATACCCTAAGCCGGTAATGATTCCCATTCCGGAAACAACGATGGTTTCGTTCATAACTATTTTGTGCGGTTTTTTTCAATGTATTCAGCCATAACACGTACCGATTTGAAAATATCACGACCTTCGGAGGCATTGTTTAATTTAATGCCGTAATTTTTTTCCATTAATACGATAAGTTCTAAGGCATCGATAGAATCTAAACCCAATCCTTCTCCAAACAAAGGCGCATTTTCGTCTATGTCTTCAGGTTTTATCTCTTCTAAATTTAATACTTCAATGATTTCTTTCTTTAATTCCAATATTAATGCTTCCATATAATTATATGTGTAAGTGATAGATATTATTTATGTTAAATGGTTTTCCGTTTTGATTTTCTTTACGTATCAATAACAATAAAACATCACATTTGTTTAATTCATAATCTGTCCAGCCGCAAACAACTTGGGAGATGCTTTCATCGGAAAAAGCATCCATGGCAGCGGTATATATTTTTTCTGCAGAAAATGCTTCTGAAATATAAAAGGAGGTTTCTCCCATTATCTTGTTACGAATCGCAATTTCTCCGTTAACGATATTAGGTAAAGTGTAAACAAATACTGCCGGACTTGGATAATAATTGTTCTTATCTTCTATGGTTTCCTGGTACATCCGATCATCATCCAAAGAAGCACTGCGATTCATCAATACAATAGAGATGTCTTTTTTTGGATTTTCCTTGTCAATGATTTCATCTTTGAGTAATAATTCCGAAGCCAGAAATCCGGCTTTTGATAAATTATCCATTTTGAAAAATTTGGGATAACTAATTTTTAATGAACGATAAATATCATTTAACCAAGAACCTTCCGTTTTTTGAATCGGAATTTCCATGCCATTGACAACTACCTTGTCATTTGAAAGCCTGCAATAAGAACAGATAGTTACGTCCAATATAAAGTATTTTTAAATTAAAAATATTTTTGCTACAAAAGTAACATAATTTTTCTTTTATTTTACTTTATTAACGCTTAAAAATAACATAAAGGCGATTGAAGGTATGAAACATTTATTTTTTTCGTAGCAGCAAAGCCGCATTACATCCTCCAAAGCCGGAAAGTAGTTTAAGAAAATGTGTTTTATTGCTACTCTCATTTTTCATAAGTACGTTTAAAGGGCAAACGGTTTCTTGAATTTCCAAGCCCTTGCATCGCAAAATAGTAGTATCTAACAATGCATTCCCTGAAATAATCGTTTCCACTACACCGGCCGCTCCTAAGGTATGACCGAAAAATCCTTTCAAACTGTTTACTGCTATGGCTTGCAATCCGGTAGCGGTTATTGCCATGGATTCCATATCATCGTTATAAGGAGTAGCAGTACCGTGGGCGTTGATAAAAGCAATATCTTGAATATTCGTATGTTGTAATGTTTTTTCAATAGCAATTTGCAATCCGGCTCCTGTGCGTGAGGGTCCAGAAATATGATTTGCATCGTTGGCAATGGCACCGGCAAGTAGCATAACACTCTTTTCAGGTATTAAATTCTCATTTTTGTTTTTTCCATAGATTAGAGTCGCTGCCGCTTCTCCGAGATTCAAGCCACAACGGTTTTTATCGAAAGGTTTACATATTTCGGTAGACAAGGATTTAAACGATTGAAATCCGGAAATAACAAATTTCGACAGCATATCGGCACCGATTACAACAGCAAAATCATAGGCACTATGTTGCAGTAATCGCATGGCAGTAATTTGAGCGGCAGCTCCCGAGATACACGCATTCGATACCACAACTGCTTCCGTGGGGTTGCCGAAAAAGGAACTTATTAATTGCGCTGAACGCCATAGATAAACACGTTCCAACTCATATTGCTTGCTTTTGTTTCGGTCTAATAATTCTACATTGCCCTTGGTAGTAGAAAGAATAAACAGAACGTTGTCTCCGGCAGGATTTATGTTTGTTTTTTCTAAAGCTCTGTATGCCGATACGATAGCTGCTTTCTCGAAACGGGTATACGATACTTTACTTTTAGTTTTTATCGAAAAAAAAGCATCTTCCAATACTTCATCATTAATACGTGAAGCCATCAATCCTTCAGGAAGGTCGAATGCGGTTTCATAATATTTCAAGCCGCTGACACCTTCTTTAACAGCAGCATAATTTTCTTCTGACGTAAATCCAAGAGAAGAAATAATGTTGTCGCTCAATTGATAAATCATAGCAAACCTTGTATTTGTTTCCATTCCTTAAAAAAATCGGGAGTTGCCCATTGGAGGTTAAATTCATGGTCCATAAATACTTGAACCGAATAACCGCTAACAGCTAATTTTTTAGTGTTTAGGTTATAAATATTGTAATCGAAAATAATTTTAGCAGCATCGGTGTTACGGAAGATGATTTCTGCCAATCCTTTGTCTTTATAGGTAAGCGGACTTTTGTATTGGAAATTCAATTCCACCATAGGAGCATAAAAACCTTTATCGAAAATATAAAGGTATTTCAATCCGTATTTTTCACCAAAGGCTTCGCGGGCATCTTCAAAATACAAGGTATAGGCGCCGTGCCATACTACATTCATCGAATCTACTTCGCTGAATCGCACATTGAACTCTTTCTCTGCTTTTAAAATTATTTCCTTTTTTTTCATTAAACAATTGTTTTCTCTGTAATGCTTACTTTCATTTCGCAAGCAGCAATAAGTGTTTCATTACACATTACTTTTGCTTGTACAATGGTTGTATCAAAAACTATATTGGTAACTTCAATACTTGTTTCAATTGTTTGATTATATTTCGGTAATTTGTATATTTCCAAGTTTTTAACAGCTCCTATCACTCCTATTTTCATGGCTTGGGAGCGATTCATATATCCTATGTGGGCAGCACACGTCTGTGCTATGTTTTCTATTATGCCGGCTTCGGAAAAATTGCCTTCCTTATCGATAAAAAGATTCTCTTTTAAAATCTGAAAAACTGTATTTGCTTTGCTTTTGTCGGCATAAAGTAAACTGTTTATCATAACAAAGGGTGGACGTTGCGGAATGAGGTCTAAAACGGAAATAGTATCCATAAACTGTTTTATATTATATCAAAAATTCTCGTCAATAAGGTTTTTTTATTCATCAAAAGTATACAAAAGTATAAAAAAACATGCTTGACTCTTTCAATAAAGACACATTAATAAAAAAAACATATTTTATTCATTTATTTCTTTCCATCAATTAACGATAAAAAACAAAGCTTAAGCGAGAGACAGGATTTTGTTGGATAGGAGACTTGTCCTATCTTCATTAAAACTTCCTTTCTATCTCTTTCCCTGGAGTCCTCCTCCTTGTTGAACTGAGTCCCCTTCCTTGTTGAATTGAGATTGCAATCTCGTCGAGCTAAGATTGCAATCTCATTGTGCTGAGAATGCATACTCATAGTTAAGAGGATGAGAGCTGCTATTTAAAACTTCAGTTTCTAATGAACGAAAGGAAGGAACTTCTTGCCAACGACAAAAAGACGCGGCTATTATTTAACTTTACATACCATGATACTGTGTCCTAATCCTAATCCATCGTGAATGCTTTCCACACATAATCCGGCATTATTGACACAACGTTCCATATCGGCAGCATAATACATTTTGCTGTTTCCGTTAGCCATTGCGGTGAAATACAGGCTAATTTGTGTCAAACAGTAGGAAGCGGTTTCAAAACGTTGACGATCCCAAAATGTTTCCATGATATAGATTCGACTATTTGCCTGCATTGAAGTGGCAGCACGGTGCAAGATACTGGTAACTTCTTTTTCGGAGAAACAATCCAGAAACTGGCTCATCCAAATCACATCAAAATCTTTGGGAAAAGGAACCTTTTCATCCAAGAGATTCACGCCATGTCCATGAATGCGCTCAGCTCCTCTTTTGTTAATGGTTTGTTGTCGCATTATTTCCAATTGCTGTGGTAAATCCATAATGGTAACATTCACTTCTTTATTGTATTCCACGCATTTAACGGCAAACCGTCCGGTATTACCTCCTACATCTAATAAGGTTTTAGGATTGTTTTTAAACACGATTTCTAAAGCCTGTTCAAAAGAGCCGTCGGAATAAAAATGGTCGAATCCGAACCAACTTTTCTGCACCTGTGCCGGTAATTGTGAAAGCCCTTCGTAAATGGTTGGCCAATTACCAAAAATTTTCAATCCTTCGGGTTTGCCATTTAGAATGGCAGCTTCCAAATCGAAGGTTCCTACATAATTTACATCGTGATTAAAGTCCATATTAACTCTTGCCATTTCATCGTAAAGGAGAAACCAGCCGGCTTTCGCTAAAAAGAATTTCCCTTCTTTAAGGAGGATTGTTCCAATGGTGAGGGAGGATTCTATCAAGACCTGTGCCCCGTAACGACTTAATTGCGTTTTTTCAGCAATTTCTTCCAATGTCAAGCCGTTTTTGTGGTCATCGAGGAATTGAAAAATACCGAATTTTACCATTAAACGGGATACTTGAAAAACGATAGGACCAAAGGCAATTTCTTGTGCCAAGCGCTGGGCCTGGAAAGCTGTAAATCGTTCTTTACCGTATATTTCTTTTTGTGGACTGTCTAATTTCATATGAATGGCGTTTAAGATGAAACATTATAATTGAAAAAGCGTGTTGTTATTTTCATGATTTTTATTCTTGATATCGATTATTTCCAAAAATCATAATAATTAAACCATTGTTCGGGATATTGTTTTAGTATAGTTTCTAGTAAGTTAACATATTGTTTGGCAAGAAACTCGGCTTTTATCACCGATGATTTCTCGTTTTCAATAGTTTGCAAAGGGAAAACATAGGCTTGATAGTGCAATCCTTTTCCCTTCATAATAAACATTGCCAATACGGGTGCCTCTAATTGAGCGGCTAATCGAAAAGTTCCAATAGGAAAGCTAGCATCCGCTCCCAAGAAGTCGGTTACATAATTCTTGGTACTCCCAAATAATCGGTCACAAGGCATGGTAACGATTTCACCATTTTCTATCGCTTCCTTTATAGCAAACAAATGCGACATGTCGTTGCTAACCGGAATAAGGTTAACGTTGGAACGTTGTAAAGATTTAATTCGTTGTTTTTGAAATTCTTTGCCTTCTCCACCGAAAACAATGCCGTTGATTTTCTTTTTATCTTGTTTAAAACAATGTCCGATTAATTCAAAATTACCTACATGTGCACTGATAACAAAAAATCCTTTTTGTGTATCGGTTAAATCTTTAAAATAATCATTCCCTTGAACCGAAATAATAAATTGTTTGTAATTACCGGCAAGCAAAGCAAATTTATCAAGAACGATTTTTCCAAAAATCAAGTGATTTCGAAATGTCGAAACAAAGGCTTTGGTTTTGCTTTGGTGATGATGGAATCGGAAATACGAATAGATGGCTAAATAGCCTTTGCGCGCAAATATCAAATAAAAAGGAATGACTCCAAAAAGTATAGGATATAAAAAAGAAACATTAATGATAGTTAAAATCCAAAACAAAAAAACTTGTCCAAAGCGACCGCCTCCGGTAGTTCCGTCCCATTCTTTTTCTTGGGGTAACATTGGTTATTGCTGATTAACTTTACTTTCTATATAATCGTAAAATTCGGATAAGGTTTTTACATTTGCCATTTCTTCCGGTTTGATTTTAAAACCGAAGTTACGTTCTACAATGACGACGATGTCAACAAAATCAAGACTATCAATATCCAAATCTTGTTTTAATTGAGCATCTTCTTTTATTAGGGTTTCTTCAATTTCTATCTCATTTATCAAAAATTCATTAACGATAGTAACAATCTCTTCTCTTTTCATACATTTAAACCGGTTATGTAATTATAATTTTGGTTTGCAAAATTACACTTTTTACCTATGTAAAATAGGTGTATTTTCTATTTTTACGGGAAAATTATATTTTTTTTACAATTAATGCACTGTTTGTCCCTCCAAAACCAAATGAATTAGATAGAAATACATTGATGTTTTTATAAATGGTTTTATTCACAATATTGATGTTTTTAGAAGATTCATCCGGGGTTTCGAAATTGATATTTGGAGCTACAAATTCATTTTGCATCATAAGAATAGAATAGATAACTTCGCTGGCTCCTGCCATCCAACATTCATGACCGGTCATTGATTTTGTGGAGCTGACTTCCGGTTTATAAGAGCCAAAGAGCTTATCAATAGCTACTGCTTCAAATGCATCGCCTTGAGGTGTTGAAGTAGCATGGGCATTAACATAATCAATGTTTTTGGGAGACAAAAGAGCATCTTTCAAGGCTCTTTCCATGGCAATCATGGAACCTATATCGCTGGGCTGGGATATATTGCTTCCGTTCGACGAAAAGCCGTAGCCAACTATTTCGGCAAGAATAGGGGCTCCTCTTTTCACTGCGTGTTCATATTCTTCGAGGATAAGAGTAGCAGCTCCTCCGCTGGGAACCAAACCATCACGGTTTGCATCAAATGGACGTGAAGCTTTGGTAGGATCATCGGTGCGAAGTGAAAACACACTCAAGGCATCAAAACTTCCCATGGATAAATAATTCGTTTCTTGTCCACCACCGCAAATAACCATATCTTGCAGTCCGTTACGAATAAACATCAGTCCAAGCCCCAAGGAATGTGAGCCACTGGCACATGCAGCACTGATGGTCATGTTTATTCCCCTTAATTTAAAAATTGTTGATAAATTCATGGTAATAGTAGAATTCATGGATTGGAAAATAGCTCCCGATCCCATCAACATCGTATCTTTTTTTTCCAATACAATGGCATGAGCATCTATCACTGCCTTAGCGGAGGAATCGTTTCCGTAAAAAATACCTACTTCATTATTTTCCAAATAATCCATATCTATCTTTGCTTGTTGCAAGGCTTCTATGGTTGCCATATACGCGTATTCTCCTTCTTCGGCAAGACATACACGGGCTCTCCTGTCTAACAAGGCTTTCAAATTAGGTCGTTCTACTATTCCGGTAAGTGGCGAGCGATAGCCGTATTCAATCCGCAAAGGATCAATGCCAATGCCTGATTTACCTTCATACAATGATTTTGTAACTTCTTCTTTATTCTTCCCGATGCAAGAATAAATTCCTATTCCGGTAACAACAACTCGTCTCATCATATATTATTGTTTATTATTAAAATACAATATTATTTTTAGGTATAAAGCCCTCCATTAATAGATATCACTTCGCCGGTAATATAAGCGGCTTTTTCCGAAGCTAAAAATTCTACCACGGCAGCTACTTCTTCAGGTTTCCCAAAACGTCCTACGGGAATCATAGATTTAAGCGTATTTTCGTCCAAGTCTTTGGTCATATCGCTTGTAATAAAACCCGGTGCCACCGCATTGACGGTAACTTTTCGGGCTCCCACTTCCTGTGCTAGGGCTTTGGTTGCCCCAATAACAGCAGCTTTGGCAGCAGAATAATTGGTTTGTCCGGGGAGTCCCTTAATCCCTGATAAAGAAACCACATTGATGATTCTTCCGAAGCGTTTGGTTAACATATCTTTCAGTAAACGTCGGGTAATATAGAAAAACCCATGTAAATTAGTATTTATTACATTGTTCCACTGTTCATCTTGCATAAATATCATCATGGTATCTAAGCGAATTCCGGCATTATTTACCAAAATGGCAATATAATCATCGGGATGTTTTTCTGTCCATGAAAGAACGGCCCGATCTACGGCTTCTTTATCGGAGACATTAAAAGGTAAAAGTTCAGCACTGCCTCCTTTTTCTTCAATGCATTGTTTCGTTTCCATGGCAGCGGCTTCATTGGAAATATAATTGATAATTATTGGTAACCCTGCTTCTGACAAGGCTATACATATCGCCCGTCCAATTCCTCTCGAACCTCCTGTTATTAATGCATATCTCATAACTTCTTTATATATTTATTTCCCGTGTTTTTAAATAATCGCTTAGTTTTTCTATTTCTTTGTATTTAGGGGTATCCTCAATAAAAACAGGAAAACATTCTCTTATTTCTTGGTATACTTTTTTTGAACCGGATGCCATTTTCTTTTCAATTTTCAAATAATCAATCGCTTGTGCCAATGCCATGAAATGTATGGATAAAACTTGAAATGAATTTTCAATGATATGTTTTGTTAGTAAGGCAGAATTAGTGCCCATACTAACAATATCTTGATTATCATTATTATTAGGAATACTATGTACATACATAGGATTGGATAATGTTTGACATTCAGCAGTAGTAGAAGTTGCCGTAAACTGGACCCCTTGCATTCCGTATTGAAGACCTAAAATGCCTAAATTGACAAACGGTGGTAATATTTGGTTCACTTTATCATGAAATAAATAATTCATTTGTCGTTCCATTAGCATGGTAAGTTTTGTTATTGCAATTTTAAGTTTATCCATTTCAAAGGAAACATAATCCCCGTGAAAATTACCCCCATGATACACCGATTGAGTTTCACAATCTACTATCGGATTATCGTCAACAGAATGAAACTCATTAATTAAAACTTTTTCGGCATTGTTAATTTCGTCCCATATTGGACCCAGTATTTGAGGAACACAACGTAACGAATAATAGGGTTGGATTTTATGTTGAAAAACTTCTTCATTGTGTTTATTATACATTTCTATTTCGCGCTTTCTCAAACATTTACTCCCTTTGGAAAAAGCTCGCATGGTCTCTGCGATTTTTTGTTGCCCCTCGTGTTTTTTTAAACCATTGAGTGTTTCCGACATAAAATCATCATAGGAAGAGGCAATTTCGTTCATTATTACCGAGGCGATGATAGCCCAGTTTACTAATTTCTTGGCATAGATTAAATTAACAAGACCTATTCCTGTCATCACAGCGGTTCCATTAGTAAATGCCAAGCCCTCACGAATATAAGGTTGTAGCGCTTTTAAATTTTCTTTTTTCATTACCTCTGAAGTAGGATATTTTATCCCTTTATAGAATACTTCCCCTTCTCCAATGATTGTTAATCCCAAATGTGCTAATTGCACCAAATCGCCACTGGCACCAACACTGCCATGTTCCGGAATATAAGGTGTAATATTCTTATTGATAAAAGATTGTAATAATTCTAATGCTTCTAAATGTACGCCCGATTTTCCTTTAACAAAGGTTTGAAACCTACAAAGCATTGCTGCTTTGACATATATTTCTGGTAAAGGATTCCCTGCACCACTTGAATGACTGCGAATAATATTATACTGTAAAGATTTTAAATTTTTATCATTAATTCTATACTGTGCCATCGGGCCAAATCCCGTGTTTACACCGTAAATTACTTTATCTACAACAAAATTTTTTAAAAATTCATAACTTTTCTCTATTCTTTCTTTATCTTCCTTACTGATTTTTAATGGCTTATTATTAAAAATTATTTCTTTAATTTCTTTTAAATCAAATTGTTGCATATGTATAGTACTTATAAAATCTTTTCTTATTACAAATGCAAAAGTACATGAATTTTCCATAATTATAAACTTTCATAGATAATTTGGTTAAATCTTTTTTAAATATTATTATTAATTTTTAAGTACTTTTGCAGTATTAACATAAAAAGATTCGGAGATGAAAAAAGTAAGTAGTATCATTTTTTGTATATTTTGTATTTTTATAGAAACATCATTCGGCCAAGAGTCCATTTTAAAGCCTAAAAATGCAAATCAAATGGGAGTTCCTCCAGTAATTATTTATAAAACAAAGAAAAATTATGCTAAAAATGTTGCTGTTATTATGTCTGAAGATAAGACACAAATTCTTTCTTATCCCGACCCAAGTGATGTGTTTAAAAATGGGAATTATTGTTACCCTACTCCTTTAAAAAAAGGATTTTTACTCGATAACAGAGGTATAAATAAAAATGTAGTGTTTCTTTCCATGACATACGAAGAATATGCAAAATTAAAATCTCCCCTTTCTCTTGAAGATATGAAAAATATGATCTTAGACAAAAATCCTATAAAAAAAATGTACCAATGTGGAAATAGATTTCAGTATCAAAATATAGTCGCTGAATTAAATCTACTCATCAAAAAAAAATGCAAAACATGTACGCAAATTCAATAAAAAATGCAAAAATGTATTGTTGAAAACTATTTTTTTATAGCATTTTTAAAAAAATTAAAACATTAAAAACAAGTTTTATAAAAAATAATACACTAATTAAAACATATCATAATAAACAAATTCTATTTTTTCAACCGCGATAGTTTATATAGCTGTTTGCAATTTTTTATGAAATGTTGATAAAATAAGAAATCTATTTTTTTAACAAAAATATGAGATTTTTAAACAAAAAATTGAAAGAAAAAATAAGGGCATATGGAAAATATAAATGAAATAAATTTCAAATTAACAGAATAATAATAAATATAAAAAAGTTTTCAACAGAATTAACATACATTATCATTATCATTATTTTCTTTTATTAAAAAATACAATATTTAATAATAATAGATTAAAAATATAATAATCCAATGAATATTGAAGATAAAATTAAACGATTAAAAAAGAAAAAAAAAGCAGTACTTTTAGCTCATTATTATACACCAGCAGAAGTACAAGATATAGCCGATTGTTTGGGAGATAGTTTAGCCTTATCACAATATGCACAAAAAACACATGCTGACATAATTGTATTTGCCGGAGTTTATTTTATGGCAGAAACGGCAAAAATATTAAATCCTACCAAAAGAGTATTTCTCCCAGATTTAAATTCACAATGTTCTTTAGCAGATTCTTGTCCAGCAGAATCATTTAAAGCGTTTAAAAACATGCATCCGGATTATATGGTTGTTTCGTATATCAATTGTACTGCGGAAATCAAAATGCTTTCAGATATTATTTGTACATCAGGGAATGCTAAGAAAATAATACAAAGTTTTAAGAAGGACGAAAAAGTAATATTTGCTCCCGATCGTAATTTAGGAAATTATTTAAATAATGAATTGGGAGTAGATATGTTGTTATGGGATGGAGCATGTCATGTGCATGATACACTGAAAGTAGAACAATTGGTAGAAATGAAAAAAAACTATCCGAATGCAAAAGTGATAGCTCATCCGGAATGTAAACAATTGATATTAGCATTTGCAGATTTTATAGGATCTACAACAGCATTAATTAACTACGTAAAACAATCGAAGGATATGCAATTTATTGTAGCTACAGAAACCGGAATCCTACATGCCATGCAAAAAGAAGCACCCGGAAAAGAGTTTTTTATTTTAGAAAATGAAAAAACATGTCAATGTAATGATTGTGAATATATGAAATTAAACACATTAGAAAAAATTTATGCCTGTTTATCGGAAGAGAAAAATGAAATTTTGTTGGATAAAGAGACAATAGAAAAATCAAAAAAATCTATTCTACGAATGCTTAATTTGTCATAAAGTAAAGATAAAAAATGATATTTTTGCACAATTTTTATAAAAGGTAATTTACAATATAATTAAAAAATGGGAAGAGCATTTGAATACCGTAAAGCGAGAAAGTTTAAAAGATGGGGAAATATGGCACGTGTTTTCACGCGTTTAGGTAAAGAAATAACTATGGCAGCAAAAGCCGGAGGAGGAGATTCAGAAACCAACCCTCGGTTACGGTTATTGATTCAAAATGCACGTTCGGAAAACATGCCAAAAGAAAATGTAGAAAGAGCCATTAAACGTGCATTTGAAAAAGACACAAGCGATTATAAAGAATTAGTATATGAAGGATATGCACCACACGGTATCGCTTTAGTAATTGAAACCGCAACCGATAATCATCAACGAACTGTTGCCAATATACGTTCTTATTTTAATAAATTCGGGGGTTCTTTGGGGACTCAAGGAATGTTGGATTTTATGTTTGAAAGGAAATGTAGTTTTAAAATCCATGCCAGACCGGATATAAATATTGAGGAGCTGGAACTTGAATTAATAGATTATGGAGTAGAAGAAGTATTTGCGGAAGAAAATGAGATAATGATTTATGCGGATTTTCAAAGTTTTGGACCTATACAAAAGTATTTAGAAGAGAATCATTTTGAAATAAAAACATTCCAATTTGAACGCATCCCTACTGATGTAAAAGAATTAACGGAAGAACAAAGGGCTGAAGTAGAAAAATTAATAGAGAAAATTGAAGAAGATGATGATGTTACGAATTTATTTCACAATATCAAATGAGATAAATAATCTTATTCTGTATCTGTATTCGAAACTATATTAACCAATACTTTATCTATACGAGCACCGTCCATTTCTAAAATTTCAAATTCAAATTTTTTCCATTGTATTTTCTCTCCTACTTGAGGGATATGCTCGGTTATTTCTAAAATAAGTCCGCTTAAGGTATTATAATCATTATCGGGGAATAAATCTTCCATATCGAAATGTGAGAGAAAATCATAAAAAGGGTATTGACCGTCGGTTATCCAGGCATTGTCTTCTTTTTGAATAATGGTTTCTTCGTTTTCTTGCAGATGACTGATTTTACCTACCAAAGCCTCCATAATATCTACAGCAGTAACCATTCCTTGCAAAGAACCGAATTCATCGATGATGAAAGCATAATAAATTTTAGATTCTTTAAAAAGTTTTAATACATTGTAAGCGCTTGTAGTTTCGGGTATGTATTGAGGGGTATGAATATATTTTTTAAGATCATAATTTTCCTTTGATATACAATCGAACAAATCGCGTAAATAAACAACACCCAATAATTTATCAATATTACCATCAATAACCGGATAATAACTATGCATATAATTATAAATGATAGTATTGATTTTTTCATTGGAATCATTGATATCGATAAAAATTATCTCATTTCGGTAAGTCATCAGTGATTCTACATCTCTATCTCCCAAGTCAAAAACTCTTTCTACAATATCTTGTTCAACTTCTTGTATTTCACCATCGCTAGTGCCTTGTTCTATGGCGGCTAATATTTCTTCTTCGGTAATTTTATTATCGTCGAAAGATTTTAAATTTAAAAAATTCATGATTACATGAACTGTTTTTGTTAACAGCCAGGTAAAAGGAGAAAATATTTTGGAGAAAAAGGTCATAAAACCGGATACTTTTTGAATAATCCTATCGGGGAAAATCATTCCTAATTTTTTAGGTATCAGTTCACCTAAAATAATAGTAAAAAAAGTAATAACAATAACAATAATTGTATTGGCAATCAATCCGACATAGGATGATAAAGCAGGAAACATCGAAAGCCAATTTTGAATATATTGTGAAACCGTATCACCGCTATACACACCGGTAAGAATTCCTATAAAAGTTATACCCATTTGTATGGTTGAAAGAAAATTATCGGGTTTTTCCAATAGCTTTAAAGCTTTTATAGCACCTTTTTTCCCTTGTTTAGCATTTGTTTCCAGTTTAATTTTTTTGGAGGAAATCAAAGCAAATTCCGACATGGAAAGCAAACCATTGAATAAAATTAATAATAAGATAATTAATATCTCCATAGAAATAAAGATAATAGGTTATTTTAAATATTTAATAGTATTTTTATTAATACATTACGGGGCTCGTAATAGTCATCATTGTCCATTAATACACCTTGATTGATATGCGTGCAAAATTAGTATTATTTTAAATGCAGTTGATATTTTTTACCAAAAATATTATAAATTTAATCTTAATTGTGATGGGATTAAACGAAAAGACCTTCGGTGATATTCTGTAATACCATGATTTATAATTGCATTTCTATGTTCACAACTAGGATATCCTTTATTTTTATTCCAAGCATATGATGGATATTTATTATGAAGACATTGCATATAATCATCGCGATATGTTTTAGCTAAAATTGAAGCAGCCGCTATTGATAAATAAGTGGCATCGCCTTTAACAACACATAGATAAGGAATTGTTAAATCGGTATGAAAACGATTCCCGTCGATTAGGATAAAATTAGGTTTGACATTTAATTTATTTAAAGCGATATTCATGGCTTTAATGGAGGCTTGCAAAATATTAATTTTATCTATTTCATCTGCATTTATTTTTGCCACAGCCCAGCAAAGAGCTTCATTTTCAATAACAATTCTAAGCTCATTTCTTTGTTTTTCAGATAATTTTTTTGAATCTTGTATGAACCCGTTTGAATAATTAAGAGGAAAAATAACAGCAGCAGCAAATACGGGACCCGCTAAACATCCTCTTCCGGCTTCGTCACATCCGGCTTCAAGTTGATTAATGTTATAACATGATGTAAGCATACTCTTATTTTTTAGTACCACTAAATAAAATACCTCCCATTGACGATAAAAGAGTTAAAAATAAAATAAACCCAATGGATTGTACTTCTCTAAATAAGAAACAAAAAAACAATGCAAATAATGAACTTAGGAGGAAAAAATAATATTTTTTACGAATAAAAATATTCATATTGGCAGAGCGAGAAAAAATTGAATACGAAAAAAACAAATAAAGTACGAACAAAATGGAATATAAAATAATTTGATAAGAAGCATAACTAAATGAAGTGGTAAGTCTAAATTGGAAAATATAAGATTCCCATAAAATATTAAAGTAATTAAAATCAATTAAATAAAGAATACTGAAAAAATAAATATAGGTAATGATTAATCCTAATAAAGGCAAGACATAGCTGCGCCAATTATAAAAATTATTTAATATGAATATCAAAAAAATAAGTAAAAAATAAAAAATGAAAGGAGCATATATTAACATTATTATCCCGCAAAAGATTCCGAAAACGATGCCATTTTTTTCTTTATAGTCTTTCTCGCTTATTTTTAAAAAGGGAGACAGTAAAAAAAGTATTATTAGACTATTAATACATAAAGGAATAAAAAAACTTGTTTTTAAAAAAAATAAAAATAATAACAAATAAAATATAGAGGGGAAATATCTATGTAATTCTATAAGTTTATGTTTTCTAAGTATAAATGTTAATAAAAGGGCATTTACAATATAAAGAATAAAAACAGCTGATTTGAAAAACCAATAATATTGACCATAAACATTTATCGAAAATTGGCCTAAAAATTTAATATCGTCATGAGCAAAAGTATAGATTTCATTTTCAAATAACAGTTTTAGCAACCCTAAAACAGCTAAAATAAAAATGAATATTTTCTGTAATCTTTTTTTTCGCCTGGCTTTTTTATATGACATATTATCCGTTTATTAATCTGACATTATTTGTTGTAATTACTATTTCGGTTTGAAGGCCGAAAAGTAAAGCTCTGTTATCGTTTATATGACCTGCCGGAAATCCAAAACAAATCGGATAATTGTAAGAATGAACATGTTCAAGTATGATTTCTTCAGCATTTTTTCCGTAGGGAATGGTGTTATCGTTCATTTGACACATTCCGCCAACGATAAGAGCTGCCAGATTATTAAGCTTATTGCTACGTTTAAGATTTAACATCATTCTGTCAACATGATAAAGATATTCATCCAATTCTTCAATGAATAAAATCTTTCCTTCCGTTTTAATATCAGAAGAAGAGTTATTTAAAGCATAAAGTAAAGATAGATTTCCTCCACATAATTTACCTTTGGCTGTACCTAATTTATTTAATGGATGAGGAGCTATTTCATAGTGTATATTTCCATAAAATAAAACATGCATCATGCTTTTAATAGTTTCAGTATCAAATAATTTTTTTGAAATATTTATAGGCATAGTGCAATGTAAACTTGGGAATCCCAAACTATGCAAATGAGAATGAATTACGGTTGTATCACTATACCCACATATCCACTTTGGATATTGTATGAAAGCTGAAAAATTAAGCATATCAATAATGCGTAAATTTCCATAACCTCCTCTGGCGCAAAAAATAGCTTTTATTTCAGGATTATCTAAAGCTTCCTGAAAATCGGCAGCTCGTTCATAATCAGTTCCGGCAAATTGATGATATTTTTTATCAATATTTTTTCCTAAAACAACTTTTAATCCATATGATTCAAAAAGAGAAATACTATCTTCCAATTCTTTTAGTGATATTTTACGTGCAGGAGCAATGATACTTATTGTATCCCCTTTGTGAAGTGTCGGTATGATCATTTTTATTTTAAAATATTGAAAAATAAGTGCAAAAATAACATTTTTTTAAATTTAATCAAGAAAAATTCTATTAAAATAAAAAATATTATAAAACTATATATTTATGTATTATTTTTAACTACCTTTGCATGTCAAATTATTATTAACCAAAAAAAATTGTATCATGTCAGGAATTAACAAAGTTATTTTAGTCGGGCATTTAGGAAAAGACCCGGAAGTAAAAACCATTGAAAATGGAGTTAAAGTCGCAAAATTTTCCTTAGCAACAACAGAGTCTTACAAAGACAAGTCGGGTGGACGTAAAGATGTAACCGAATGGCATAATGTTACCTGTTGGAGAAATTTGGCAGAAATTGCTGAAAAGTATCTAACCAAAGGGAAACAAATTTATGTTGAAGGGAAAATACGTTCTCGAACATGGGAAGACAATGGAGTAAAAAAATATGCTATTGATATAGTAGCAGATTCTTTTACAATGTTAGGTTCTAAAAGCGATGCTAACGACAATGCGGGAAAGTCCCCAACAAATGAACCACAAGGACAATCAATTAACGAACCGGAACTACCTCCTTTTATGGCAGAAGAAGAAGATTTGCCGTTCTAAGTATTTAAAAATGATGAAATGAAAATACAACCCATTGTATTTGATTTTTTATCACAATTTGAACAGAATAATACCAGAGATTGGTTTTCGAGTCATCGTAGTTTGTACGAAGAATCCTTGTCGATAATCAGCGTATTTACGAATGAATTAATTGAGAATATCGCAAAGTTTGATAGTCATGTTTTAAAAGAAACATCTAAAACATCAATTTTTAGAATTTACAGAGATATACGTTTTTCTCCTAATAAAATGCCATTTAAAAATCATTTTGGAGTGTATATTACAAAAGGAGGAAAATCAAGTAAATACGCTGGTTATTATTTACATTTACAAAATGATGCATCTTTATTAGCCGGAGGTTTGTGGTCTCCGGAGAAAGAAATTGTATCACAAATCAGGCAAGAAATATATTATAATACCGAAAATTTTCTTTCGATAGTTCATAATAAAGAATTTATGTCTACTTTTACCGTATTGGGTGAAGAAGATAAATTAAAAAAAGCACCTAAAGGGTATCCTTCAGATTTTCAACACATAGATTTGTTGAAACATAAGCATTATACAGTGGGGAAACCCATAAGCAATGAGGAAGTATTGGACCCCCATTTCATGGAATTTTGTGTAGATACATTCAAAAAAATGTATCCTCTTAATAATTATTTAAATACAATAATACAATATGAAAATAACGCATCAGACAATTATTGAATCCGCTTGGGATAATAGAGAAATATTAACGCATACAAACACACAAAAAGCTATCAAGGAAACGATAGAAGCGCTTGATAAAGGAAAAATACGTGTTGCTGAAAAAATTAATAATGAATGGAATATTAATGAATGGATTAAAAAAGCCATACTGCTTTATTTTATAATCCAGGATATGCAGCTGATTGAATGTGCACCTTTTGAATTTCATGATAAAATACCATTGAAAAAAAATTACAAACAACAAGGAGTTAGAGTTGTTCCTCATGCAATAGCACGTTATGGCTCTCATTTGGAAAAAGGAGTTATTTTAATGCCGTCTTATGTAAATATTGGTGCTTATGTGGGTAAAGGTAGCATGATAGATACGTGGGCAACGATAGGTTCTTGTGCTCAAATAGGAGAAAATGTTCATATCAGTGGAGGAGTAGGCATAGGGGGTGTTTTGGAGCCTTTACAAGCTTCTCCGGTGATTATAGAAGATAACTGCTTTATTGGTTCCAGATGTATCGTTGTAGAGGGGGTAAAAGTAGAATCAGAGGTCGTGTTGGGAGCCAACGTAGTTTTAACACAATCAACTAAAATAATAGATGTAAGTCAACATGAAGCTGTAGAATATAAAGGAGTTGTTCCGAGTAGATCGGTTGTTATACCTGGAGCCTATGCAAAAGACTTTCCTGCCGGAACATTTTCGGTGGCTTGTGCATTAATAATTGGGAAAAGAAAACAATCGACCGATAAAAAAACAACATTAAATCACGCATTAAGGGAATATAATGTGTCTGTATAAAATAATTTAACGAATATTTATTTATTGTGTTTTTTTTTGTACTTTTGTAAATCTAACATAATAGCTTTATAATTTAAATAACATACGATATGAAAAAATTTATAACATTAATCTGTGCAATTGCTTTTTTGCAAGTTAATGCACAAGTTGTATTAAGAGAAAGTTTTGACGATAATCCTTTGCCTTCAGGAACAGGACAAGATTATCCTATAGGCTGGACTCCTTTAACAAAAATTTCAGGAGGTTCATTATGGAGAATAAAAACAAGCTTCCCTGATGGATCTACAGTAATAAAACCTATTGATAGAAAATATCTTGTTGGTTTTGAAGCTACTTCAGGTAGAACGTATAACGAATGGCTTATTTCAAAAGAAGTAACCTTACTTAATACAACAAGAACAAATATAGTTTCATTTTATTCCTATCATGTATCAGATGGAACACACTCTGTTCGCATTTCAGATGACGGAGGAACTAATTGGGTTACTATATGGACAGATACCAATACATTACCACAACCTTATCCGGATGAAAATTTAGACAGTACTACCTTAGATGTGGCTATTCCGGATTCATACAAAGGGAAAAATGTAAAAGTTGCATGGGTTTTTGAATCTCCCACCTGTACGAATCCGTGGGCTTTTGACTTTATTTCGATTGAGGCTGTAATATCCGGTGTGGATATTGAAGCTTTAAATTTTGTATCACCAATGCCACAAACTGATAGTTCAGATCTCTATGTAATCAATAAAAATATCCCTGTTACTATAAAAGTAAGAAATAATGGAAGAACCGATGCTTCAAATGTACCTGTTTCCTATATTTTGAACGGCGGAACTCCTGTAAACGGAATAATTCCATTGGTTAAATCAAAAGAAACAGTATTATATACATTCGATACGCAAATTAATATAAGCGAGCAATCCGTAAACACATTAAAATTTATTACAGCTGCTTCAGGAGATGAATTATCCGATAATAATGAATCGGAAACTATTTCTTTTTGGGTAGGAGATGACAGCAATTTTGTTGTATTTGATTTTGATGATCCAAGTCTTGTGGATTCTGTATATTGGGCTACATCGGATTATAAAATGTATAAACAAGATGCTGCAACCATGGCACAAAGTTTAAATTACGAATCACTTTTCGGTGATTTTGTTTGGAAAGTAGGAGTAGGAGGTGCAACTTTATTTCCAAAAGTATGGGGAATATTTGCGGTTTTTTCATATTCGAGATTTAATGAAGGATTAAGTATAGCTGCTGACAGATGGCTTGTTTTACCTCAATGTCATATCAATAATTCATCCTATCCTGTATATTTACAATGGAATGCCGCCTCTTGTTTTCAACAAAGTTATCCGGCTACTCAATACGAATCCTATGAGATACTTATCTCTGATAAAAGCAATCAAATAGCAGATTTTACTAAACTGCATGAAGTTTTATCAGAAAAATTCTTAGCCCCGAATGAACCGGTTTATCCCTACAATAGAAGTATTGATATATCAGCTTATAAAGGAAAGGATGTTTATGTTGCTTTTCGTTTAACAACCAATAGTCAAGCTTCAAGAGGAATGTTTATTTTGGATAATATAAAAATATTAGGGTCTGCCTATGTAATTGTTGATTCATCATCTATCGAAGATATCAAAACAGACGATGCAATAAAAATATACCCCAATCCCGCAAATGATCAAATAACCATTACTTCGGACAATCTTATTCAAAAAGTTGAAATTTACAATATGATGGGACAACGTGTATACTCTGCCGAAACAAATGAGGCTTCACTTTCATTGAATGTGTCTCTTTATAAAAATGGCTTATATACGGTTAAAGCAATCACCCAAAAGGGAGAAATTATCAGAAAAATTAATATTGTTAAATAAATATAATTTAATAGAAAATCATTATTGTCCGATAAAAATTTAAAAATAGTTAAATTTAATTTTAATGCATTGAATGTCAATTGTGATATTTTTGTTTTTTTGATATTATAAAAAGTAAGCCCCCCCCTAAAACAATGTTAG
>JAGOKS010000090.1 GCA_017994425.1 Bacteroidales bacterium | reverse complement strand
AAATAAAATATATTTTTGCAAATAATTTAAAACAAATTGCTCTATGAAAATTAATGTCTTTAGGTTTTCCTTATATGTATGGGGAATCATTTTAATATTCTTTTTTTCATCTTGTTATCAAGACCTTATTGATGACTTTAGCAAAAAAACCGAATTCGAATACGATGCCAAATGGGCAGCTAACATTATAAATACAGAAGCAAACCTTTCCGATTTCAACCTTGATATGGGAGATGATGCTAACTTTTCCATTGAAAATGTCGATAATATATTAGTATTAACCTACAACACAACAAAACTCTATTCTTTGCGAGGAGACACCATGTTTCATGCTTCTTTAGAAACATCGAATTTCAGTTTTGAATTGCCCGCACCTACCGGAGGAGTAAAAAACACCAAGGCAACTTACAGCTATACTATTGATAAAAGCATTAAATTGACTCTTGACGGTATGATATTAGACTCCGCCTTGTTTAAGTCGGGCATCTTGACTATAAACATCAACTCTGATTTAAATCATCCGTATACAATCACATTAAAGAGCGATTATATTCTGGATGAAAACAAACAAAAATTAAATATGACCAAGTATCCTACCTCTCCGAATGTATCTTTTACTATTGATGCAAAAAACAAATACGGAATTTTTCCCTATGGGCAAAATTCCGTTCCCATTCGATTTGAGATTGAAATTACTCCTGACAGCGATCCGTTAACTTTCCCTTATCACTTTAACGTTACCAATACATTACCGAATGTAACTTTCCATTGGTTGCATGGTCAATCAGAAAAAAAAACCGAACATTTCGCCCAAAACTTATCCATGATATTCTTAGAAGACAATGCAAACCTTCATTGCAGGGCACATTCAGCCAAAGTACATATTGATATAAAAAACAATGTTGGAATGCCTCTTTCTGTAGATATTGACTCGGTAATCGTTTGTAATCCTCTTGACAATATATACATCCCACTGATTACTATCAATGAATTATTAACTGCCAATTACCCGATTGTCAAAGGAGAATATGCCACTACAACCCGTAGTTTTGACATTGAAGATTTCCTTTACGAAAATAGAAGTTCTTATATTTACTTTGCCGGGACGGGAATACTAAATAATAACGGTATGGATGGAAATAAATATTTCATCACCGACAGTTCCCGTTACCGCATTCATGCCCGCATTGAAGTACCGTTAAAAATAGACTTATACAATCTTTCCTATTTTGACACACTTGAATATAATATGGACACTGTAAATGTCGATGAGTTAGAATCAGTAATTTTCCGTATTCAATTGGAAAATAATTTTGCCTTCGGTATTAAAAGTCAAGTATATTTTTTAGACAATACATACAAACCTATTGATTCCTTATTTGCAACACCATTAGCACTACCCAAAGCTGCCGTCGACCCAAACGACAATTATCATGTCATTCAATCATCCAAAGATTCTAAAAAAATTACCGTTACCAACGAACGCATGCAAAAAATTGTGAAAGCTTCCTATATTCTTATTCGAGCAGATGCAAACGTAAATAAAAATGACCCTTATATGATATTCTATTATAATGAACAGAAATTAGGTATTAAACTGGGGGTACAAGCACATGTAAAAGCAAAATTAAGTTCTTTTTAAATCGACATGGCATGAAAAAACATATAGTATTTTTATTTATAATTATTTTATCATTAGGAACATGGGATGTAAAAGCACAACAAACCCTTGCAGTAATGAACGAAAACATATATTCTACTAATTACAATCCGGGCAAACCATCCCTCTATAAATGGCATGCTTCCATTCCGGGCATTTCTAATTTCAACATAGCCTTTTCGGAAAATCTGTTAACATATAAAAAACTGGTTACCTCTACCGATACTTCAAAAATTATCAATCCGCGTGGATTACTAAAAGGACTTAAAAGACCTAGCCGTTTTATATTCGATTTAAACGAAGAAATATTGGGCTTCGGACTAAGAACAGAAGAAGTTTCTTATTTTTCGTTTAGCACGCGTTTACGTTCAGAAACATACGTATTTCTTCCCAACGAATGGTTTTCCATGATGATAGAGGGAAATGCGGAATATATAGGAGAAAATGTTGAATCCAGACCCGGCATTTTTCATTCTACTTACTTAGAGTTTGGCATTAGCTATCAATACACCATCCAGAATAAATATACCGTTGGCATTCGACCTAAACTATTATTCGGCATAACTAATATTCATACCACTCAATCATCTATCAACCTTTTAACCACCGAAGATTGGGACTTGCAAGCACAAGGGAACATGCAATTGAACACCTACCTTCCTTTTAACGAAAAATTTGAATTCAGACAAGACGAATTTATCACCGGACTTTTTCACAATCCGGGTTTTTCTTTTGACTTAGGTGCTACCATTGAACTTCCTTATGATTTAGGCGTTGCCATAAGCATTAACGATTTAGGTTATATATTCTGGCAAAACGATAAACTTACCAACCAATTTAACTTCTCAACCAACGATACCGGTGAATTTACGCAAGACGGAAATATTTTCTTTGATGGTTTTGAACTTGCTCTCAATGGATTACAGGATGGTCAATTACCCGACATAAGCACTATTTTCGATTCCATTGCCACCGACGACTTTTTTACTTATACCTACAAAAATATTGATAATTACCGATCCTCACTTTATCCTAAATTATACGTAGAAGCTTTTTACAAATTATCCAATTATCGCTTCACTATTTTATCGCGAACAGATTTTGTGGGTAAAAAAGCAATTCCTTCTTTTACCTTTGCTTGCAATGCGTATTATGGAGATATTGTAGAATTAACCCTTACTTATTCCATTTACAACCGCACCTTCAGCAACGTAGGGTTTGGAGCACATTTTCATTTCGGACCGGTACAATGGTACTTCGCCTTCGACAATCTGATAGGTCCTATCGCTCCTAAATCATTTAATAATTTTTCGCTTCAATCCGGATTATTCTTAGGAATACGACCTAAAGTAGATAAAAACATCAGAAGTTCGTATATGTAATATTATTTTGATAATGAGCAGGAAGAAAGTATTTAGATTGTTTTTATCGCTATTGATAATTTTCAGCTTTGTAATCACATCAAATGCACAAAAGATGAAAATTTTCCGTGGCGTAATTATTGATAGGGATACCATTGCGCTTATCAATTTGAATGATGTTTTTATCATTTCGTTCAAAGACGGTACCAGCTTACGGGAACAACGAAGAAAAACAAAACTGATTAAGAACATTCTCAAAGTATATCCCTACGCCCGTTCGGCTGCGATTATATTGGAAAATTACGATAAGCAATTAGCCGGCTTACCCGAAAAACAACAAAAAGAGCTCATGAAACAAGCCGAAAAAGATATTCGCAAGAAATACACGGCTACCATTGAAAGAATGACCTTTACACAAGGAATACTTTTGCTGAAATTAGTAGACAGAGAAACAGGCAAAACAACCTATAATATTGTGGATGAGTTAAGAGGCTCTTTCAGTGCTTTTCTTTATCAATCCATTGCTCGTTTATTTAAATATGATTTGAAAGATAACTACGACCCTAAAGGGAAAGATAAAGAAATAGAACATATCGTTCGGCTTATCGAAGACGGGCGATTGAATTAATAAAATCGCTCTTTCCTATGGTATTTCTTGTTAAAAATTGTACTTTTGCACATTCATTTTATGTAATAACATTTTAAATCTATTTCAATGATATACTTAGATAATTCCGCTACCTCCTTTCCAAAACCCGATGTTGTATATGATTTTATGTTTAATTGCTATCGCAAACACGGTGTCAGCCCGGGTCGTTCGGGATTCGATGCTGCCATAGAAACCGAAGAAATCGTGTTTAACACTCGAAAAATGCTGACCGAACTATTTAATGGCGGTGGCGACCCCAACCGATTAACCTTCGGCTACAACGCTACCGATGCTTTAAACCTTATCATTCAAGGCTTATGCGAAAAAGGCGACCACGTCGTTACCTCTATGCTCGAACATAATTCCGTGTTAAGACCCTTATATTGCCTTGAGCAAAAAGGATTGATAGAAGTAAGCTATGTACCTTTCGACGAAGCCGGCTATGTGCATCCCGACGATATTAAAAAAGCTATTCGTAAAAACACTAAATTTGTCATTATTACCCATTGCTCCAATGTAATCGGCACCATTCAACCCCTTACCGAAATCGGTAAAATATGTAAAGAAGCAGGCGTTATTTTTGTTGTCGACGGCAGCCAGGGTGCCGGTTCGGTAGAAATTGACATGCAAGCTTCTCATATAGATGTGTATTGCTTTACCGGGCACAAATGTTTGATGGGACCCACAGGTATTGGCGGTTCTTATGTAAGTGAAGGCATTACCATTAATCATACCCGTTACGGTGGCACCGGTGTTCGTTCGGCTTATCCGGGACATCTCGAAGAATATCCATGGCGTTTAGAATACGGTACCCTTAACCTACTCGGCGTTGCCGGTTTATATGCCGGTGTGAAATGGGTGAAAGAACAGGGCATCGAAAAACTGCATCAGCAGGAAATGAGACAATGGAAAATCTTACGCGACGGGCTTCAAAACATAAACGGAGTGAAGATATATTGTGCTAAAAGCGTTGAGAATCAAAACCCTGTTTTAAGTTTCAATATCAACGGCTTTGAAGCAGGTGATGTAGGCACTATGCTCGATGTGGATTATGATATTGCTTGCCGTACCGGTTTACAATGCGCTCCCAAAGTACACGAAGGTATCGGCACTATCGATATCCACGGTACCGTCCGCTTCAGCATCGGCGCCTTTACTACCGACGAAGAAATTGACAAAGCATTAATAGCTGTCAAAGAAATAGCCGCTATCAAAAACTAATCCTAGCGATGATAGTTGTTGACAACGCCATCCTATCCGATGATATTTTCGAGGAATATTTTTTGTGCAATCTATCTGCATGCAAAGGCTTTTGCTGTGTAGAAGGCGATGCCGGCGCGCCCTTAGACGAAGAAGAAATATCGGTTTTAGAAGACAGTATCGAAGCCATTAAACCCTATATGTGCCGGCAAGGAATAGACAGCATTGACATATCGGGTGTTTTTGATTACGATATGGAAGGACATTTGGTAACACCGCTTATCAACGACGCTGCATGTGCTTTTGTGTATTACGATGAAGGCATCGCCAAATGTGCCATTGAGAAAGCCTATATGGAAAAGAAAATAAAATTCAAAAAGCCAATTTCCTGCCACCTCTATCCTATCCGTATCAGCTCCCATTTGCATTACGATGCCTTAAATTATCATCAATGGCCTATTTGTAAATCAGCCTGTGAGTATGGTAAAACTCAACAATTAACGATTTTTAAGTTTTTAAAAGAACCGCTAATCCGTAAGTATGGTAAACGTTGGTATCAAAAAGCGCAAAAAGAAGCCGAACTCTATTTTGAAAATAAAATGCGTATGTCGCAGTTCGTAAAACAATCCGACAAAAAATAATTATTTAGTTATCAGTGGTTTTTCGTTCCAACAAAACCGTCTTTCATCTTTTGACTTATGGCATTAAAAATTTTTACTTTTGCAAAAAAATAAAGAACACCTTTTGGAACTTGAAGATATACATATAAACTAGTGATGTGCAATAAAAAAAAACTGATAAGAACATTTTTTACTCTGACAATTTTCGGAGGATTATTTTTACTTTATTGTCATATTGAAAGTCGTTGGATTAAAACAGAAAAGATTAATCTAATTTTTAGAGATATTCCAAAATCTTTTATTGGTAAAAAAATTGTTTTTATAACAGACATTCATCATGGACCATTTTTTTCTATTGAAAGAGTGCAAAAACTTGTAGAACGGATAAATAAATTAAATCCTGATTATATTATTATGGGCGGGGATTATACCCACCGTGAACCAAAATACATTGAACCTTTGTTTAATGAATTAAAAAAAATAAAATCAAATGACGGTATTTATGCCGTGCTAGGGAATCACGACCATTGGGAGGATGCCGAATTAACCAAGCAAATGATGCTAAGAAATGGAATTAAAATATGTGATAATAAATCTTATTGGGTTAAAATTAATGATGATAGCATTAAAATTGGAGGAGTCGGTGATTTGTGGGAAGATTCTCAAGAAATAGATAGCACAATTTATGATTTAAAAAAAACTGATTTTTCTATTTTAATTACACACAACCCTGATTATTTGGAATCCATGCCAAAAGATATGATTGACTTTACTTTGTCAGGACATTCTCATGGAGGCCAAATGACATTTTTTGGAATGTGGGCACCAATGTTACCTTCGAAATATGGACAAAAATATAGATATGGATTAAAACAATTTGGAGATATGAAATCTTATATATCATCAGGAATAGGAACAATAACACCACCATTGAGATTTTTTTGCAGACCAGAAATTGTATTGATTAATTTACAAAATCAATAGTTTCATTCCACTTCCTTTTTTTTCGTTCCGAAAAACATCATGTATTTATAATTCCCTAATTACTAAATTTAATTTGACTAACTATGTTCTAATAATTACATACGTATCCTCCTGTGATTTCTAAGCTTAGTTTTTGAATTTCTAAGCTTAGTTTTATCAATTAGGAAGCCTTCCGATGATCATTTCTAAGCTTAGTTTTTTATATTTCTAAGCTTAGTTTTCGTAGGTGCATAGTTAGGTAATGAAAGAGAGATAGCCTTCTGTTTTCTTTTTGCATGCTATCCGACTTCCCGAAGATACGTAATTGTTTATTTTTAAACACTTATCATTTCTTTTTTACAAATTTATTATTTTTGTATTATTAAAAAATTGACATTCATGATAAAATTAAGAAACAACATTATACAACAAATCGCCAAACAAAAAATAAGAGATTGGACACTATTCTTCGTTAAGTGAAAATACCTTACCCAAAAGAAAATGGCAAGTAGATACAGTAAATAGGATAAATTTATTTTTGTAATCAAAATTGTTTTAACTAAAATAATATTTTTGTAAAAAAATAATAAATTAAATTAATATAATTAAATTCCAATTCATGAAACATTTTTTATTAATTATCAACTTGATTTCCTTATCATTACTAACAAATT
>JAGOKS010000089.1 GCA_017994425.1 Bacteroidales bacterium | reverse complement strand
GCTCAGGATGACAAAGCAAGGAACAAAAAAATCTATAAGAAAGGTAAAAGACATGGGGAAAGTTTTATCTTTAGAATTCAGCAACAAATATATTAAAATGTTGGACGGCTCAAGGAGCGGGAATTCACTAACTGTTAATAAAAGTATTTTGTTGGAAGTGGAAAAAGGATGTATTGATGACGGTAAAGTTATTGATATCGATTCGGTAATTAATACAGTCAATGAAGCTATAAGTAAAAACAACATAAAAGCAAGAAATGCAATTTTTACCATTCATACAAATTCAACCGTTACAAGAAACATAGAACTACCTGTTTTAAAGAGCAAGTCAGACACTATGTCCATGATTAAAAGCGAATTAAGCCAGCTTATGCCTGTTGATTTGAATCAATACAAGCTGATTTACAAAAAGACTGAGTCTGTTAATGCAGACGGTGTGGAAAAAGGCAAATATATTGTTTACGGCCTCCCTACATACATGTTTGAGCAGTATATGCTCTTGGCCGAAAAGCTTAAGCTTGAACTTATTGCATTTGAACTTGCATTTAACACTTTGGATAAAATTTATGACAAAAAACTTTTCATAAATAACAATCCTTTAAAATCCGGTGTCGTTTCTGCATTCTTGGATATAGGTTATGACAGTCTGACATTCAGTGTTGTAAATAACGGAAAAAACGATTTTTCCAGAACCTCCCAAAACGGCATAAAGGACATTGTTAAAAATTTTGGTGCGGTTCATTATTTAAGCGATGAGGAGGCATTAAAAGAAATAGAAAAAATATCATTAATGCCTGATGATATTTCCGAAATTTCAAAACTTAATATTGTCGAGGAAAATATTAATATTTGGATTGATGAGCTTTCAAGGTATATTAGGTATTACAATTCAGTAAATAAGGAAAAACAGATAGAAAAGATTTATTTGTACGGCATATATTCAAATATAAAGGGATTGCCGGAATATATCGAATCGCATATAAATATTGAAACAGTGCTTATTACATCATTGTCAAACACTGTTTTCAGAGATAAGGATAATGAAAGTATTACAACATATTTCACTACTGCCCTATCCTTACATATGGATAAGAAGGATGTAAACTTTTTAACAGATGCGAAAAAACAAAGAAAAAGCACATTCAGCAGAAGAGTTGCCCTTCTCGGAGTTTCAACGGCGGCAGTTTTAGCCTTTGCTCTTGCCGCATATACTTATTATATAGAGAAGACAGCCTTAGAAAAAGACATAGCGGTTTATGATGCTTTTATAAACAATGAAGACAATATCAAGCTTAACAGCGAAGCAATTGCTTTAAAAAAGAAAACTGAGCTGATGGAGAAATATATGGGTGAAGTAACAAAACTTCAAACGGCGATAAAGAATGAGGATGCCGTAAATATAATAATATTTGAACAGCTTTCGGCAGCCATTCCTCTTGGTACTAAAATAAATTCAATGAGTGCCGATATTGATACCATAAAGCTGCAGTGCTCTTCTGCCACCAGACAGGAAACCGCTCAATTTGAGAAAAACCTTAAGGAAATTGAATTTATAGATAATGTCTACATACCGGCTATAGTTGACGGAACAGAAGGAAGCAGTTCCAATTACTCCTATACCGTTGTTTGTGACTTAAAGGATGTGATATCTTATGAAGCTGAGTAAGAGAGAGAAATTTTTAATATTGCTGTTAATTGTTACAGTAATTGGGTATTTAGTATTTACATACGTACCGTTTGAAAAAGTTTTTAACCTGGATGAACTTAAGGCAGAGCATTCACAAAAAAAGCAGGCATATGATACTATGTCGCAGAATATTGTGCAAAAAAATACTTTTGAAGAAAAAGTTCTGTCTTTAACTGAGGAGATTAACAGCTTAAATGTTATTTCAGACTTGCAGCAGGAAAAAATAATTGTATTTTTACATAATTATTTGAATAAAAACAATATTAATGCAAGCAACATAAGCTTTACGGATCTAGAAACGGTTGAGATGAGTCATCTTGTAATTCCCGATGAGGCAAAAGAATCAGGCACTCTTCAGGAATTAATGTATGAAATTGACGGAAGATTCGATGCTCTAAACGTTGAGTATCCTGATGCAGATAAAAAGGATGGAAATCAACTGTTGGCACGGAAAGTATCCACTAATATAACATTCGATGGGACATATGCCGATATGATTGATTTTATCGACTCAATACAAATCAATCCTGTAGATATATCAATTACAAGTGTAAATACCATTGCGGAAGGCGATATACTTCAGGGAACAATGAATTTGAACTTCTACGAAATTCCTAAACCGATAGACTTCAAAGAAACTAACAATGAGTGGATATGGATGGATTTGGCTGAGTCGGGTAAAGAAAATCCTTTTTCAACGGATGCAACTCAAATGGTTTTTGCATCAGGGGGCAATTATGATTTTTATATGAGCCTGCAGCCTGAAGTTTCCGATTTACCCTCGATT
Source organism: Bacteroidales bacterium (assembly GCA_017994425.1). Lineage (GTDB taxonomy): Bacteria > Bacteroidota > Bacteroidia > Bacteroidales > WCHB1-69 > UBA5266. The sequence goes on along the minus strand of JAGOKS010000089.1, from coordinate 4,730 downwards.
TTGATAGGTGAAACAAATGATGTGGACAGGAAAACTTATATATCTAAGGATATAAATTCAGTGGAAAGTGTAAACTTTGCTTTCAAAACCGAAAACGACAAGTATTATTACAGATACTCCATAGCAAGCAGTGTATCATATCCGAAAAATGATGAGTGGAAAGAATTTATTCCTAATTCGGAAGGAAATATAAATATTGTAATATATTCAAAACCGAGGATTTTGAAGGAAGACTCCTCAGGAGCCAATATATCCGTATATAATTCAACGGATTTGAAGGTTAGATTTGATGTTATCGATGATGACAAAACAAGCCCGAGGGCATATTTCAAAGATGCAAGAACAATAAGTGTAATAAGAAAGTAGATGGAGAGGCAGTACGATGATGAGGATAAGAAACAATAAAGGATTAACATTGGTGGAAATATTGATAACCCTTGCAGTGTTGGGTATAGTTATTATGCCCCTTATGTCTATGTTTTTTACCTCTCAAAAAATGAACAATGAAAGCGAAATGAAGTACAGAGCAATTCAGTTTGCCCAGGAAGAGTTAGAATCTATTAAGGCAATGAAGATTCTGAATACCGAAGACGACGGATATCCTCCCAGAGGGGACGGAAGCTATGGTTATGTGACCTCACCTGATTCGGAAGGTTACACCATAGATGTTAGGATTGAAAAAGGGGCTGAATATGAAGGCAGCGATATTGAGCCTGCCGGTATACCCGTGTTTGACAGACCAATATACATAATCACCGATGAAGATGAACTTGAAATTGATATTGCTCCGGGAATCGAGAAAATCGGTATCGAAATTGCCATTCCTTACGATAATGCAAAAGCGAAAATAAGGTTGGTAAATTCGGACGAAAATTTAAAAGTATATATTTTCAAAAATAAGGAGCATATAAATAGTTATAAGATAATGGGTGATGCAACTGTTATTGAAGTTGCTGAAAATTCCGCAAAACCGGACAATCAACTGTATGATATAACGGTGACTGTTGAAAAAGATGGCAGTTTAATTGATATAATAAGGGGAACAACCGTATTTGAAATCAATCCTGATTAGAGAAGGTGATATAATGAAAAAGAAATTTAACAATAAAGGCTCCACCATGATTATGCTGGTTATGGCAATATCTATAATTTCCGTTTTAGGTGCAGCAATATTAGGCATAACTCTAATGAATTATAAGATAAAGAAAACCAATACGGATTTGAAATATTCATTTTATATGTCTGAATCGGGACTTGACAGAGCATATGCCGCAGCCTATGCAATAATTCTAAATTCCATTGAAGAAGCAAATGAAAGTGCTCAGGATAAAATTGCAGAATTTAATCATGACAAGCTTATGGACATATTATTAAACGGCTCTGAAGATGATAAAGACAAATATCTTGAGGACGATGACGGAGACGGCGTTTATGATTTTAAGCAATCAGTTATTGATGAGGAAGCAAAAATAGCCTTTGAAAATAAGTATAAGGAAAAGATTGAAGATGATATAGAGACTGCAATACTAGGTGAAGGATACGAAAATGATGATGAAAAACTGATAATATCTTTATCAGCGCCAAATTATGGCGAATTCAGCGCAGACAATCCTTTGCGAGTACCTGTAAGCTCTGAATATGAAAATAAAATAAATGATATAGCCAGGAAAACAGATGTTGATATTGTAATTGAGGTGCCTGATTATAACAAATCCTATACTGTGTCTACCGTAACAATGGATGTTAACCCATACTGGACAAAGGCAATCACCGCAAAGAACCTAAACATTTACAATGATGACACCAGTTTTAACGGGGAGGTATTCGTTAATAATAGCGTTAATATAGGTACTGGTGCAATAGCTGAATTTAAAAAGGATTTGTCCGTAAAAAGGTATATTAACATAGATAAAAACGGTGTCTTAGATACAAGAAATGTATATGCAAACGGAATCTTTTTAAATGGCGAAGGTGCTGAGTTTACGGCAGAGAAAGAAGACGACGAAAGTGTCGGTTATTCCGGGATTATGGTAAAAGACGATTTGGAATTAAATGCAAAAAACCAGGTTGTCAGAATTAACGGTCCATACTATGGCTTCGCTACCAGCCAGGCAAGAGAGGATACCGACAACAGTGCAATAATTATTAATGATAAGGATGTTCAATTAGAAATAACAGGCGACTTATTCTTATACGGCACTTCATATATAAAGGATATACCTGCAAAATATGCCACGGGGGAATCCCTGTCGGTAAAAGGAAATTATATTGCCTATACCGAGGGTTTGGATTCTGATGATGTAAGTATTTTGGATGAAGAGGATAGAAACAAATTTCTTGAATCCAATATTATATTCGATTATGACAGTTATACTCCCTTGCCCAGACTCGCAGAAAGATTTAAGGATGATAATAGTGAAATACAGGTATATGATAAAGCAAAATACATATATGCATACAGTAAAAACAACTCTTCATCTTTATTTTTGGGAACGGGCTCAATAAGACTTTTAGGTATTGAAAAAGCATTGCACGGCTCAGCCATAAATAACGGAAGCATAATTCGTTCAAATAGAGGAATTGATTATATGGCACAAAAAAGCGGTGAAATTGAAGCGGTATACGATAAAAAAATCGATAAACTCGGATTTGATACTGAAGATGTGAGCCAATTTACATTAGATGAGATATTTGATAATATAGAAAAATTATCTTACGCTGAATTAGCTGAATTAAATAACAAATTTAATCAGGCTACAGGTCAGTTGGTGCATATAAATAATAATCCGGGAGGAGAATACCATTTTCCTTCGGAAGCAAAAAGCGGATTGATTATAACAAATGAAAATATTATAATATCAGGAGAAGTGGATTTTACCGGTGTAATAATATGTGACGGTGATATTACAATTGAAAATGATCCCACAAATCCCGGCGGCAAAAAATTTAAATACAATAAGGGAGTTATTACGACTCTCATTGCGGAGCATAATCTTTACGAGTTAATATTTAAGGATACTCCTAGCACGGGACAAAAAACAAGCATTACTACATTTAAATCAGGAGATGACGGCGTAAATGTTAATTTCAGCGAATTATTGAGATTTGAAAACTGGAAAATAAAATAAAGAGGGGGTAAAAAATGAGACCTTTAAAAAGAATTTTATGCATTATAATTGCAATTTTGATGATGGTTACGATGATACCGGGAAACTATTTATTTGCAGCACCGGGAGATACTGAGGATGACCCCATTCCTTATAACCGCAATGATACTACCAATTTTCCGCAATATCCAAATGAGGGGTACGTACGTGTCGATAAAAAAGCAGTATGGTTAGAGGATGAGGATAACATTGCCAAAGTTACCATGACATTGGACGGTGCAGGTGTAAAGCAAGGAACAGATGCGGTACTTGTTATAGACCGTTCCGGCAGTATGGATGATAATGTTAATGTAACACGTACTTATGAAAAAGAGGTTGAAGTAGAAAAACAAGTTCCCTATAATGAGGTACAGTTGACTTACAATGCTTCAAATGTCAGTCATCAGTATGAAGAGAGATACCTATTGATTTTGTATAGATGGCAGACTGCTACTTCTAATGTTTCTATAACGCTGACTGCATATGTGGATGATGACGGCAACTATAAGGGATATAAAAATGTTTCCGTAAGCGGGTTTCATTCTACAGACAGAAATTACAGATTAAATTCAAGCAGCAGTTCATTTAGCAGCTGGTCACAGATAAGCAACAATAACTGTGCTAATGCATTAATAAGTATATTCGGAGGAAGGACTGCAGCGGCAACAGTTAAAGGCAAAAATGTAAACGTGATATTTCCAACTACAAGGAGTTTATTGCAGTCCACACAATCAAGCTATACAGTAATGGTTAAAGAAATGCAGACTATTTCGGAAACAACAAGTGTTAAAAAGATGAATAATGCAAAGGAAGCAGCCAATGCATTTGTAGATGCTTTGCTTCCTGAAGGAAATGAAGATACATTGAACAGAATAGCCGTTGTATCTTACTCAAGCAGTGGCTACGGCAAAGGTACGGCATTCGAAGATTCAGCTCTTACCAATGATAATGCTTCCTTAAAAAGTGCTATTAATGGAATTGCAGCAACAGGCGGAACCCATATACAGGCAGGTATCAAAATGGCGCAGGATATATTATCTGAAAGCAACGCTGTTAATAAATATATAGTATTGGTTAGTGACGGCGAGCCTACCTTTAGTTATAGGGCAAATGCAGCAAGACAACGTACGCAGACCGATTTAGATTTGAATTATCCTTCTGACACTAATTATGTTCTTACCTCATTTACTACAAATGTTGTAGGCTCCGGAAGTGATTATGGATATTATAAATCCGGATGGTTAGGAGGATTTGATTACAGATATTACGTGGGAAGCTACAGAGTAATTGACAATGGCATACCAACAATTTCACAGGCTTTGATGGCTAAACAAGCAGGCATTAAAATATACACTGTAGGCTTTGATGTGTCAAATAATTCCGATGCAAAATATACAATGGAATATGTCGCTTCAGATAAAGATATGTTTTATCTTACTACAGATGATTTGAGCGGAGTGTTTACCGAAATTGCAGGGCGTATTGCCAAAGCAGGGACTGATGCCCGTGTAAATGGGCTGGCAAGCATCAGCAGTGACGGAGGATATTATTTTACTATATTGAACGACTCAAAGCATCCTATAA
>JAGOKS010000088.1 GCA_017994425.1 Bacteroidales bacterium | reverse complement strand
CCGAAAAAAATTGTACTTTTGCCCATGAGTAAATGTGTTAAATTTCGAAGTACAAATTTACTCAAATGAGAAAGGAGGTTTAATTATCTCCTTCTCTTTTTTTTATTTTTTTATCGGACAATAGTGTAATAAAATTATAAATGTAAAAAAAAATTAAAATGAAAAAGATTTTTACGCTTTGTTTTTTATGTACTATTGTTTTTTCTTTGAGTTCACAAACGATTAAAACACTTTATCCTACTGTTGAAAAATCATTATGGGCACATACCTATAATTTATATCCCTTAAGCAAAGGATCTGTTGTTGATGATGAAAATAAATATGTATTTCGAGATTGTTTTAATGAAAATATTTTGTATACCATTACTCCAAACGGAAAGGTTAGTGCTAGTTCCGGAATGAAACTATCGGATGATTATAAATTAAGAGGATGTTTTCAATCCGAAAATGAGATTAGTGCAATTTACTCGAATTATTCAAAAGGAGTTTATAAATTTTACATAAATACTAACGATAAAAAGAAGTTATCATGGCATCCGGAAGAGATTATGACCATAGTTTCCGAAAATAATGAGGAAACCTATACAAAAGTAGTTATATCTTCCAATAATTTATATTTTTGCATTGCCAGCTTAGCATTTGATAAAAAAGATAAATTTAAATACATACTTGTAACGGTTTTTGATGCAAGTGGTCAACAAGTTTGGGAAAATAATCTATCTCCGGAATTTACCAATAAAACATTTAGTTTAGATGATGTCGAAATTACAAATGAAGGAACCGTTTATCTTTGTGTTACAGCTTATTCCGGTGCAAAGAAAAAAACATTTGATGAAAAAGTATATGTTTATGAGGTAAAAGAAACCGATTATCATCAAAATGAAAGCACCCAAGATATAGGTTATATTGCAAATGCCAAGCTAAAAATATTGAAAAATGGAAATGTGTTTGTAGGAGGGTATTATTCGGAAAAAATGGATGAAACATTCAAAGGCTCTTTTTCTCTCATATATAATCCGAAGGAACAATCTATTTCAAGTTTTTCACACATGGACTTTCCCTCTACATTTAGCAGTAAAGATGTAGAATCATTAGCTTTTGACCAAATAATTGAATTATCAAACGGACGTATTGTTACTTTAGGTGAACAATTATCGACGGTTATATTTTATGATCAGAAAGGGGGTCGAACTTATAATTATTTTGCAAAAAACATTGTATATACTGCATTTTCGTCTAATGGTGAAGTTGAAAATTATAAGTTAATCAAAAAGAATCAATTCTCAGGTAGTTATATCTACTTTGCAGATTTTCATCGGCTTTCCATGTCTTTTTATGCTTTTGAAAAAGATGGAGCTCTATGCTTGCTTTTCAATGACCATATCGGCAATTATAATTCAACCAAGAAAACAATATCCATGATTAATCCACAACGAAATAAAGCAAAATTAATGCTTAGTCTGATTAAGATTGATGGGGATGATCTAAGTTCTCACATTGTTTTTAACGGGAAAACAACGAAAAAAAATCTTCAAAATTTACTTTTTGCAGAAGATAATACTTTGATTTTTTCAAGTATAGGGAAAACAGTTGCTTTTGATCAAATTAGTATTAATTATTGATAAGCAAATAAGTTTTTGTTTTTATTTGCGTATGTTTCAAAAATCAAGTGCATGAAAAACTATTTTCTTTATTTCTTTATCTTATTTTTTTCTGTTCAAAGTATATTTTCACAAAATAGTGTATCTCAATTTAATCCACTCGAATCAGAAGGTGAAATCCCTAGTGATTTTAAAGATTTGATTAATAAGAAAACCAATGAAGCTGATTTTAATCTGTTTTTAAAAGAAATGTTTTTAAGAGGGAATATCCTTTATGGAAGTAAATTAAATCAATATATTAATACGATAGCTGATAATTTATTAAAAGAATATCCTGGCTTACGGAAAGACCTGCGTTTCTATATTTTACAATCGCCTGTAGTTAATGCAGCGGCAACTGAAAACGGGATTATATTAATTAATGTAGGCATGATTGCTCAAGTGTCGAACGAAAGCGAATTGGCATTTATTATTTCTCATGAAATTATACATTATGTAGAACATCATATAATTAAAATGAATAATTATGAAGATGTCTTCAATAAAAACAAAAATGAATATAAAGAATTTTATTTAAAATACCATAATCGTTCGCGGGAGAATGAACTTGAAGCAGATAAGTTGGGACTGGAACGCTATTATCAACATTCGTCATATAGCTATATGGCTTTAAACGGCGTATTTGACGTATTGCAATATGCTGAATTTCCCTTCGATGAAATACCTTTTCAACGGACTTACGTTGAAACAAATTTTTATCAATTTCCCGATAATTATTTTCTTTCAACCGTAACACCCATCCGAATACGAGATGATAACGTAGATACTTTATCCACTCATCCGAATATTCAAAAAAGAAGAGCCGTTATTCAACGACTCATTAGCGGTCTTTCGGATGAAGGAAGAAAATTGTTTGTCCAATCGGAAGAATTATTTAATGAAATTCGAGATTTAGCCCGCTTTCAGTGCATTCATATTTTTCTTATTCAACATCAATACGATGATGCTTTTTATAACACCTATATTTTGGAACAAAAATTCCCGAATAATACGTTTTTATTAATGACAAAAGCTGCTTCGCTTTATGCATTATATCAATATAAATCACAAGGTCAATTAAGTGATATCGTCGAAAACTATAAAAAAGTTGAAGGAGAAATTCAACAAATTAATTACTTTTTTTCTAAATTAAGTAAAAAAGAAATGGCTGTTTTAGCTTTGCGAAATGCTTGGAAAGCCTATGAAAATGATAAGGAGAATATATACTTGTTAAACATCACAAAAGATCTTATGAAAGGAATCAGTATTGATAATAAAATGGGATATATTGATTTTTCAGATTATGCAATGGGGGTATCACTCGATTCAATTCCTGTTGAACACGAAACCATGGATACCGTTACAACAACCACTAAATATGAACGAATAAAAAAACAATCAAAAGGAGGAAAAGTAAAACCTTCCGATAAATTTCAAACCGTTAATTATATGTTAGTGGATCTTAGAACAGATGCCGATTTTATGAACGTATGGGAAACGGTAGTTAATGCTTACGAAGATGAAGAAATACATGCCATTGTTAAAGATAAAAATGCATACAACATCAGCAAATTATTAATTGTCAATCCCTATTATTTTATTTTTTCAAAAAAGAACAATTCCAAAACATTCTTAAAAAACTATGCTAAAGCAGAAATAAAATCCGAAAAGTTATCAAAAACCATTCAAACATCCATTAATAAACTCCAACTTGAAACGGACTTTTATTCCAACGATGCCATTAAGCAATTTACTACGGCTGACTATAATCAATACGCTACAATTCAAGCCTGGATTCAAGATTATATATCCTCCGACGATATTATAATGATTTATTATCAATCGAATTTTACAAAAAATATAGCTCACGCAACGGGATGTAATGCTTTGATTTTAATCGTAGTTGGACAAAGTACTGCTTTTTTTGTAAATGGTCATAAATTACTTTCAACAGTTGGCACCATACTTTGCCCGGTTATAGGTCCGATAACGCTCACAACAATAGCCTTGCCAAGAAAAAAAGTATGGGGGCACATTAAAGTAATTAATTTTGAAACCGGCGAAACATTATATTATGAATCCATGGAAGCCGAAAGTGTGGTAAGCGATGCGTATCTCCATTCATTTATTTATAATGTATATGCAAAAATTAAACAACACCAAAAATAATGAAAAATAAAATAACTTTAGTTTTTTTGGGAATGCTGCTTGCTTTTGCAGGACATACACAAAACACAGGATATATGGGGAAACATTTTATTATAAGCATGGATGCCTCTTTTTCTCCGGCATACTCACGACCAAATTTTTATGGGCATTCTGTTGTAGATAATGCCGATTATTTTGCGTTTAATTGTTTTTTAAATCCTACTATTGAAGCCATTGTTTGGAAAAAAGGTTCTGTGGGTTTAGGATATAATCATTTTTCTTCTTATTACAATGCCGAAATTTATTTAACGGATGATGTTTTTTCCACCTTAGATTATAATTTTTTATATCACCTTAAATCACATGGGTTTACTTTATTTTACAAACAATATGTTGGTGATAATATAGCTCCTTTAGGTCATTATTTTAAATTTTACGTTGATGGTTTATTCTTTAATTATCAATTTACAGATGAATTAAGTCAAGAAATTATCGATCTTGGATATGATACTGATTCACGCTTCAGTCGCACACCTCATAATGGAAATCTTTTTGGTGTTAAAGTGGAATACGGTTATGATTTTCTTTTTTGGGATTGTTTGAAAATATCATCCGGTTTATCGATAGGAACTACCTTTGGTGGATATAAAGAAACATTCTTTTCCGATTTTTCCGATTTTTTCAGCAGTAATCGTACGGAACCGCTCGAATATGCTAAAACACGAATCTTAGGCGCCTATTGGATTGGGATGAAATTGGGAATTGGATTATTAACTATTTAAATAAAATAAAAAATGAAAAAAAAATTGTTATTTTGCATTACTTTTGTAATCTTCACAATTAGTGTGAACGCTCAACTAGAAAGAAATTTAGGCTTACGGTTAGGGGGTAATACGGAGTTGTCTTTTCAATATGGATTTGGAACAGGTGACAGAGTAGATGTAAGTGCAGGAATTGGATTTGACAAACAAAAAGACAGTGCTTTTTCAACCTCTATTAATTTTAATGTTATGTATATGTATGCCTATAATTTTTCGGGTGCTTGGTTTGTTTATGGGGGTTTAGGAGGAGGCTTAGAATCGGATTTCAAAACTTTTAAAATAAAAAGCATCGACCCTATGGATTATTTTTATTTTAAAATCGGAATTGATGTTGGGCTAGAATATCAGTTTGATGAACCAATTGCAGTTTTTGTTGAATATAGACCGGAATTAGCAATACACTTTATGAGTAAACCTCAATTCCAAGCATTAGGAGTCTCTTTAGGTGCTCGATACATGTTTTAATGCATCAAATTTAACTTTTTGAATAATTATTATTTATACAATAGTTTTTGAATAAAAACGTTTTATTGTGTAAATTTTCATGATGAAAAAACTTATATTTTACTTGTGTATTAATTTGTTTGTGTTGAATACACTTCAAGCACAAGAAGTTCTTACGGGCTTACGTTTCAATCCGGAAATTAAAAAAATATCCGATAATTTCAACATTTTACATCAAAAATCCGTAAGTAATTTCATCTATTATGAATCTATTTTAATTCCTTTTACGGAAGATTTTTCCAACTATTGCTTATATCCGGACACGGCATTATGGATTGATAATTACGCTTTTGTGAATAACAGTTTCGGTTTACATCCACCCACTCTCGGAATGGCAACGTTAGATGCTGTAGATCAATTAGGGAGAGTGTATCAACATGGGCAAAAAGTAGCTTTTCCCGCCGATACATTAACTTCCCGTCCGATTCGTTTAGATTCTATTTTTAATCCTTTCCCAAAGGGATTGACAATTGCAGATTCATTGTATTTCAGCTTTTATTATCAACCGGGTGGAGGTATCGGGCAGCCTTGGAACCATTTGGGTAATGCCCCGGAACCGGATGATTCACTACTACTTGAATTTGGCTATTATACCGGAGATACCGTATTAGCATATTATGTGAACGAATTGTTTATTGCCGATAAAGACTATGCCATAGGGGATACAATTTTTAGTTCCTGTGATTCCACCTTGTTCATAGTTTTAAGCGGAGAATATAAACAAGGAGATAGTCTATATGTGCCTTGTGATTCCGTATTGGCATTAGAAACGAAATGGATAAGGGTATGGTCCTCCGAAGGAATGACATTGGAAGCTTTTGTTGATACCTTTTATTTGGATACTGCCAATTTGCTTTTTCAGCAAGTCATGATTCCTATTGATGATTCTCTATATTTCAACAAAGGGTTTCAATTCAGATTTCGAAATTATGCTTCTTTGGAATATACCGATAACAATCCTACTTGGGCAAGTAATGTTGATTTTTGGAATGTGGATTATATTCGTTTGGATAGAGCAAGAAGTTGGACAGATACAGTCATTGACGATGTGGCATTTTCAAATAATCCCGGAAGTGTTTTAGCCCACTATCAATCCATGCCTTGGTCACAATTTAAAAATAATCAAACCAATGAATTAATAGATGATTTTAAAGTTAACCTATCAAATTTATCGGGAGTAGTAAAAAATACTTCCTATAAATATATCATTACTGATGAAACAAATCAAAAGATTGATGATTATGATGGAGGATCCTACAATATATCTCCTGTTTTTTCTTCCGGTTTTCAAACCTATCAACCACATGCAAATCCTTCGTTTTCATCTACATTTCCCTCTGATAATAAAGACAGTGCTATTTTTAATGTCATACATATTTTTAAGGAAGCCGGTAGCGGAGATAAAAATCCGAAGAATGATACCGCAATCTTTCAACAAAAATTTTATAACTATTTTGCGTATGATGATGGTATTCCGGAATCAGGGTATACGGTATTGAATGTATATTCATACAGAACCTCCATGGCACTTGGGTTTTCATTGTATAAAGCGGATACATTGAGAGCGATAGAAATGTACATCAATCAGGTTTTAAATGACCTTAACAATTTTCAATTTAATCTGACTGTCTGGGCTGATAGCAGCAATTATCCCGGAAAAATAGTATACAGTGAGTTAATTGAACAAGAATACAGCAATGATTTATATGGTTTTCAACGGTTTTATTTAAATAATCCCGTTCCGGTTTCAGGAAAATTCTATATTGGTTATCAAATTGAGACTAAAAATTATTTAAATGTCGGTTTTGATCAAAATAATACAAGTGAAACCATTTTTTATAAAACAGGTAATTACTGGGAAAAGAGTTTTCTTTTTGGGACTCCTATACTGCGTCCTTTTTTAGGGAAAGAATGGACTCCGGTAAGTGTAGATGATACCGAAGCAAGTGTAAGCTTCCAAATCAATCTGTATCCTAATCGTGTTAATGATATTTTGTATATAATTTTATCAGACAAAATAGAACCTAACGATATTCAAATGGAAATATTTACTGTTAACGGACAAAGAATTTACAGTGGTAATTACCGTGAAAA
>JAGOKS010000019.1 GCA_017994425.1 Bacteroidales bacterium | reverse complement strand
TATCTACTCCGGCTGCAGGAACCAGACAATGAATATGTGGATGTAAACTTAAAGTTTGTCCCCATGTATGAAGCACAGCTATAGCTCCCGTTTCAACACCATAATAAGAATATCCCAGTGTGCGTAAGCTTGTCCAAACCGAATTGAATAATAAATTATAAAATATTTTACTATTAAAGTGGTCTAAAAAAATAGGACAGTAACCCTAAAAAATAACCGGTATAAGCTATCGGTTTGGAAAGGTTTCTCTTTCCCTTTATATTTAAAAAATGTTTATTTTTGCAAAATAAATTTTTGTTAAAAAAATAAAAAACATCCTAAATATTAAACTATCATAAAAAAAGAGAATGAAAATGACACAAAAAAAAATAAAACTAATTGCCGTACTCTTGTTAGGACTTGGACTAACAGGATTACAAGCACAAGAAAACATTAATGCCACAGGTGGCAATGCTTCCGGCAGCGGTGGTACAGTAAGCTATTCCGTTGGACAAGTTATGTATAACACCCACATCGGCACAAATGGTTCCGTAGCGGAAGGCGTACAGCAACCCTACGAAATCTCAGTAGTAATTGGAATTGAAGAAGCCAAAGACATAAACCTTTTACTGTCGGCTTTCCCCAATCCCACCGATGATATCTTACACTGGAGATACAATCCATCGTACAGACGCAATATTTTGCGTCTCTATACGACCTCAACGGAAAATTATTACAAAAAATACCAATCATCAACCAACTAACACGCATTGAAATGAATAATCTCGCCCCTGCCACTTACTTTCTAAAAGTAACCGTAAAGACGCAAGATTTTGCGTCTCAAGAAGTAAAAACATTTAAAATTGTTAAAAATTAAAGAGGATAAATAATGAAAAAAGTATTTACATTTTTATTAGCTGTATTATTAACGGCAACAGTTTGGGCACAAAGTCCCAACAAAATAAGTTATCAGGCTGTTGTCCGCAATAGTAGTAATGCCTTAGTAACTAACACGCAAATTGGCATGCAAATTAGTATTTTACAAGGTTCTGCAAGCGGTACAGCTGTTTACGTAGAGACACAAAAGCCAACAACGAATGCAAATGGATTAGTAAGCATTGAAATAGGTGGTGGCACAGTTGTAAATGGCGATTTTGCAACTATTGATTGGGGAAACGGATTGTATTTCATTAAAACAGAAACAGATATTAACGGCGGGACAACATACACCATTACAGGGACAAGCCAATTATTGAGTGTGCCTTATGCTTTGCATGCAAAAACTGCGGAAACAGTTACAAATGAAACTGATCCTTTATTTGTTGCTTCCCCTGCAAATGGGATAACTTCCGGTGATATAATAAATTGGAATAATAAATTGGATGTAGAGCAAGACAGTTCCGTTATTAATGAAATCCAAGCCTTGAGCATCAGCAACGATACTGTTTTTCTCAGTAATGGAGGGTTTATAAAACTTCCTGCCGGCTTCGACGGTCAATACAGCAGCCTGACCGGAAAACCGACCAACGTAAGTGCCTTTGCCAATGATGCAGGCTACCTTACCTATGAAAAAGACAGTTCTGTTACCAACGAAATTGAATTGCCAACCTCCGGTAATGCAGGTGATATGGCTTATTGGAATGACACAGCATGGGTAATCGTGGCAGCCGGTAACGAAGGGCAAATGTTAAGTTTTGTAGGAGGTGTGCCAACATGGACAACCGTAATAGGACCAACAGATGTGTATAACCCCACCACCGGTGAGATTTGGATGGAACGCAACCTTGGTGCTTCTCGGGTAGCAACCAGCAGTACCGATACCCTTGCTTATGGCGACCTTTATCAGTGGGGACGTGGAACAGACGGGCACGAAAAACGCAACTCCGGTACAACAACTACGTTGGCAACAAGTAATAGTCCCGGACATGGAAATTTTATAACCAATGGCAGTTACCCTTGGGATTGGCGCAACCCACAAAACAACAACCTTTGGCAGGGTGTAAGCGGAACCAATAACCCCTGCCCAAGCGGTTACCGCTTACCAACCATAGCCGAGTGGGCTGCTGAGCGTACAAGTTGGAGTAGTAATAACGCAGCCGGAGCTTTTGCCTCTCCGCTTAAATTGCCCTTGGCCGGCTTACGCAATGGCATTGCCACGCTCAGTAATGCGGGTAGCTACGGCCAATATTGGTCGAGTACGGTAGTTAGTGACTTCGCCTACATCCTGTTCTTCAGCAGTAACAATGGCTACACCAATGGATCACTCGACCGTGTGTACGGCCTTCCTGTCCGCTGTCTTAAGGATTAATTGAGTTGAAAGTTCGTAAAGTGGAAAGCTTCTTAACTTTCTACTTTATGAACTTTAAAACCTGAATAAAATATGAGGATTGAGAGATTTGAGGATATTATTGCATGGCAAAAAGCAAAAGAACTTACTGTTCAAATATACAGATTGTTTGAAGAAAGCAAGGATTTTGGTTTTAAAGAGCAGATACAGCGAGCTTCAGTTTCTGTAATGAATAACATTGAAGAAGGTTTTGAACGCAGAAGCAATAAAGAATTCAAACAATTTCTATACATAGCCAAAGGTTCATGTGGCGAAGTTCGCTCTATGCTTTACTTAGCAAGAGAATTGAATAAAATATCAGAAAAAGATTTTAATACTCTTTTTGCTCTATCAGAAGAGATTTCTAAAATACTATCAGGTCTAATCAAAACTTTATAAACTTTTAACTTTACACTTTCAACTTTATGAACTTTAAAAACTTTATTAACTTTCTACTAATTATCAGCATATTCACAAGCTTTCACGCAAGTAGCCAAAATATTACAGGCACATTTTCCGGTATTGCCAAGCAGCAAATTAAACTTGTAGGCTTTAATGGATTTGATACTTATGTTATTGATAGCACACAAGCCAATGACAAAGGGAAATTTAGTTTATCGTTCGGAAAAGAAGATTTTGGTATGGGATATTTACTATCGGAAAACAACAAATCTTTTGTCGTTATACTTGCCGAAAACGAAAACCTGCAATTATCAGGAATAAGCTTTGAAGTAACAGAAAGTATCAAAATCATTCAAGGCAAACAAAACCAAGTTTTCGACCAATATGCTACCCAGCATCCACGCAGGGAACAATGCTTAAGTGCATGGGATTATCTTACCAAAATTTATAATCTCGATACGCTTTTTTCTACACAGCAAGTACCCAAACAAGCCATTGAAACTGAAAAGAAACGTATAAAAGTGGAAGACAGCCTGTTTTTGGCAAATTTACCCGAGGGTTCGTATGTAAGCTATTATTTACCGCTCCGCAAATTAGTAAGCTTGGTTTCTACCATTGCCCAATACCGCACCGAAGAAATACCGGCTACCTTAGTATCATTCCGTAAAATAGATTATACCGACCCCCGTTTGCAAAAAAGTGGTTTACTGGCTGATGTGATAGAAAGTCATTTTTGGTTAATAGAAAACAGTGGTCGAAGTTTAGATTCTGTATATATCGAAATGCAGGTTTCTATTAATAGTATGCTTGAGAATTTATTGACCGATGAGAAAAAACTAAATGAGATTACCGAACATTTGTTTAAGTTTTTGGAACAACGCAGCTTATTTACCGCATCGGAATACCTTGCAATAAAACTGCTAAACGAAAAGTCGTGTGTGCTCAATGACGATTTCGCGTCGCAATTAGAGAGTTATCGTGCCATGAAAAAAGGTAATACAGCACCGGATATTGAATTTAAAAGCGATGTTTTCGCTCCGGCTTACGTAACAAGTAATATTCCCCAAAGTTTATCCGACATAAAAAGCAATTATATCGTAGTGGTTTTTGGTGCAAGTTGGTGTCCGCAATGTCCACAAGAACTTTCAAAAATTTCAGGTCTTTATAAAAAATGGAAAGAACAAAGTGTTGAAGTTGTTTTTGTTTCACTTGACGAAAGCGAGAAGATATTTAAAAGCTTTGCAGGAATTTTCCCATTTATCAGCATCTGCGATTATCAAAAATGGGAAAGTGATATTGTAAAATCCTATTATGTATTTGCCACGCCGACCATTTATCTGCTCAATGATAAACGAGAAATTTTGCTTCGCCCAAATTCGGTAAGTCAATTAGACGCTTGGGTAGATTGGTATTTAATACAAGGGAATAAATGAACAATGAAATAAATAGCGGAATGAAAACCACCGAAATGCTAACACATGGTATAGTACATGCGGGTTTCAGGGGTTTTCGAACGTTTGTGACTCATAAAAAAGTCGGTGTAACTTGACAGTGAAGTGCTTCGAAATCGGCAACAAAAACATACCGCCAAAACGTTAACCATCCCCCACTCCATTTTTTCGGCACGAAAAAATAGCTCTCAGCTGTCAGTGTTTTTGTGCCGAGTCCCGAGTGCCGAGTCCCGAGAAGAGCTCTCAGCTGTCAGCTATCAGCTATCAGTTTTTCAATGCGTTGACTCACTTTTCACTCTTCACTCTTCACTCTTCACTCTTTTCTCGGCACTCGGGACACGGGACTCGCGACATTTTTCACTATTCACATTTTTTTAACATTTTCTCTTTCCGTAAAGTTAATTTAGTAATTTTGCAAAAAAATTAATTATACATATACTAACATTAATACATTGAAAAAACTTCTCACCTTAGGACTATTGATAACTATTCTGTTATCAACATCGGCACAAAAATATCGTTTCATCGGTTATGTTTATGATAAAGAAACCAAAGAAGCCTTGCAATTTGTAAACATCTGGGTGCCGCAATTAAAAACAGGAACCGTAAGCGATATAAACGGCAAATTTGTTTTAATTACCGACAAGCCAAGCGACAGCATCCGTATCTCGTGCATAGGCTATGAAACGCTGCATCAACGCATTTCCTCTAAACAAAACAACGCACGTTTTTATTTGGAACCGAAAATTACCGAATTATCCGAAGCGCGTATTGTTGCCAAAGAAAATCCGGCACATCGGATATTGCGATTGGTTCACGATAATATCAAAAACAACAACCCCTATTATTACCCATCCTACCAGGCAAAACAATACACCAAAACCTTTTTCTCATCGGAAACCGTCAACGACAGCCTTTCCCAAGTTTTCTTCCTTGATACTGTTGATACGGCATCCAATCAAATGGAACTGTATAAAGTAATGCAATCCCAACATCTGTTTTTGCAGGAATCTGTAATAGAGCGTAATTATAAATTCCCGGGTAAGAAAAACGACATCTTGTTGGCATCTAAAATATCCGGATTCAAAGACCCCATTTTTCAATTACTGATTACTCAAATGCAGTCTTTCTCTTTTTACGACGACAACTACACCCTTTTATTCACTACTTTCGTGAATCCGCTTTCCGATAAAAATTTCAACCATTACTTCTTTTGGATAGAAGATACTACCTATATCGGGAAAGACACTCTCTTTACTATTTCATTCAAACCCTTTGAAAACAAAGATTTTCAAGGAATAACAGGAGAAATGACCATACACTCCGATGGATGGGCAGTACAAGATGTAATGGCATCGCCTATCTTTAAATCGGAAATTATCTCCGTGGTAACACATCAACATTACGAAAAAATAGCCGGAAAATATTGGTTCCCCGAATACACCTTTACCAAATTAAATTTCAGTGTTTTTGTCAACTCAATGCCGATAACCACTTATTCATCCATAAGAAACAAAAACATTGTCGTTGATGTTCCTTTAAAAAACAGCCAATTTATCAGCGATGAATTGTTAATGGACTCTCCGGAAGCCTACGAACGAAAAAGCGATTCTATTTTAGCTGCTTACAGAGATGAGCCCATCAATTCCAAAGAAATAGAAACCTATTTGTTTTGGGATACCATCCCCAAAGACCTGGATATCGACAAAAGTCTTTTTATAATTAAGACCTTACTCTCGGGTGAAATCCCTGTGAAATGGATTGACTTTAAAATAGATAAACTATTAAAATTAAACGGACAAGAAATTGTTCGTTTAGGAATAGGCGTAGAAACCAACGACCGCTTAGCCGAACGTTTTCTTATAGGAGCTTATCTGGGTTTCGGATTTAAAGACTTGAAACTAAAATGGGGATTACATAGCAGTGTATTACTTGAAAAAAGAAGAAAATTACGCATCTCTGCATCCGCTTACCACGATATTTTTAAAGCAGGAAGCAATGTAGACAAACGTTTCGACGAAGGCTATCGATTTTCATTATCAGGAGCTAACAACCTACTATTGATTACACAAAAGTTATTAAAAGATTATGATTATATCCAACATACCGATATTGGAGTCTCCTCGATTATTAACCGATGGCTGGAAGGGAAACTAAGTTTTTCCTATACCATGCACGAGGCAGCTTACGATTACCGGTTTACCCTCCTACCCCATGATCCAACTAAAAACTTCTCCTATACCTTGGCAGAGCTATCGCTATATTTAAAAATATCGTCGAAATCTACGTTCTATACCTTCGGTAACTTACGATTATCGAACGAGACCTCCCGTCCACAAATCGAATTACTCTACAGCAGAGGCATTAAAGGATTTTTAGGAAGTGATTTTGCTTATAATTGGGTAGATGTGAAAATCTCACAAACCATTTACATCAAATCCATAGGAGATTTTTCTTACTACATCAAAGGCGGTTTTGTAGATACCGATTTGCCTTATTCTTCCCTTTATGGCATTCACGGTGCCTGGATTATGGTCGATATCTTCGACCCTTACACCTTTGCCACCATGCGTATCAATGAATTCTTATCCGATAAATACGTATCATTGCATCTCTCACAGAAATTTCCCACTTTATATAAAATCAAACTCTCAGCACCTATTCCGCAATTATTGTTTCACGCTGCCTGGGGCGACTTACGTCATCCGGAAATGCATATAGGCAAAGATATTACATTCAATAGCATGAACAAAGGATATTTTGAGGGCGGCATTGCATTGCATAATCTGATACGAGAATCAGATATCGTTGGATTGGGGATAGGTGTTTTTTACCGTTTCGGGCATTATATGCTCCCCACTATCCTCGACAATTTCAGCTTCAGACTCTCTTTAACTATCTTAAGCTTATAAAAAAAACTTCCGGATTTAATTTCCGGAAGTTGTAGGGTTAAAAAAGAAATATGTATCTTTTTTAAAAATAAATATTTAAATTCAAGAATCCGGTAGGTCGAATATCAAAACCTGTACAAACAGGTGTTAATTCTCTTTCTCCGATATAAACTTTATCCACTCTCCACGTTTCGCCTACACCAATTTCTTCGGTAGTATAGGTGCCAAAAGCAAATAAATCAAATTCAGCACCTATGGATAGGTTTTTTGCTAAAAACAAATCGGCACCGGTATAAAGAGCACCGCCATAATTTATCGCATTGCCACCTCTGATTTCCAAAACTCTGATAATCGCATTATAGGTACCACCGGCAAAATCTGATGTAGTTGGATTTTGATTGGTAGCACTCATGGTATTGCCATAGGTATAGAATTCTCTTTTAAACGTATAAGCAGCAAAAACTTCCGCACCGGCATATGCTTGTACTCTCCATAAAGTCTTGCGAAATTCAGCACCAATACCTAATTCTATTTGGGTATTTTGCAATTTCTGTTCGTCAACAATCTGTGCAGATGTTAACCAACTATTACCTAACGGATTCCCGATATTAGCGACATCGTCAAAGACATAAGCACGAGTTGTTGTATTATTTACACCTACTCCTAAACGTACTCTGAGAGCAAGCTTATCGCTTAAAAAGTATTTGCCAAACAATGTGGGATTTAATGTTATTGATGCTTGAGAAGGGGTAATCATATTATAATTCGGGTATGAAGGCGCTCCATTAGCACTGAAACTGTTTCCAATAAATTGGATGATATTTGCCATATCTAATCCAATGGAACAATCTCCTTTTTTAGGAAAAATCTCTGAAAAATCTTTCTTTTCGTTTTGAGCATAAAGAGCAGAAAACATACATAAAATAGTTGCGCTTGTAAATATTAACTTTCTCATAATTATTTGGATTTTAAAAGTTAATTATTCTACTTCCGTCACTAATGTTCCCTGACTATACGTATTATCCTGATTGGTGTAATTTACAAAATATAGTCTCTTGGTAATAGTTAAATCATAATTGTACAGATAGGTTTTCCCAAGTATACGATTTTCATACTGCCAAATTTCATTGCTATACACTGCAATATCGGCATAGCCATTTTTAACCATAGGCACCTCTATCTCATATTTACCTGAAGTTGTTGTTTTAACAGTTTTTGTTTGAGAAAATTGCCTTCCATGTTCATCAACCGATAGTATAGAAACCGTTAACACAATACCTGCAGGAACAGAAGCATATATATTTGTATCACGTGTTACAGTGTCAGTAGGAGAAATAACAGTATAATTTTTATATTCTTTTAAATATGTAAGCGTGCCTCCGAATTTAATTTTTGTTTCCGGGGTAAAGGTATTTCCATTCGGGTCTGTAGATTCTATAGCATAAGTTTCCGCTAATTTAACCGTTTCAGCAGAGTTTCCTTTACCTAAACCATTAACTGCTTTAACGGGAAGGGTAAATTGCGTCAATTCGCGTAACGTATCTTCTCCGATAGCTTTGATAACATTATATGAAAAACTTTCAAAGGAAAGATTTACATTCACACCGGTAGATACTACAGGAATGTCTATTGAGAAACTACCTTGCTTATCAATAGTTGCAGTAACAACATGATTCCCTCCGGAAAAATTATTTGCATCATAATCGGCATAAGGAATAGAAGCTGTTACTTGAAGCCCTTCGGGTACAAATTCAGTAACGGAATTCGTAAGGTTTAAGTCGGCATACAAGGTGCCTTTAATAGTAACGGTGGAGAGTGTAGATAAATCCAAAGGATCCGAAACTTCATATTTCTTACATGAAGTAAATACTGTGGCGATAATCACCATCATTAAAACTAATTTTCTGTTCATTTTTTCAATTTTTAGTTAAAACTTATTTTATTTATATTTTGCAAATATACTATTTTTTTTTACAAAGTACCCGTTTAATTAAAAAAAAAGAAAAAAAAATAGCCGAATATTCAAATTTCGGACTATTTTTTTTTACAAATTAGTTTACATACTTATTAGGAGAAACCTTTATTTTTTTCTGCCGGGATACACTTTCAGGGCTTCTTCCAAACACTTCATAGAAGCTTTCATATCATTGACATTCAAACAATAGCTTATCCTTACTTCGTCTTTTCCTTTTCCTTTTGCAGAATAAAAACCGGTAGCAGGTGCCAACATAAGTGTTTCACCGTTATAATTAAAATCTTCCAATAACCATTGGCAGAACTTATCGGAATCGTCAATCGGCAAACGTGCTACTGCATAGAATGCCCCTTTGGGATTCGGACAAAAGCAACCTTCCATTTTATTTATAGCTTCCACCAATACATTGCGTCTGGCTATATATTCTTTTTGAACTTTATCAAAATAAGATTGAGGGGTATCCACAGCCGCTTCGGTAAATATCTGACCAAAAGAAGGGGGACTTAATCTCGCTTGGGCAAATTTCATGGCAGTGCTATAGACTTCTTTATTTTTAGTGATAAACATGCCTATTCTTGCTCCGCAAGCGCTATATCTTTTGGAAACGGAATCCAATAAAATTATATTCTGCTCTATTTCTTTTAAATTCATCACTGAATATACTTCTTCGCCGTCATACACAAATTCACGGTAGACTTCATCAGACATTAGAAACAAATCGTATTTCTTAACAATTTTTGCTAAAGCTTGCAGTTCTTCTTTGGAATACAAATAACCGGTCGGATTATTCGGATTACAAATCATAATGGCTTTTGTTTTCGGAGTAATAAGCTTTTCAAATTCCTCAATGGGAGGTAAGGCAAATCCATTATCGATAACCGATACTATTGGTTTTACATTCACTCCGGCTGAAATAGCAAATCCATTGTAATTGGCATAAAAAGGTTCCGGAATAATTACTTCATCACCGGGATCCAAACAGCTGTTGAAAGCAAATAAAATAGCTTCGGAGCCTCCGGCTGTCAGAATAATTTCGTCGGTAGTAATATCGATATTCCATCGTTTATAATATTCCACTACCTTTTTTCGACACGACAAAATACCCGCTGAATGAGAATAAGCTAATACATCTATTTTTGTATTTTGCAAGGCAATCATGGCTTCTTTGGGCGTTTCAATATCCGGTTGACCGATATTTAAATGGTATACTTTCACTCCTCTTTTTTTTGCTTCATCCGAATAGGGTACTAATTTACGGATAGGTGAAGCAGGCATCGACATTCCTTTATTTGATACTTTTGGCATATTATATATTATTTTTTAGTTTTTATTTTATTGATTGGCTTTTTTATGAAAATAATTTCAAAGACACTATATAGCAAGTACAAAACCATGAAATTCAACGAAAAAAGAATCATGTCTTCTTTATTTACCAAGGCATAAATCAGCAATAATGCGAGAAACAACAAAAGTTTTACCGTTGTTATCAGCATATAATGACTTATGAATTTACGTTCAATCGCCATCAATGCTTTCATTTGTTCTTCTTTTGTTTTGCCGGCATCCGGCTTAAACTCCATACGTTGTACATCGGTACGCAATATAACATAATGAGAAATAGCGGTGAAAATTAAAAATAAAAGAATCAAATAAACGGTATTAGACGATATGATTTGAGGAAAAACATATTGACAGAGTGTTTGAATTGCCAATATAAAAATTGTGAAAATCAACAATTTCTTAATATACTTAACATATATATTTTTTAACATTATTATCTATGATTTAGATTTGCAAAAGTATAAAAACCTTTGCTAAGATATTCATTTTTTAGTTTTTTTCTTCAAGAAATCTTTAACTCCTACATAGGTGCCGAGGATAACCCCTGTTAACGAAAGCACTACTGTAAAAACAGGAAATGACATATGCAAATATTCGTCTAATTTAATCCCTCCAATGACAAATAATAAGATAACTGCCAGCATTTGAAATGCCAGTCCGGTATATTTCAAATAGTCGGAACTTGATTCATGAAGCTTATTTTTCTTATCCATAAAAGAAAGTCGCCGATGAATTAAAAGGATTCTTCGGTATCAATCATTTTATTCATTTGACAATTACCGGTAAATTCCGCATCCGGTTCTATACAAAGCCGTTTTACTTTTAAATCGCCAATAGTATTCGATGAGGCTTTCAATGTCAAGGTTTCAAAGGTTTCAATATTTCCCTTTACAATTCCCGATACATCGCAATCTTTACAAGTAATATTACCATCAACTTTCCCCGATTGACCTATCACCAATTTTAATTTTGAATTAAAATTACCTGTCAGCACCCCATCAATACGAAAATCGCCATTGGAAATAATATCTCCCTTTATTTCTGTACCTGCTCCGATAAGATTAATCACTTTAGTTTCTACTTCTATACTTTTCGACATGATTTACACATTTAAAATTATTTATCCAGATAATATTTATTAAAAAAATCATCGTATTCCATTCGTCTATCTTTATTCCTGAAGAAAATGGTATAATTATCATCAGAAATAACATAAATCTTTGTTCTTTTTGCTTTGTTTAACTCATCTAAATGCGTTTGATTGTTTTTCATCGCCCAATAATATTCCATAGCTTTTTGTTTGTTTTCGAAACGAGAAATGGTAATCATTTGTTGCGTATTATCGATATAAAAATTGGATATATCGAATTTCTCCATCCTGAAATATTCTTTATTAAAATTACTAATTGATAACCTTAATTTATCCACTTTAATTTCTTTGATATCTGCAACCATAATGATAAAGTGAAAATTTGCCTCTTTATACACATAAGGATCTATTACTGCTTTGAGTTTATTAGTGGAGTCAGCTGCTATCGGATTTGTATTATTTTTTTCGAACTCCAAACGTTTTAATGCCTCCAACACTCCACTTGCCAGTGTATCGATATCTGTTGCGGGATAGGTTTGTAACACAGACTGCAATTCTTTTTTAAATACCTCATCACCATTTAATTTCCCTAAAGAAACCGCTTTCAAATAACTCATGTTTTTTCGGATATCGGGATCTAAATATAATGCTAAGCCTTTTTCCGCTTCGTTAACTACCTCATTATATTTTTTTTCTTCAAACAATGCATATAGATTGGCGTAAAAAGTTTGAGATTCCTTCTTTTTGGCTTCTATTTCAGCATAATAATTAGGATTTTCAATAATTTTTGCAAAATCACTGTCGGGGTATTTACCGAGCACTACATTTTTATAATACTCACTTTTCTCCGTATTATTTAACAATGTATATGATTTGTATAATTGAAAAACCGTTGGAGCTTCCAATTTATGATTAGGAAAACGCGATAGCAGAGATTCCCACTGCTGTACTGCTTTTTCTTTATCGTTCAAATCATCGAAATAAATAAAACCGGCATTGTACAGAGCTATCGCAATTAACTCGTTAGATTGCAAAAAATCTTTTTCGCTTTTAGGAATATCTTGTTTATAATACTGTCTGCTAGTAGGGTCGTTAACTCTACTACCCTGAGATGATTCTTTCTCCGGTTTTTCATCAGCAGCAGCCATAGTATCCCCTATTTCTTCGGTCATATTCTCTGTCATGAACATCATACTGGTTTTATCGCTGATAAACCAATTATCTTCCAAGACACGTCTGCCCCATTTTTGCTTGAAT
This sequence comes from Bacteroidales bacterium, assembly GCA_017994425.1. Lineage (GTDB taxonomy): Bacteria > Bacteroidota > Bacteroidia > Bacteroidales > WCHB1-69 > UBA5266. The sequence goes on along the minus strand of JAGOKS010000019.1, from coordinate 21,879 downwards.
TCTTGTTCTCCCAACTTCGCTTGCGTAGTATTATAAAACACCCAAGAACTTTTTCTACTGCTTGTATTTGACCGCGAAGTATTTTCCATCATTTGTGTCTTTTCGGATTCATCGGCAATACGGTCAGCTTCTTTTTGTTGATAATCGGCAATAATTTTATCTATATAGAGGTCTAAGTCTGCCGCCGACATTCCCGCCATACGTTGCAAACTGTCTTGCGTTTTTATTATCATTAAATTCTCAACCAAATTTTTAAGGACTCCCGCTCGGATACGAATTTCTTCAAAATTCGGAAAACTTGGTGGAATAATCGATAAAACCGTATCGTAATATTGTTCTGATTCCAAAAACAAAGAATGCTCAAAAAAATACTCTGCTAATTCTAATGCCGAAACTGTTTTTTGATATTGGTTATTAATACTCCAAAAAACCGATGCCTCCAAATTACGAATAGCAGCGATTGTATCCTCTCTTTTAAAATCTATTTTCGATAACACATAAAATATTTGATCTTTATACTCTTCATTACGAATATCCTTCAGCATTTTTTTTAAGGTAGCACCGGATTCTCTTTTTACATTAGTAGCACATAGCAACATATTTAAAGTAGCATTGAATTCCATCTCATACGTAGGATTCCGTTTCAATACCTTTTCATATTTTTTTTGTGCTAATTCGGGCTGTTCCAGCTTTTGATATATCTGTCCTAAAATAAACAATACTCTGGTTTTAAAATCTCTTTCAATAAATTTAGCCTTTTCTAATTCTGCCAGATGTGTTGCTGCTAATTCGTATTCTTTCTGCCGAAGTAATTTATCGGCTATTACAGCTTCCCAATGTTGTTTAAATTTTTTATTCTTATGACGCATGATGGTTTGACGAATCTGTTCTAAGCCTTCTTCTGCATCGTCTATTCTGTTTAATTGTAAATTGGTTTTTGCTTTCCACGTATATGCATCTGCCCATACATTTCCATTTTGATGAGTGTTGATGATATAAGAGAAAACACGCAAGGCATCACTATAATCCTGACGATAAAAATAGGCTTTACCCATCAACAAATACGTATCGTCTATCGGACGGCAAAACTCTTCACCTTTGACTAAAATAGAATGTTTTGTAATGGCTTTAGAACATTTTTCTATCGTTCTATCCCATTGCGGAGAAAAAGTCATTGCCACTGTTTTTTCCGGATAGACAAATACAGGTAAAACATTTGTGTAATTATCACGAAGTTCTTTATTAAGAGAAGCTTCTGCCTCTTTAAAACTTTCATGACCATTAAAATAGATATTGTAACGGGTAGTGATACCGTGATATGCTCTGTTGATAAAAGCCGTTTTCTTGGTAGAACAAGCGCCCAGAAGTATTACTATCGCAAATACAAATACTTTTGCTAATCTATGGTTTTTTATTCTAAAATACAATATATTAAATCAATTAATGGGTTTATAAATTATTTTATTAAAACGAAATTTCGTTTGTTTTATTTTAATGAAAAGCATTTCTTCTTTTATTTTGCAAATGTACATCAAATAATAATAAACCCTCCCTTGTATTTTACTTTTTAATAAAATAGAGGTAAAATAAGATAAATGTAAAAAAAAATCTTTGATTTTTTTAGGTTAGAAAACAAATTTAAACCTAAATCCTATGACGTAAAAAACTTAAAATATTATTCTCAACTCTTTTAAGAATAAATGAAGTATCTGATTTGTGAAATTTTTCACCGGTAATATGTTCAAATAATTCTATGTATCGATTTGAAATATTTTCTACGATTTCATCGGTCATGAGTGGTATTGTTTGGTTTTCTTTTCCTTGAAATCCATTTTCCATCAACCATTCACGAACAAATTCTTTGGATAATTGCCGTTGTGGTTCGCCTTTTTCAAAACGTTCTTGATAGCCATCTAGATAAAAATAACGGGAAGAATCAGGTGTGTGAATTTCATCTATTAAATAAATCACTCCGTTTTTTTTTCCAAATTCATATTTAGTGTCTACTAAAATAAGCCCTTGTTTCAAAGCTATTTCCGAACCTCTTTGAAAGAGTTTCAGAGTATACTCTTCTAATATAGCATACTCTTCCGGAGAAATCAAACCTTGAGCTAAAATATCTTCTTTGGTAATATCTTCGTCGTGACCTTCAACAGCTTTTGTAGTTGGAGAAATGATAGGTTTTTCAAAACGCTGATGTTCTTTCATTCCATCAGGAACCGGCACGCCACAAATATGACGCTGCCCACTTTGATAGGTTCTCCACGAACTTCCTGACAGATAGGCTCGAATAATCATTTCTACCGGATAGGCTTCACATTTATGACCAATGGTAACCATAGGATCGGGAGAAGCAATTTTCCAATTCGGACAAATGTCTCTTGTTGCATCTAAAAATTTCAAAGCGATTTGATTTAGCACCTGCCCTTTGTAGGGAATTGCCCTGGGTAATACTACATCAAAAGCAGAAATTCTATCAGTGGCTACCATCACCAACAAATCATTATCTATAGTATAAACATCCCTCACCTTTCCCTTATAAAAAGCAGTTGTGCCGGGTAAATTAAATGTTGTTGCAGTAATTACATTCATAAGCTAATTATATTATTATGCGGGAATATCTTCTTCTATTCGTAAATTTTCAATAATAAATCGTTGGCGATCCATGGTGTTTTCACCCATATAATAGGATAATAAATTATTGATATTGGTATCTTTATTCAACACTACCGGCTCCAACCGTATATTTTGACCAATAAAATATTTAAATTCATCCGGAGATATTTCACCCAATCCCTTGAAGCGGGTTATTTCTGATTTTACTCCCAGTTTTTGCAATGCATCCAAACGTTCTTCCTCGCTGTAGCAATAAACAACTTCTTTCTTGTTTCTCACCCTAAACAAAGGTGTTTGTAATATATACACATGTCCGGCTTTGATAAGTTCCGGAAAGAATTTTAAGAAGAAAGTGAGTAAGAGTAAGCGTATGTGCATACCATCAACATCGGCATCGGTTGCAATAATGATGTTGTTGTATCGCAATCCTTCCAAACCGTCTTCAATATTTAATGCTGCTTGCAAAAGATTAAATTCTTCGTTTTCGTAAACAATACGTTTAGTTTTTGAAAAGGTATTCAAAGGTTTGCCTCGCAATGAAAAAACAGCTTGCACATCTGCATTTCGCGATTTGGTTATTGACCCCGAGGCAGAATCTCCTTCGGTAATAAATAAAGTTGTCTCTAATCCTCTTTCATTTTTTTCGTTTAAATGATAATTACAATCTCTCAACTTCTTATTGACAAGACTGACTTTTTTCGCATTCGATTTGGTGATTTTCTTTATGCTGGCAATTTCTTTACGTTCCTTTTCGGAATCCAGAATTTTTCTTTGTAAGGTTTCGGCTGTTTCGGGATTCATGTGCAAGTAATTGTCCAATAGTTTGCTAACCATAGAATTGATATACCAACGCACACTTGGTCCGCCATCTTTCATATTTTCTGACCCTAGTTTGGTTTTTGTTTGCGATTCAAACATAGGTTCTTGTATACGAATACTCAAAGCGGCACATATTGATTGACGTATATCACTTGCATCATAATCTTTTTTATAAAAATCGCGTATGGTTTTCACCACTGCTTCGCGTAACGCTTGCTGATGTGTCCCTCCATGTATTGTATGCTGCCCGTTGACAAAAGTGTAATACTCTTCTCCACTGCTTCTTTCCAAATGTGTAAACGCTAACTCAAATTCATTTTCGTATAAATGAATGACAGGATATAAAGCTTGCCCGTTTACCGTATTCGTTAATAAATCAAACAACCCGTTCTTTGAGTTAAACTTCTGCCCATTGAAAACAATGGTCAACCCTCGATTTAAATACGCATAATTCCACAAAGATTTTTCGATATATTCTGAATAAAATTTATAATTACCAAAAATATCGGTGTCGGGAACAAATACAATTTTTGTTCCGTTTGATTGTTTTTCCTCAACGATAGGGCTATCCTGAACAACTTGTCCATAAGCAAATTCTATGGTCTTTGATTTAGCTTCCCGATAAGAAGTAACCAGAAAATGTTTTGATAATGCATTGACCGCTTTTAAGCCGACCCCATTCATGCCAATAGATTTTTGGAAAGCATCGGAATCGTACTTTCCTCCGGTATTCATTTTAGAGACGCAATCGCATACTTTTTCTAAAGGGATGCCCCTGCCATAATCGCGTATAGTAACTTGATTCTCTTTAATGGTTATCTCTATCGTTTTACCAACCCCCATCATAAACTCATCCACAGAATTGTCGATTACTTCTTTCACCAAAACGTAAATACCGTCGTCTTGCGAAGAACCTTCTCCTAACTTCCCAATATACATACCCGGTCGCTGTCGGATGTGCTCAAACCATTCCAGGGTCTTAATATTATCCTCTGTATATGATACCATTTATAAACTTATAGATTAAGTTGCAAATATACATTTTATTCAAGCAAACAGTACTGTTTTTTTTAACGATTTAATAACGATAGATTGTTAATTTCTTTCTTAGTTTTTTTTAATGAACTTTCGTATTAAATCATATCAATTCTATCACCACAAAAGGTTTTTCTATTACAACTTGGACAGTACTTGCCCATCCATACATTATCGTATTGATCAATAGCTTTTGCAACAATTTCGGGATCATTGGTAAGTATTCCCGATTCAAAATTGCGATTATCTTTACTTTTCATACCTAATCCTGCACCGGTTAAATTAGCAGAGCCTATATAAACCGTATGTAAATCGAAAATAATGAGTTTAAAATGCACTCTGGGACAAAGTACTCTTTCCAATCCCTTTATTAATGCCGGATATTTATCAAAATCCTTTCTGAAATTCGGGCCCGGTTCCTTGGCATGTATCAATCGTACATTTACTTTACGGTCTAATAATTCTGCTAATATTTTTAAAAAAGGGATTACTACGTTATTCCGTTTTATGTACATATCTTTGATATCTGAAGTGCCTATCCACACATCATGTTTAAGCTTTGTAATCTCCTGTACAACATCAGCATAATGTTGTTCATTGGCAATATAACGTATAAAAGGAGAAAACATAAAAGAAAAATTATCCGTAAAAAAACTAGATAAAAAACGTAAAGACCCAATATATTATTGCCGATAAAACCATAGCAATTGGAATTGTCAACACCCATGCCCACACAATGTTTTTAGTTGTTGCCCAACGCACAGCCGATATACGTCGTGTAATCCCTACTCCAACAATAGAACCTGTAATAGTATGTGTTGTGCTTACGGGAATACCTCCCAGTGCAGTTCCAATCAAGGTAAGAGCACCGGCAGTTTCGGCACAAAAACCATGAACCGGTTTTAAAGGTGTTAATTTGTCTCCCAGTGTACGGATTACTTTCCACCCTCCGGTAATCGTACCTAAAGAGATACACGTATAACAGGAAAAAACAACCCAATTAGGGACTTCAAAGGTATCAATAAAACCACCGCAAACAAGCAGCATAGTTATTATACCCATAGTTTTTTGAGCATCGTTAGAGCCATGTCCTAAGCTAAAAATCGCTGAAGAAAACAATTGCATATAATGAAACCAATGTTCTACTTTTGTGGGATTTGATTTACGAAAAATATACATGGTTATAATCATAATAAAATAGCCTAAGATAAAACCAATTAAAGGTGATAATACAATGAATAGCATTACTTTTATTATTCCTGAAACCACCAAAGCCTTAGAGCCGAAAAAGAACAAAGCAGGACCGATAAGTCCTCCTATTAAAGAATGCGATACACTTATGGGTAAGCCTAATTTCGTACATGTAAAAGCCCATATTACGGCACCTACTACCGCCGAAATAATAACATATTCATTAATGATGCTTGTATCTACTATCCCTTTCCCAATGGTATTGGCAATGCCAACATGAAAAATAAAAACAGCCGCAAAATTAAAAAAAGCAGCCCAGAATACGGCTTGTAAAGGGGTTAAGACTTTGGTGGCAACAATGGTAGCTATTGAATTAGCGGCATCGTTCATACCATTGATAAAATCGAAAAAGAAAGCTATGACAATACCTACAATGATTACGATGGTTGTATCCATTACTATGCAAATTTTATAATGATTGATTTTATTACATCCGTAACGTCTTCAGCACGATCGGTAGCTTCTTCCAAAGATGCCATAATCTCTTTACGCTTGACCAATTCAATCGCATTTTTCTCGTTTTCAAACAATTCTATTAAAAAATTATCGTATACATCATCGGCTTCATTTTCTATTTCATTGACTTTAATACATGCTGCCAAAATTTTATCCGGTGATTTTTGTATCTCCGGTAACAAATGAAATACTGTATGTAAATGTACTGCCCCTTGATGAATCAACGCGGTAATATCATCCATGAAATGAGTGAATACTTTTGGTTTGTATAATACACATTGCTTGATAGCTGAATTGATGTAATCCAACACATCATCCATTTTTGATGCCAATAACTGAATATCTTCCCTATCAAATGGAGTGATAAACGTACGATTCAGCTCATCAAAAATCGTGTGGGTAATATCATCTGCCTGCATTTCACATAATTTAATCGACTTATAAATCTGCTCCCTTTCCTCCCATTCAGAGGCAGATGCAAACTTCAACAAATGTTCGGAGGCTTCCAATAATAAATCGGACTGCTTATTAAATAAAGGATAAAATTTATTTTCTTTGGGGGCTAAAAAGGACACTAATTGACTTATTTTCATTTTTTATTTAATTAAAATATATATTTTCTGTTACTAATTACTTAAATCTCTACTACCCAAGTATTTTATTTGACATAATTCTTTAAAATTCGTTATGCAAATATTCTCATAATTCTTTTACAAAACCACACTTATATGCAATTTTTAAAATTAATGTAATATTTATGTAAGATAGATGTAATATTGCAGGTATTAAAAAGACGCATTTCCCCTTAAAACTATTCCCCGTCCAATCATTTTGATTTTTACGTTAGTGAATTGTAAGTACTATTGCTGAGATTGCCATAGGAGTTTTTAAATTGCTTATTGCATAAACTAATTTCTTTTCCTAATTCTCAGACTTAAAACTTCTATACATCTTATTATATATACACAACAAACCATACATTTCTAAAATTTATAGATTTGTTTACGATATAATATATGTAGGCAAACTCTTCTCAAAATATTTTTTAACTTTCCCTATAATTTTGTTTTTTTTTAAAATTTAATTAGTATCTTTGCGCAAAATTTTAAAAAAACAAATTGTATCATACAAACAACAAAGAAAGATTCAATTAATTTAAGAATTCAAATGACAAAGAAAAATATTTTGCAGTTTAATTTTACCTTCTTGCATGAATATTTGCATTTTTATAAATTTCTATCATAACATTTATCAAAAACAAAAAAACAATGCCTGATTTTAAAAATATAGAGAAAGAAATAGTAAGCGGATTGAGAAAAACCTGTTTAGATGTGCTAAATTTTAGCGGAAAATTTGATGCTAAATACATCCCCGATCATATGACTACCTTAAACGTAGCCAAATCAATTGGAAATCTAAACTATAATTATGGTGTACCCTATTACATTCGATTTGAGAAAACCTATAATCCCGGATGGATGAATATTACTATGAAAAACAACAACATAAGAGAACCGCTTACCTCTATTAAAGTCCGTTTACTGAATCCTTCTAAAAAGAAATTTAAAGAAGATCTTATCAAGCTATCCGATTACTTGAAAAACAATAACATGAAACACACTTATTTTGCAAGTATTTTATTTGACAAAGACATAACAACACAAAAAGAAGCGAAAAAATTTTTTAAAAAACAAAATATTATCTATACTAAATGGGTCAACAATACAATTAAGAAAGAAAACATCAGTTGTGAGACAAAAATTATTCCTATCTATGAATCTATTTCTACTGTTGAATCACAAAATTTAACAAACGAAAATCTCAACGAAAATGTTAATAAAGAAATATTCTTTGGAGGATTAATTATTAAATTAAACAAGGTAGTTTAATTTTTTCGCTTTTGTAAATACTTCTAATGCAAACCAATACTTATTTATCTTCTTTTACTACCCTATTTTAATCATTCTTTTATTTTTATTTCAATTTTAATTATATTTTTGCAGAAAATAATATCTGATGCTGCACTATATAAAAATCGAGAAACAAATACTGACAGGTATACATACTACTTGTTTAGATGTATTGAATATTAGCAGAAAATTTGACGGGAACTCTATGCCCGAATGTTTACTTACGCTGAATATTGCCAAAGCTATCGGCAAATTAAATTATAATTATGGAGTACCGTATATAGTAGATTACTATAAGCAAGATAATCCCGGATGGATGGGAGTTTCAACAAATCAACTGAAATCGAAGAGTTTATTTACTTACATAAAAACAAGATTAGTGAATCCCTCAAAAAACAGATTAGAAAGCGATTTGCTAAAATTATCTCAAATGCTCAAAGATTCTGAGCGTTTAGGTATGCCAAAAATAAAAAATGTGTATTTTGCCAGTATATTATACGATGAAAATCTAAGCAATCTTGCAGACGCAAAAAAAAACTTAGATAAAGAATACGAAAAATATTCTCAATGGATTAAATCTATATTAAAAAGAGAAAAAATCATCCATAGCCTTGAAGTTGTTCCTATTCATGGACCTTTATTATTAGCAGTAGACCAAAAATTTTCAAAAGATACTTCCTTTTTCGACATCCCGTACCAAACAACCTATTTTGCCGGTTTAATTGTCAAATTGTCTAAGAATAAATAAATCCCTTGTTTTTTTTATTATATGTTTATAGTATTTAGTTTTATATATACATTTGCAAAATAAAAAACATCAATTGAAATCACCTAAAAATCAAAAACATGAATAAATACATTAACATTTTACGTGTCTTAGGCTTAAGCCTTTCAATATTATTTTTAACCGCTTTCACTTCCGATAACAAAACAACCAACGATTGGGAAATTTATAAATTAAAAGGAAAAGTGAAAAGCATGAAAGAATTTTCTTATAAAGCTATTACCACTATTTCAGGAGCTATTATCAAAGACTCCATTAAAACAGAATATTTAGCAACAAAAGATGTATATATTATATTTAATGCAAATGGGTATAAAATAGAAGGAAGGGGATTTACAAAAGAAGGTGTTGAAGCTTATAAATGGGTATATACCTATGACGAAAATCAAAAATTAATAAAAGGTACCTTGGTTCATGACAATCCGGAATATTTAACCACTTATAGTTACATCTACAATGAAAATGGAAAACTTAAGCAACAAGATGTTAAAGATTATTTAGGAAATTTAGCTTATAAAGACGTATACATTTACGATGAAAAAGGAAATATTATTGAATTAGGAAGGTATGATTACACGGCAGAAGATTATTACGAATACGATGATTACTACGATGATTACTATGAAGTGGAATATATTTACGAAAAATATATTTATACGTATGACCCATCAGGAAATGCAATAAGCGAATCGTATTATGGAAATGAAACAAGCTCCAAGTACTTGTATAGCTATAATGACAAAGGAAAAATGACAGAACATGCTTATTATGATAAAGACAGTACGTTGATTGAAATTGCTAAATATGCCTATGATGAAAAAGGCAATGTCATCGAGGAAAAATATTTTAAAAATGGAACCACACTAGACAAAATCATATCATGCACCTATGAATATGACAGCAGGAATAATTGGACTAAGTGTATAATTTATGAAAACAGCATTGCTTTAATGATAAAAGAAAGAAAACTAGAGTACTACTAATCAGGCTAAGAGCTATTAAGAGAATTTATATATTTTTGTAATATAAAACTCTCATCTCAACTTATTCCTATCATAATGTTGCACTACCCACTTGACATATAGTATAAGTGCCAGTAAAGTAAAAATTGTTCCAATGGCATACATCCATGAAAAGCCTATCCATTCCGATAGTGCACCTCCAAGAAGAATTCCTCCTCCTATTCCCATATCCCAACTGGTAAGATAGGTGGCATTGGCAGTAGCTCTGCGATTGTGTGGAGCTAAATTAATAAACAAGGTATTTAGTGCCGGAATAAGTGTTCCATAACCGTAACCTAATAGAAATGCCAATGTAAAAAACAAGGCATAGCCTGCAATAGGATGAAAGCGAGAAACTTGTTGCAACATCACTTCCATCAGCACGCCTATACATACAAGTACATACCCTAGCTGTATCATGCGTGTAAGATGCCCCTGGTCTACTTTTTTCCCTGATGCAATGCGTGAAAGTATCAACCCTCCTGACATCACCAAGAAGAATAACCCGGCATAGGAACCCAATCCCGATTTCTCAGCATACATGGCTATATACGTTGAAGTCATCCCATATGGAATAGTTATTAAAACCAATGAAATAGCTGCCGGTAATCCTTTAAGAAGAAAAAACCTATCTAATGACAATGCTTCATGCTCATGCTGAGGTTTAGGCGGAGATTTTACCAATAAGGCGAAAAACAAACCCAAACTCCCCGAAAGTATGGAAGCATAAAATATGTTTTCAAAACTACCTGCATTCATCAGGAATAAACCTGCCATGGGACCAAAGGCAAGGGCTAAATTATTGATAGCGCCATAATAACCCAGACCTTCTCCCCTACGTGATGATGGCATAATATCAATTACTAAGGTATTCCCCGATGTAGTAACCGCACCAAAAGTAAAACCCTGAAAAATACGTATCGCTATAAATACCGAAAGTACTCCTGCCAGAAGATAACCAATAAAAAATGTCGTAAACAAAAAATAAGCAATAATATACATGGGTTTACGTGCAAAGGTATCTGCCAGAAAACCGGAAAAAGGACGTATTCCGAGAACTGCAATAGTATAACTGGACAACACGATTCCTACCATGCCTTTTGTACTTTGAAAAACCTCGGTAAGATAGTATGGCAAGGTAGGCATTAAAAGATAAAAAGCAAAGAAAACTAGAAAATTAGACAGGCACATATAGACATAACTCTTCGTCCAGAGGCTGTCTTCTTGTGGTATTGTAGACATAAAAAACGTATTAATCTAATACTTTACGTACAGTATCGATAACCGTACCATCGACCCATTTAATAATAGCGACAGTATCTTCATCTTTATCACTTATGGATGCTTTATCAGGTTGTCCGCAAATAGCATCTACCTCTGCTTTCAAATCTTCAATACGTACAATAGGAAGAGAAGAATGTTGCATTTTATCCAATAAATCCGTACGCAGCGGATTAATGGCAATACCTCTTTCAGTAACTACCACATCGATTAATTCTCCCGGACCGCACAGCGTAGTCAATTCATCCACTACTACCGGTATTCTATCACGGAAAAGAGGCACAGGTAGAATAGTACATTTGGAATGCAAACAATTTTGCCACCCGCCTATACCATGTAACAATAAACCATCAGAATGGGTAACTACATTCCCGTTAAAACGAGTATCAATTTCGGTTGCGCCGAGTATAACAATATCAATCAAACTCGTATAATTCCCTTTGCTGTGAAAATTATAAGATTGGAATACCGACAAATCAATATGATTGGCATTCTCTCTTACAGAACGAACAGCTTCAAGGTCGAAAGCTTGCGCATCGAGGATATAATCCATCACTCCTTCTTCAAGCATCTTGACCATGTATTGAGTGCTTCCGCCAAAGCCAAAACGAGCTTTCCATCCATTGGCTTTCAGTTGTTCATGAAAATGCAATCCCACTGAGAGTGATGTTCCACCGGCACCTGTCTGTACACCAACACCATCACGCAGCAAGCCGGCTTCAGCACAAAATTGAGCCGTCCACTCTGCCAACAACAGCCTGTCGGGTGACTTAGTTACCTGTGTCGTTCCTGACACTATCTTTTCAGGTATTCCTATTTTATCAACTACCACTACATAATCCACATAATTCCCTTGTATTTGGAAAGGCATACAGGGAAAAGGAATCAGGTTGTCGGTAACTACAATGACTTTATCCGCATACAGCATATCTACTAAAGAGTACCCTAAAACACCACAAGCAGAATTACCTTCTGCACCGGTGGCATTGCCGAACATATCGGCTGACGGAGCAGCAATAACGGCGATGTCTATTTTCACTTCACCGTCTTGAATAGCTTGCACCCTTCCTCCGTGAGAACGTAATACGGCACATCCTTTCATGCCTCCGTAGGAGGTAAACTTACCCAAGGGACCATTCATGGAACCTTCAATACGGTTAATAGTACCATCTTCAAGGTAACCTATCAAGGGGTCGTTGCAGGGAAAAGAAGCCGAAGGCAACCACACCAAATCACGGACACCCATATTATGAGCAATGTCGAAGATAGTATTGCTCACTAAATCACCGTCTCTTAAATGATGATGGGTGGAAATGGTCATGCCATTGCTCAATCCGCAATAACGGAGAGCTTGTTCAAGGGAGTCCACAATTTTATTCCCATCAGAGGGATAATCCAAACAACTGGGAACGGGAGGCGCATACTTACGTCCGGAGGGTTTATGCTTACCCAAACCCATATATGGAATCATTTCTTGTCCGTTGACAATTGTGGGCACTCTACGTCCCGCTGCATTGACTACAAAATTCTTACATTTCATTACAAAAGCATATTAGGTATTAGTTCATTCAGATTCTAAAAACTCTTTCCGCCAGTCGGCAGGCAATTTTCCCGTGCTTACCGCCAATTGAATGGTTCTTTCGGCACGTTTTACTACCGGCGGGTCTATCATTTTGGAGCCGAGGGATACCACTCCTAAGCCCTGTTCGGTGGCAAGCATAAAAGCGTGGATGATTTTCTTGGCTTTGTCAATTTCACTTGCATCGGGAGTGAAATGTTCTTTTATTACTTTTATCTGTCGCGGGTGGATGCATCCCATACCGTCAAAACCCAAGGCTTTTGATTTTAATACATTAATTTTCAAGCCTTCCATATCGGCTACATCGGAGTAAACCGAGTCAATGGCTTGTATACCGGCCGCCTTACACGCATTAACGAGCAGGGAACGGGCAAAGAAAGACTCAGTACCTTCAGCTGTACGTTTGGTACCTAGGTCGGCGGTATAATCCTCCAATCCAATTGCCATAGCTACTATATTTTCAGCAGCAGTGGCAATTTCAAAACATTTCATCACACCCAAGGCACTTTCTATAATAGGCATCAACCAAATGGGATGTGTAATGCCATGGTCTTTCTTTAAAATTTCTATATGTTCGTTCAGTAAGTGGATTTGCTCAGCACTTTCACATTTAGGAACCAAGAGTAAATTTACATGATGAGGTATCACGTAAGATAAATCTTCAAGTCCTGCCGGTATTTGATTGATACGCACCATACGCTCGGTACCATAAAAATTAATTCCCCGAAGCATATTACGTACCAAGTAACGAGCTTCAAACTTTTTATCATAAGCAACCGCATCTTCCAAATCGAGGATAATGCCTTCCGGCTTGTGTATACCTGCATTGATGGCAAGACTGGGGGTGTTACCCGGTAAATACAAACGGGAAAAACGGTATTTGTCTTTAGCCGTTTCATAATTATTTGCCGGTAAAAAAGGCAGTAGAAACTCTTTATCCGTATCAATAAGTCGTTTGATACAAGCTTCCATACGAGCCGCAATCACCAAAGGAATGGCACCGCTGTCTTCAATAGTTATATGAGCATGCTTTATGCCGAAAAAAGCGGCTATCTCTTTCACTTCCGATTCTATTTGCTTTCCATACAAAGCTTTTACCTTGCTTATACACTCTGTTTGTAAGCCTCCTTGGGAAGTAATTTCCAAACTAATGAAGCAATCGGAACGTACCCCTTTCCCTTTGTTGCCGGCTGTTGCTATCTTACTCATAGCTATTATGTTTTATTAAAATGAAAAAGATAAAACAATAGTCTGTTTGCTTTATCTTTATTCTATGATTACTCTAAACCCAATACTTTCATTCCTTGGTTAAAACGTATATCTCTCGGAATACCGGCAGCATTTATTTTATCAAGGTCTATTTGCAAATCTTCCGTAATACCGCCATTTTCTTCTCTGTATTTTTTTGCAAAAGCAAAATTACCTTCCCCCTGTGTGGTCAGGATAATGGTTGCCCATGCATCAACGGCAGCCCTTGCTTTGTCAAAATCGATATGATACATGCCTTCTTCATTGCGTATAAAAGCGCCTTCTTTTTCCATGAAATTATAGCACATCATATTGGCAGAGCCATGAGAACTCGAAGCACCAAAACGCACCGAACGAAGAATGCCGGCGATAAAGGTTGTGATGGCATCTTCGGTAGTGATGTTTGAGATTTCTCTTTTTTCAATTAATTTACATACTAAAAACAACCCTAAGATATCGGCTTTTGCTTCTTCCCATGCTGTCCCTTCTGTTTGCATGGCATTATCCACGCTTCCTTTGCCATTAATCGTTTCTTTTATTCCCAACCCATGACCTACTTCATGGAAAGTAACATTCCAAAAGAAAGCATCAAATTTAAGGTGTTGTTGCTGTGAAGCCTCAATCACCATTTGTCCGATAGGCATTAATATTTTATCGAATTTGGCTTGCATGCTATTACGCAATTGCAAACGACGGGCTCCTTTTACTTTTTGTACTTTATCATCATTCGGTAAGTTGATAGCTATGGTTTTGCTACCGGCATTACAATCTCCTGCATAATACACTGCATGATATACATTCAAATCGGAAGAAGCTCCCGGTACAAATGTTTTGTATTTCGCATCACAGGGCAGTTCTTTTTGTAATTGAGGTAAGAGTTGAATAAATTTTGCCAATTCATTGCTTTTTTCTTCATCTTTCAGTAAAATAAAGGCTTCATAAGAGGCTTTTGCTTCATTGAGTTTATCATCATATTTTTCGATAGGACCAAAAACAAAATCCAACTTACTTGCTTTCATATCCATCCACGCCATATCACTGGCATAATAGTTATCGGTTTGGAAAGCTTTTTTACGTTCTGTCAGGTATTTTTTCATGCCTTCATCTTCTGCAATGGCAATGGCTTTATCCAATAATTCACATACTTTTGTAAGTTCCGCTTTGTATTCATCCTTATACCAAACGGTTTTTAAACTCCCATCCTCATTCCTTCTTAGAACAGTATAGAGGGAAGCTTTATTGGGATCTTTATAAGCATTGTATTCTTCTTTGGTAATATCTGTCGGATAGTACTGGCAGCCGAGGGGTTTTTCGCCATACCCTGCAATAAAAGGTTTGTTGTCGTTTAAACTTTCCCAAGGACCATAGTTTAACTTCACGAAATCCTTAGCATATTCATCTTGTATGGTATCGAGAATAGTCTTATCGCCAAAGGTTTGTTTCCAGAAAAGTGCATCCATAATATCGGCTATTTGAATAAAAATAGGTATCAATTGTTTTTCACTCTCGGATAAAGTATTTACTAAATCAGAACTTAAATCTACATAGGCAAACTCTTCTACTTTTAATTGCAATTCGGATTTTTTTACTTCTTCCACGGCAGCTTCTTCTTTTGGTTTTTGATTTTTACAACTTATACTAAAAATGGCTAAGGTAGCGATTAACGTAATGCTAAATGTTTTCATTTTCATTAAATATTTATTAGTGATGCTTTAATTTTTTGCAAAAGTATTAAATTTTATGCTACTTTTGCAAGAATTAAATTAAAAATTTTTATTCTCAATTAGAAAGTTTATATGTTAAAGAAGTTTTTCACTACAGTATGTATATTTTTCTTAATTACAATATCATACGCCTCTTACCTTAAAAATGTACCCCAAACCCTCACCCAACCTAACGGAAAACAAATACACTGCTTTGCCAGCGGTGACGAATATCACAATTGGTTACACGACTCGGCAGGTTATACTATTATTTTAGATGAAAAAACCGGCTATTACACTTATGCACTGAAAGAAGGTGATGCATTAGTAGCTTCTTCCTATATTGTAGGAGAAGTAAATCCTCTTACTCTTGGTTTGCAGGTAAATGCTAACATCTCAGCAGAAAAATGGGTAGAAAAACGTAAAGCGTTTGAATCCGATATTCCCTCTGTTCCTGAGCGTAAAACGAGCGGTAAAAATCATGGACAAATCAACAACCTGGTATTTTTCATACGCTTTTCCGATGAAAGTGGATATAATGGGAATATCTATACATCCATTGTAAATAAATTCAATGACTCATCAACTGTTACAGCCAACTCTTTATACAATTATTATCGCCATATATCCTATGGAAAATTATTTGTTACCAGCCACTTTTACCCTACTTCCAATTCATCGGTCGTCTATTCCTTTCAGGACTCATTCCCGCGAAATTACTATTTAGCATACAATGCCACCTCTAATCCTATCGGCTATCAAACGTATAATGATAGAAGAAAAAGAGAACATGCCCTTTTGCGACGTACGGTTCAATTTTTTGAAGACAGCATTCCGAGCTCTTTAGATTTAGATTACGACAACAACGGACGTGTCGACAATGTGTGTTTCGTTACTTCCGGTTCTCCCGAAGGATGGAACGGCTTAATGTGGCCCCATCGATGGAACTTATATACCTACGATGTTTCTATCAACGGTAAAAGAGTCTATGACTATAATTTCATTATGGAAACCTACATGTATTCCGGTATTATCACCCATGAGTTTATGCATACCTTAGGAGCTCCGGATTTATATCGCTACGATGAAACTTATGATTACGTTACGCCCGTCGGCTCCTGGGATTTAATGGCATCGACCTCTTATTCCAAACCTCAAGGTTTGGGTGCCTATATGAAACTCAAATACGGCAATTGGATTGACAGCATCCCTACTATTTACAAAGGAGGAACCTATACCCTTTTCCCTGCCAACGGTACTTCGATTGATAGAATAGCCTATAAAATACCCATTGAAAATGAACCTAATCAATTTATTATTTTGGAATATCGCAAAAAAACTTCTACCACTTTTGAGTCAGGTCTTTCGGGTTCAGGGATTCTTATTTATCGCATTGACGATAGATACAACGGCAATGCCGGATATGACGGAGATTCTACATTGGACGAAGTATATATTTTCAGACCCGACGGCACTACCACTTCAGAAGGATACCTCTCTTTGGCATACTTCAGTGAAGAATCAGGTCGTACCACTTTCAACGATGTATCCAACCCAAGTCCGTTCTTGTCAAACGGAGACAATGTTATGGGAATTTCCATTTCCAACATCACCTCAGCGATTGACAGCATACGTTTTACCATCGGACTTGACACTACTACCTTAGCCATCGACACCAATTATATGCTGCTTACAAACGATATAGAGTATACAGATACCTTTCGGATTTCTTCCAACGACAGTTGGTATATTGCCGGTGACACCAATTGGTTCTCTTTATCCGTAGCTCAAAGTAGCGGTGATGCTGAAATTATTGTTAGCACCAAAACCAAAAACTCAACCACACTGCAACGTTATGTAGAACTATCCGTTATTTCCACCACACGTATCAAAACCATTACGGTTGCTCAAGACCCGTTAGCAATAGATGATTGCGTCTCAATACATAATCTGTTTGAAACAGACACTTTTGTTGAACTTGCCTTTCCCTATGCCGATACCAATAATTACATTCACTCGGCTTCAGAATACATTAATGTTTATGAAGAAGTCATTATCGATTCCGTTGCCGTTTATTTCGGGAACCTGAATCTAACGGCAAATGATACTGTCGTTGTCAGAATCACTAATACCAGCTCTTTGAGAACTCCAACAACCTTGTACCGTAAAATGAATATTCTCGGAGATCAAATCATAAGTAATGCATGGAATATGATACTATTGGATGAACCATTAACCATATCACGCCATTTCTGCGTTGACTATATTCTGCCCGGTGAAAAAGGAGATCCCGATTCTGCTCGCTTTGTGTTTGTGAAAAATGCAAGCTTACGCAACAAAAGCCTTGCTACCGGATATATACGTGTGAATCTCCCCTGGCAACAACCGGGAATTTATACGGGAGACAATAACATATATGCCTTACCCGTAAAAGTCTACGTATGCCCGACCGACTTAGCAATCAAAGAAGTAAATATTACCAAGGATGGGAACTTTACTATATTCCCCAATCCTGCCAACGAGAATATACGTATCCGTTTTGAGGGAATGGAAGCTGCCAACGCAAGCATAAGTATTTACAGTGTAAACGGTCAGGTGTTATATACCCAATCATCCATCAACACACAGGAAGTTCAATCTATTAACATCAGCCATTTGCCTGCAGGCATGTATTTCATCAAGCTGAGCACTTCCGGTTTTTCAAAAGTTAAACCTTTTATTGTGGAATAAAATGGCTATTTACGGCTTTTGCAACATAGCGTTGATTCCTTTACGCAGTCGCCCCTCGCACCGCTCGGAAATGATATCTCAACTGCTGTTCGGCGAAGCCTACGAAATTATCAAACAAGATATTAATTGGCTGTATGTTCGTTCTCTTTATGATGATTACAAAGGATATCTGGACAGAAACCAGTTGAGTATTCTTCGCGATAGTGAAATAGAAACGTATTACACCCTTCAAACGCCTCTCATTGCTCAGGATTGGACACTGTTGTATGATAAAAGAAGGGATTTCCGTTTTTACGTTCCTCCCGGTGCCGGTCTTCCGCTCAGAGACGATAAAACCATATACCTCGGAGCTGAATGGTTTGAAATAGAGAGTATCGCTCCTCAAAAAAGCATGCACGAACATATCCGTCTTTTTATGAACGCCCCCTATCTCTGGGGCGGACGTTCCCCCTTAGGCATCGATTGTTCCGGCTTCAACCAAATACTGTTTAAAATGGCAGGAGTTAAGCTCTTACGCGATGCCTCTCAACAGGCACAGCAAGGAAATCCTGTTGAGAGCATAGAAGCAGCGAAATGCTTTGATGTGGCATTCTTTGCCAACAAAGAAAACCGCATCACCCATACGGGGATTATATATATGGATCACAGCATCGTCCATGCCAGCAGCAAAGTACGTAAAGACCGCATCGACAACAAAGGTATTTTCAATGTCGAAAAAGAAGAATATTCCCATAGCCTGCACAGCATCCGCAGTATCATTTGAAAATCCGTATTCCCATGTACATTCAACAGATTCCCTTTCCAATCATAACAATTCTCGAAGGGCAACACGAATATATAACACATTAAACATACATACACATGGCTAATTTCATCATTAATCCCATCAAAGATAAATTATTATCAAGGGAATGGTTTATTTCCTATACCTATTTAATTCTCGGCACCTTTATTTTGGCGTTGGGATATGCCTTTTTTATGACCCCCTATAAAATAATTCCGGGAGGGATTTACGGTATTTCCATTGTCTTACACTACAAATTCGGCTTTCCTGTCGGGTTGGCGGCATTGTTTTTCAATCTCCCCCTTACCTTGATAGGCTTAAAACTCTTAGGCTCACGTTTTGGCGTTAAGACCTTCGTGGGTTTTATTTTAACGGCATTTTTTACCGATGGATTGATATGGCTCATTGGCAGCGACCCCCTCAATCTCCACGATGAAGTGTTGCTGGCGAGTATCTTCGGAGGTGTCATCATGGGAATAGGTGTTGGTTTCATCTTCAAAGCCCGTGCTTCCAGCGGCGGTTCCGATGTATTGGCATCAATCTTATCGAAATACACTAAAATACCGCTGGGACAACAGCTCATGATAGTGGATTCCTGTATCGTGGTGATTGGCTTCCTCTCCTTTCAAGACTGGAAAATTCCTCTCTATTCCTGGCTTACAATTTTTATTATGGGGAAAGTCATCGACCTGGTGTTGCATGGCTTCTCCGACGATAAAATAGTGTTTATCATCTCCGATAAAAGCGAAGAACTGCGTCAAACCATTATTTATAACCTTCATCGCGGTGGCACTATCTTCGAGGCTAAAGGCATGTATACCCGGGAAAATAAAGATGTGCTCTTTACCGTTATGAACCGAAGAGAAATTCCCGATTTGCAAAAATATATCTTTCAAGTCGACCCGGATGCCTTTATTACTATCTCCGATGCCCACGAAATTCTCGGCAGAGGATTCAAATCTTTGCAAGATAAGGTGAAATAAAATCGCAAGACGGGAAAATAAAGCCTAAAAAGCAAAAAATGTCGCACGTAACGTGTGCCGAGATTATTTTTCGTTCCGAAAAAATTAAGTTTAGATCATATGTAAGCATTGCGTTCTCTGCAGTTAAAACAAAGACACAAAGTGCAAGTAAAATACATATAGAATCATTCGTTTATCAATTCAATTTATTGACTTTATATATATCATTTCGTCTGTCCTTTAAATTTCTAACACTTCCAAACTGATTTAATTCCCTTAGCATATCAATGTCGACATCAGCGAGTAAAATCATTTCAGTATTTGGTGTAGCTTCTGCTTTTATACCATTTGTTGGAAACGCAAAATCACAAGGTGTAAATACCATTGATTGTGCATATTGAATGTCCATATTATGCACTTTAGGCAAATTGCCAACACTACCGGCAATAGCAACAAAACATTCATTTTCAATAGCCCTTGCCTGAGCACAACTCCGCACTCTTGAGTATCCATTCTGGGTGTCAGTTAAAAAGGGGACAAATAAAATATCCATTCCTTCATCGGCTAACAGTCGGGATAATTCAGGAAATTCAACATCGTAGCAAATTAAGATGCCTATTTTACCACAATCAGTATCGAATGTTTTTAATGTATTTCCACCTTGCATTCCCCAAATTCTTGATTCATCAGGCGTTACATGCAGCTTCTCAAAACGCTCAACACCTCCATCTCTTTTACAAAGATATCCGGTGTTAAATAGTTGGTTATGTACGACCTCGGGCATGCTACCTGTAATAATATTAATGTTATATGAAATAGCTAATTCTGAGAACTTTGAAACAATATGCGAGGTGTGCTTTGCCAGTTCTCTTATAGCTTCAGGCTCCGAAAGATGATTGTTCTCTGCCATCAAAGGTGCGTTGAAAAATTCCGGAAACAATGCAAAGTCGGCTCTATAACCTGAAACAGCATCAACAAAATATTCAGCCTGTTGCATAACTTCATCAAAATTTTTGTACAAACGCATTTGCCATTGTATTAATCCCAATCTTACAACCGTCTTTTTAACTGCTGCTTTCTTGGATGGTTTTTCGTAATATACATTATCCCACTCTAAAAGTACAGCATATTCTTTAGATTCTTTATCTCCCTCAAGATAACCTTGTAAAATTTTCGCAGGATGAAAATCATTAGACATTTGAAAATCAAGCACAGGGTCATGTATCTCTTTTTTTCTTACCTTCTCGATATATTCTTTTGGCGATATCTCTTTGGAATATTTATGATAATTAGGTATGCGACCTCCAAATACTATTCCTTTCAGATTTAAGCGTTCACAAAGCTCTTTTCTGTAATCATATAATCGCCTGCCAAGTCTTAATCCACGAAATTTTGGACGGATAAAAACATCAATACCATATAGTGTATCTCCTCCGTATGTATGAGTTTTGAAAGTGTAATTACCCGTAATTTCTTTATATGTATGCTTATTGTCAAATTGAGTGTAATCAACTATTATGGATAAGGCACAACCAGCAAATTCATTATCTATTTTAATAACTACTTGTCCTTCCGGAAAATTATCCACTAAAGTTTAAAGTGGTTTAAAAAAATAGGACAGTAACCTTAACAAAAAAAACATCGTAAAATAAACGTTAAAATCTGTCAAAATATGAAAAAATCAAGAAGAAAGTTTACATCAGTTTTTAAGACAAAAGTT
>JAGOKS010000018.1 GCA_017994425.1 Bacteroidales bacterium | reverse complement strand
TCGCATGATTTCCAGCGATTTTACCGCCATTTCATTTTCGTTAATAAGTTTAGGTGCCCTAGA
Source organism: Bacteroidales bacterium (assembly GCA_017994425.1). Lineage (GTDB taxonomy): Bacteria > Bacteroidota > Bacteroidia > Bacteroidales > WCHB1-69 > UBA5266. The sequence goes on along the minus strand of JAGOKS010000018.1, from coordinate 34,541 downwards.
CATAATGTCTTCAGCCTTGATATTTTGAATGTTTTGAGAGGATTGCAACATGCGTCGTAAATCGCCATCGGTGATGATGCCGACAATCTTGTTGTTATTGATAACGGCAGTAACGCCTAAGCGTTTGGAAGATATTTCGTAAATAATTGTATTTAAATTATCGGAAGGTTGTACCTGAGGTTTTTCATTTTGTTTGCATAAAGTTTCAACTTTGAGGTATAACTTTTTACCTAACACTCCTCCCGGATGAATGCGAGCGAAATCGGTATCAGAGAATCCCCGCATGGAAATCAAGCAGGCAGCCATTACATTTCCTATTACTAATTGAGCGGTTGAGCTGGTAGTGGGGGCAAGATTGTTGGGACAGGATTCTTTGTCGACGGTACAATTTATTGTATAATCCGCATGCTGTGCCAAGTAAGAGTTTATGTTTCCTACGATAGCAATAATTTTATTTCCCATCATTTGAATCATGGGTAACAGTAGTTTAATTTCAGGAGTATTGCCACTCTTCGACAGACATATAACAATGTCGTGAGCTTGAATAATGCCTAAATCCCCATGTACAGCATCGGCAGCATGCATGAAAATTGCCGGTGTACCTGTGGAATTGAAAGTAGCAACCATTTTTTGTGCTATAATAGCGCTTTTACCGATACCTGTAACGATGACTCGACCTTCGTTATCGTTGAAAATTTCATGGATACACGCTTCGAAATCATCATTAATGAAATCTTTTAAGCGAACAATGGCTTTTGCTTCTTCAGCAATGCATTCTTTAGCAAACTTTTTTATGTTTATTTCTCTTTCCAATTCTTTTATTTTTAGATGTGCAAAATTACATCATTTTTTTCTTTTGTTAGCTTACTATTTCTAAATATGTATGTAGTGTCATAAAAAACCAAGGATTCTTCATTTTTTTTAAAATTGATAGGAGAAATGGAATTGAAGAAAATTGTTTCTTAATCCGCTAAAGACTCTGGGACGTATATCGTGGCTGATGCCAATGGGTGTGAGTGAATAGCCGTAGCGAAATGCGAATCCGTAATGTTCTTTTAAAATGTAATGAATGCCAAGTAACATTCCTAACTCAAAGAATTTAAAATCATAACTCTCTTCATATACCTTATCCTCATATCCATACATATCATATATTTTAGTGTCGACTAGCATATTAAACGATAACCCGCCGTTTAATGATAGATTTCGAACAAACATCCAGTTGTACAAAACGGGTATCTCAATCTGATGCAATGCCATACGGGATTTATTCAACGTGCCATCGCTTAATCTGCCTTGGGATTTACTCCCTTTTTGGGCATAGTTAAGTTCTAACTGTATTCCCATGGTTTCTTTATGAAATGGAAGTAGTGTAAAGGCTCCAATAAATAAGCCCGGTTTATTATAATTCCCTCTAAAATCGCCATCTACTTGGGAGGCAATGAGTCCGAGATTTAAACCGCCTTTAAATTTCTGTGCATTGGAAGAATAAAGAAACATCAACGCACTTACGCATATGAAAATGATTTTTTTTAGCATCACAAATTATTTAGGATTTAAAGTGATGAAAGGAATTAATAATTCTTCCATTGAAATACCTCCGTGTTGAAAGGTGTTTTTATAATGGTTTACATAGTAATTGTAATTATTGGGATAGGCAAAAAATTTATCACTATACGTAAACATATATTTGGAGGTGATATTTAATCGTGGCAAATAGGCATCCAGAGGATTGTGGATAACAAAAACTTCTTTTTCGTTTACATTTAAATTTTTCCCAACCTTATAACGTAAATTACTGTTGGTTTCTTTATCTCCAATAATTTTAACCGGATTCTTAATGCGTATGGTTCCGTGATCTGTTGTAAGACAAATACGTATTTTTTTCTCCGACAAATATTTTATCATTTCCAATAATGGAGAATGTTCAAACCAGGAAGAGGTTATGGAACGAAAAGATGTTTCATCTTCAGCTAATTCACGGATTAGGTCTACATCACTATGAGCATGTGATAACATGTCTACAAAATTGTATATAATCACATTGAGATTATTTTCCAGTAGTTCGGGCAGTTTGTCATTTGTTTTTTTTGCAAAATCGAGATTTAACACTTTGGAATAAGAATGTTTTATCTTTTTTCCATAACGTCTAAGGTATTCATCTAATAAGTTGGTTTCATAATCATTTTTATTGCCTTCATCGGTTTCATTCAACCAAAGACTGGGGTACTTCTTTTCGATTTCCGAGGGTAATAATCCTGCAAAAAGAGAATTACGGGCATATTGAGTAGCTGAAGGTAAAATACTGTAATACAATTCATCTTTTTCTACTCGATAGTAATCGCTTAGCAAAGGTTCAATTATTTTCCATTGGTCATAACGTAAGTTGTCGATAACAATTAAAAAAGTAGTTTTGTTATTGTCTAATTCTTGGAAAAATCTTTCTTTTAATATAGTATGCGACATTATAGGTTTGTCGGAAGTTTTACCGTTTATCCAATTAATATAATTTTTTATTACAAATTTACTGAAGCTTAAATTAGCTTCTTCTTTTTGTGCATATAAAATATCTACAATATTGGCATCGCTGTTTTTTTCAAGTTCTAATTCCCAATAAACAAGTTCTTTATAAATATTAATCCATTCTTCATGCGAATTGGCTCCCATTAATTTAATAGTAATTTCTCGAAAGGCTTGTTGGTAGTCAGAAGAGCTTTTTTCGGTAATAATACGTTTAAACTCGGTATGTTTTTTTAAGCAATGTAATATTTGGTTTGGATTTACCGGCTTAATTAAATAGTCTTTAATATTGGAACCGATGGCATCATCCATAATTTGTTCTTCTTCACTTTTAGTAATCATAACAATGGGAAGAGTAGAAAATTTACTTTTTATAAGGGAAATAGTTTCCAAGCCGGTTAATCCGGGCATATTTTCATCCAGAAAAACAATATCTATAATGTTTTTTTCTAATTCTTCCAAGGCTTCGTTGCCGCTTTTCGCTGTAATAACCTTATATCCTCTTTTTTCTAAAAAAATGATATGTGGTTTTAATAAATCTATTTCATCATCCGCCCAAAGAATATGTATGGTATTTGGCATATTTTCTTAATTTTTAATTCATCTACATAAACGAAAGCGATGGTTTTTTAGTATATCTGTAGGCATGTCAAGCTCAGAATACGTAAACGAAATACGTAAATATAGATTTAAACGAAAGATTCTTATTATACAAATAAAATTATCTGTTTTTTTTCATCAAAAAAATATTTTAATTGTTGATTCGTTTAACATGTGATTCGTTTAACATTAAAAGTATCATTTATGTTTAGATTTGAAAATGAATTTATGTTTTATGGACTTGGTATGTTGCCTGTTTTTTTGTTTTTATACATCTATATTCGTTGGCAACAAAAGAAAGCTTTATCCGCTTTTGGAGAGCAGCAATTAATAGCAGGATTAATGCCTGAATATTCCGGGCGAATGAAAAACGTTAAATTTATAATTATCTGTTTAATTTACACCTGTCTTATTTTTGCATTAGCCAATCCTCAAATAGGAGCAGGGATGGAAAAAGGAAAACGTAAAGGAATTGATATTATGTTTTGTTTGGATGTCTCTAATAGCATGTTAGCACAGGATTATGCCCCGAATCGCTTGGAATCGGCTAAAAGAGCGTTGATGTTATCTATTGATAAATTAAAAGGCGATAGAATCGGACTTGTAGTTTTTGCCGGTAAGTCGTTCGTACAATTACCTATCACTTCCGATTATGCTGCCGCTAAAACATTTATTTCCAACATCGATACACGTAGTATTAGCGATCAAGGTACTGACATTGCGGGCGCTATTGATATGGCTGCTGTTTCTATGCTTGCTCCCAAATCATCCACAACTGTATCACAAAATCCCACTGTCAATAAGGTGATTGTAGTCATTTCTGATGGTGAAGATCACGCTACGGATGCTGTAGAAATGGCAAAAGAGGTCTCTAAACAAGGAATTAAAATTTATACTATCGGCATTGGGAATGTAGTGGGAGAACCCATTCCTATTAAAACCTATGGCGGTGAAAAACAATATAAAAAAGATAAGGAAGGCAATACTGTGATTACCCGTTTAAATGAAGAAATATTAAAAGATATTGCCGATGCCGGGAATGGCAAATATGTATATGCTAGCAATTCCCTTGATGGTTTTGAAATACTGAATAAAGAATTGGAATTAATAGAAAAAACAGAAATAGAAGATGTTATTTTTAAAAAATACAATTCCAAATATTACATTCCCTTATGGATAGCTTTCTTTTTAATAGTGTTAGATGTACTTTTGTATAATAAGAAAATCATCAGGTTATCGCATTTTTCTTGGCTGAATAAGAATATGATGGGAGTTTTTTTACTCCTTCTTCTAAGCGTTAATATACTGCAGGGACAAACCCGAAATGAATTAAAAAGTTTACGAAAAGGTAACTTTTATTATTTCCAAGCTGAAAAACTAGAGAAAGAAGCTTTACAATTGCAACAGCAAAAAGGGGAATTAAATCGTGAGCAAATAGCTGAAAAAAATCGACAAGCGCAACAAAAATATCAAAATGCCTCTACCGAGTATTTAAAATCAAAAGCTTATAATACAGATTATTATAAAAGTAATTTTAATTTAGGAACTTCATTATATAAACAAGGGAAGTATGATGAAGCCGCTAAATTATTCGAAAGGGTGGCTTCTATGAATACTATTGATAATAAAACCAAAGCGAAAGCTTTTCATAATATGGGAAATAGTTTGTTGCAACAAAAGAAATATAAGGAAAGTATTGAGGCATACAAAAATGCATTAAAATTAAATGCTTCCGATATGGATACTAAGTACAATCTGGAATATGCAAAGCGTATGCTTGCTGCTCAACAGCAACAACAGCAACAACAACAGCAGCAACAACAACAACAAAAGCAAGAACAAAAAAGTAAAGAAGGAGATCAACCTAAAAACGACCAAAAGCAACAACAAGAGCAGCAGAAACAAGACAATCAACAAACACAGGAAAAGAAAAAAGACGCAGAACGTCAATTAGATGCCTTACAGCAAAATGAAAGACGCACACAAGAAAAAATCAAAGAAGCTGAATTGCAAAAATCAAGAAAAACAAAACAAGAAAAAGATTGGTAATATAAGAAAAATTACAGAAAGCATGAAACGACTCTTTTTACTAATTGGAATAATAATGCAGGGTGTTTTAGGATATACACAAGATATTCAGATAAAAGCATCAGCACCTGCAAGTGTTAGCACGGGTCAACAATTTCGGTTGACATATACATCTAATGAAGAAATATCAAATTTTGCCTTGCCGGACATTCGGAATTTTACGGTTTTAAGCGGACCCAATGTTTCTTCCAGTACCAGTATTCAAATTATTAATGGAAAAACAAGCAGAAATTCTACATATACCTATACTTATATTTTACAGGCTATTAAAGAAGGGACGTTTGAAATTCCCGCATATGTCTTCAAAGTAAATGGTCAATCGATACGTTCAAATAGCATACGCATTCAAGTATCAGGAGGCGCTTCACAATCTGCACCACAAGGGAGTAATCAAAATCAGTCGAATCAAGGTCAAGGATTTGATAAGAATGACTTTTTCATAAAAGCTTTTGTTTCCAATACGCATCCATACATTGAAGAGCAGGTAATTGTTCATTATAAGTTGTATTTGTCTTCACAAGCTCAAGGTTATCAAGCATCCATTAAAAAATCACCACAATCAACCGGCTTTTGGACCTATGAACTGAATGATAGAAATGTGGAACCTCCACAGTCTAAAGAAACGATAAATGGCAAAACGTATATTGTTGTTGATTTATATGATATTGCTGTTTTTCCGCAAAAAAGCGGACAATTGACCATATCTCCGCTGGAATTGCAGGTGATAGTACAAATACCGATACAGCAAAAAGCAAGAAGCAACAATCCATGGGATATGTTTTTTGATGATCCCTTTTTTGGGATGGGAAGGCTTCAAAACCTTCCATTGGATATTGTATCTAATTCGGTAATCCTCAATGCGAAGGAACTTCCGCAACCTAAACCATCCGATTTTTCGGGTTTAACAGGGGATTTCAGCATACAGACTAAAATAACAAAAGATAAATTGTCAACCGATGATGCAACAAATTTTATAATAAGTATAAAAGGTTCCGGTAACATACAACACATAGAAGCTCCCAATATACAATTTCCTTCAGATTTTGATGTGCATGAACCCATCGTTACGGATAATATTCAAAAAACACCGAATGGAATTTCGGGCACTCGTAGCTTTGAGTATGTTCTCATTCCACGTAGTGCCGAAGATTTTACTATTCCACAAGCCGTATTTACCTATTTTGATAAAAATAAAAAACAATACATCAGCATTCAATCGAAAGAAGTTCCACTTCACGTTGTTCAGGGAAAAAATCAGGGAAGACAATATATGAGTTCAACGAATAAAAAGAATGTTACTATTCTTGGAGATGATATACGTTTCATACAAACGAAAAATCCTACATTACGGACGAAGGCTTCTGATTTTTTCTTATCACCTTTGTATTACTTCTTACTTTTTATTCCTTTAATAGGGTTTGTTTTATTTTATATTCTTTTAAGAAAACAAATAGAAAATAAGAAAAATCTTGCTATGATAAAAGATAAGAAAGCTTCAAAATTAGCAAGAAAACGTTTACAGAAAGCCGAAAAATACCTCAAAAGCGGAGACAACGAACAATTTTACATTGCCATTTCCCAAGCATTGTGGGGATACATCAGCGATAAATTTCATATTCCTCTCATGGAATTGTCTTTGGATACTACCCGTCGTAAATTGGAAGAAAAATCCTTGAACGCTGAACTTATTGATGAATGTATGAATGTGCTTACCCAATGTGAATATGCACGTTTTGCTCCTACTACTGCGATAAACGGGAAACAAATGTACGAAACAACATTTCAATTTATTGAAAAGATAGAAAAAGAGTTAAAAAAAACAACGTAGAAGAAAAGTACAGAAAAAACAATGGTCGAATTGCCGTTTCGGTGTTTTAAAAAAATGTACTTTTGCAAAAAAAATGTTGTAATGAGGAAAAAACTAATAAGTAATTCATTGCGGTGGGGCATTTTAATAGGATTTTTTCAAATTCTATCGCATTATTTGTTAGTATATGTTTTTCAAGATGCTTCTATCAATAGTAAAAATCTTATTGAGGTATTGACATTAATTATTGGATTCGCATGCATTTATGCGTCGATACGTGCATATAAACAAAGTTTCGAACTATCGGATAAATTTCCTTTATTGCAAGCTTTCTTTGCCGGCGTTTTACCCGCTATTGTTTTTGCATGTATATTTTCCCTTTATTTTATCCTGTTAACGAAGGTAATTGATAAAGAATTTATGTCGTCTTTCATCTTAACGGATAAAAGCACAAACACTTTAGAAGGTCAAGCTTTAATGGAGAAAGCGCGTCCACTGACACCTTTCATTTATTTGATAAAATATAATAATCATTACTTATTTTATCAATTTATGGCTGCATTACTGATGGCATTTTTTATGCAAAGAAAAATAGAAGAACCACCTCCCCAAAACGATAATAACGAAAATAATTAATACGATGGATATATCAATAGTAATACCTTTATTAAATGAAGATGAATCTTTGCGAGAGTTATCGCAATGGATAGTAAAAGTTATGAATGAAAATAACTTTTCGTATGAAATCATTTTTATTGATGACGGGAGTACGGATGATTCATGGCACATCATTCAAGAATTGGGAAAAGAAAATGAAGCGATTAAAGGAATACGTTTTCAAAGAAATTACGGAAAATCAGCAGCTCTTAATGTTGGTTTTGAAGCTGCACACGGAAATGTAGTTATTACCATGGATGCAGATTTACAGGATAGCCCTGACGAAATTCCCGATTTGTATGCGATGATTATAAAAGAACATTTTGATTTGGTGTCGGGTTGGAAAAAAGTCAGGTATGACTCAAAAGTTGCCAAAAACATTCCTTCGAAATTTTTTAATTGGACAACTCGAAAAATGTCGAAAATCAATTTACATGATTTTAATTGCGGATTAAAAGCGTATAGTTCTGAAGTAATAAAAACAATAGAAGTATACGGAGAAATGCATCGGTACATTCCGGTGATAGCCAAATGGGCAGGATTTACAAAAATAGGCGAGAAAGTGGTGAAACATCAAAAAAGAAAATATGGGGTTACTAAATTCGGATGGAATCGATTTATAAATGGTTATTTAGACTTGATATCGATTATGTTCGTTTCTCGCTTTGGTAAAAAACCCATGCACTTTTTTGGCTTGGGTGGAAGCTTGTCGTTCTTTATAGGTTTTGTAATTACTATTTGGTTAATCATTCAAAAACTGGTAAATATCGCTAATCACGTGGAATATTATCGCCAAGTTACCGATCAACCTTTATTTTATCTGGCTTTATTGGCGATGATTTTCGGAATGCAATTGTTTTTAGCGGGATTTTTAGGAGAAATGATTTCACGGAACTCCAGTGAACGTAATAAATATATTATACGATCAAAAAATAATCTATAATGCAAGCTGTAAATTATCCGGTTTTTACACATGATTGGGAAGTGGTTTTTAATCCCAATGCTTTGTCAAAAAAATGTTATTTGCATTGGCAAGCAATAGAAAATAAATTAAGATCTATTGGATTATCCTATCAACAACACGTAGCGGATTCTCCGAAAGCAGGCATCCAAATTGTTAAAAAATTATGCTTACAAGGCAAACGTCATTTCATAGCAGTAGGAGGAGATGGAACTATTAACGAAGTGATTAATGGCATATTTTTATCAGGGGTTCCAACGAATGAAGTCTATGTGGTTGTGCTTCCACTGGGAACCGGTAACGATTGGACACGATCTCATGATTATCCTTCCGATTATTTGGAAATATTAAATGAATTGAATCATGCGAAATTTATCAAACATGATGTCGGAGTAGTGGAGACGATGGTTGACAATAAAATCGAAGACAAAAGATTTTTTATTAATATTGCCGGATTTGGGTTTGATGCAGCTGTTATACAAGAAGTAAATAAACATAAATCAAAAGTATTTTCTAAAGCCGTTTATTTATTTAATTTACTGAAAGTATTGTTAACGTATTCTTCGAATAAAATTAAGATTATAACCGACGATGCAAGTTTGGATGAAGATATTTTTACTATCGCTGTAGGCATTTGCCAGTATAATGGCAATGGAATGCGCCAAGTGCCCATGGCAAATCCTGTGGATGGTATTTTTGATGTAGTTATTATTAAAAAAATACACCCCTTTAAAGTCATTAAAAATGTTAAAAGTTTATATGAAGGTACTCATTTAGAAGCATTGAATGAGGCTGTCTTATATAAGACTACAAAAGTAGAAATACAATCAGGTTCTTATTTCGCCGGGGAAGTCGAAGGAGAATTAATCTATCAAGGTAATTATGTCATTACAATCTTACCTCAATCCATACATATGATGACGATGAAAGAAACATGGTAAGTATGAAGAAACTTTTGTGCGTTTTTTTCTTGATTTTAGTTAGTCAGTTTATTGTTAACGGACAACAGCCCAATCAAAGAAAAGATAGTATTGCCTTGAGTTTAATGAAGCCTATCAAGCTGTTGCATGTGGAAATACCAAAGCACGGGATCAATGATATGATTGTTACACATACAGGTTTTTCGCTTTTATATAATGAAAATCATGAGCAAGCAGCTTGGGTGGCATATGAACTAAACAAGGAGAAAACAGTAAAAATTGCACCAAGAACCAACAAATTTATCCCTGACCCAAAAGTTAAAACCGGAACCGCAACAAATAATGACTATAAAAACTCCGACTATGATCGGGGACATTTAGCTCCGGCCGCCGATATGGGATGGTCTTATCCTTCAATGAATGAATCTTTTTACTTCAGTAATATGAGTCCTCAAGTGCCCGGATTTAACCGAGGAATATGGAAGAAACTTGAAGAATTGGTGCGTACATGGGCAGTGGAAAATGAAAGTATTTATATCGTTACCGGTCCAATCTTAACGGATAACCTACCTGCCATAGGACAAAATAAAGTTTCCGTTCCTGCCAGTTATTATAAAGTAATTTTAGATTATTCCCTTCCGGAAATTAAAGCCATTGCTTTTATTATCCCTAATAAATCCAGTGATTTGCCTTTGCAAACCTATGTAGTTACTATTGATACTGTTGAAAAAATAACAGACATTGATTTTTTCTATCTTTTACCGGATGAACAAGAAACTATTATAGAAAAAACTGTTTGTAAATCATTGTGGTCATGGTAGTATTTACAATATTATGCTAGTATTTATATACAAACAAAGCAATTTAGAACGTCAAAACATTTATAGTAAATAATCCTTTATTATCTCTACAATCACGGAATTAAATTATGGAAAATAAACAGTAAGATAATGAAAAAATATGTATTTTTGCAGATTAATTTAAGAAAAATTTATAGCTATGAATATATCTTTTGAATTTGAAAAGGAAAAATTTGTAGGTGAGGGTTTTACCTATGATGATGTTTTACTGCTGCCTGCTTATAGTGAAGTTTTGCCTCGTGAAGTTGATTTGTCTACTTTATTTACAAAAGAAATTAAACTTAATATTCCCATTGTTTCGGCTGCGATGGATACTGTTACCGAATCTAAATTAGCCATTGCCATTGCACAAGAAGGAGGGATAGGAGTTATCCATAAAAACATGTCGATAGAACTTCAGGCTTTGGAAGTTAAAAAAGTAAAACGAGCAGAAAACGGTATGATAATAGAACCCGTTACAATTGGTTCTACGGCAACAGTACGAGAGGCCTTAGCAATTATGAAAGAATATCATATTGGGGGAATCCCTGTTGTAGATAAAGAAAAACATTTGAAAGGAATCGTTACCAATCGTGATTTGCGTTTTGAAAAGGATTTGGATTTGCCAATCGCTAAAATAATGACCAAAAAAGTGATTACGATTACAGAATTTACCGATTTTGAAAAAGCAGCTGATATTTTACAGAAATATAAAATCGAAAAACTTCCCGTTGTTGATAAGGATAACAAAGTGATTGGTTTAATAACATATAAAGACATTATTAAAATCAAAGCTCGTCCGAATGCATGCAAAGATAATCGAGGACGTTTACGCGTAGCTGCCGCCATTGGCACATCCCACGATACGATGGAAAGAGTAGATGAACTGATAAAAGCAGGAGTAGATGCTATTGTATTAGATACTGCTCATGGTCATTCGATTGGCGTTATGGAGATGGCAAAAAAGATAAAACAAAAATATCCTGAAATGCAAATTATAGTTGGCAATATTGCAACGCCGGAAGCAGCATTGGATTTGGCTAAAATTGGTGTCGATGCGGTTAAAGTGGGAATTGGTCCCGGTTCTATTTGCACTACACGTATTATTGCCGGAGTCGGAGTGCCTCAATTAGCAGCGGTTTACGCTGTTTCAAAGGCATTAAAAGGTACAGGTATACCTATTATTGCCGATGGAGGTATTCATTATACGGGAGATATTATTAAAGCATTGGCAGCAGGTGCTTCTACCATCATGGCAGGTTCTCTTTTTGCAGGCGTTGAAGAATCCCCGGGAGAAACTATTATTTTTGAAGGAAGAAAATACAAAACCTATCGCGGGATGGGTTCCTTAGAAGCGATGCAAAAAGGTTCTAAAGATAGATATTTTCAGGATTTTGAAAGTGATATTACCAAGTTGGTCCCCGAAGGTATAGTTGGCAGAGTGCCTTTCAAAGGAATGTTATCTGAAGTGATTCACCAAATGATGGGCGGCTTACGTGCCGGAATGGGATATACCGGTTCAGCTAATATAGAGGCCTTGAAAAATGCTCGATTTATTAAAATAACATCAGCGGGAATACAAGAAAATCATCCACATGACGTTACCATTACGCAAGAAGCACCTAACTATTCAAGATAATTATAACAGTAAATGTAAATAAAAAAGAGAAAATGCAAAAAATATCAAGTTTTATAATCATACTATGTGTAACAGGATTTTTCTTCACACCCCATTTATTTGCTCAACAAGATCCTGTTGTAATGAAAATAGGAAATGAAAAAATCACTTTATCGGAATTTAAGTATACGTATTTGAAAAATAATGATTTGAATACTGCTTCCGAAGCAGATTTACGTGAATATATTGATTTATATATTAATTTTAGATTGAGGTATGCAGAAGCCCTTACTCTTCGTTTGGATACTATTCAAGGACTTCAAAAAGAATTGGATGGGTATCGGATGCAAGCAGCAAAGAATTATTTAACGGATAAAGAAGTTAACGATAGGTTGTTGGACGAGGTAATGGAACGTATGCAATGGGATATCAGAGCAAGTCATATCATGAAAAGGTTACCCCTCGAAGCCAAACCGAAAGATACTATCCAAGCGTATAACGAAATCATGAAAATTCGAGATAGACTACTTAAAGGAGAATCGTTTGAAGTTTTAGCAGTATCAGAATCCGATGATCCATCTGCCAAAGATGAAATCTCTCCGGAAGGTGTGCTCATGAGAAAAGGAAATAAAGGAGATCTCGGCTATTTCACGGTTTTCGATATGATATATTCTTTTGAATCGGCAGCCTATAAACTCAAGGTGGGAGAACTTTCCATGCCTATTCGAACTGAATTTGGATATCATATTGTTTATCTCGCAGATAAAAAACCGGCTCTTGGAAAATGTGCGGCTTCTCAACTATTAATTTCCTATCCTCGGAATGCTACCGCTGAAGATTCTTTGAAAACAAAAGAAAAAGTAAAAGCAGCTTATAAAGCCGTAAAAGAGGGTGTTGATTTTGCGCAAGCAGTTGAAATGTATAGCACCGATAAAGGTATGATTGCCCGAAAAGGTGAAATTCCTTTATTCTCTGTAAATAATTATGAAGGTGATTTTATTAAACATCTTTATGGCTTGAAAATTAACGATATTACAGAACCTTTTGAAACAAAATATGGTTTTTATATCGTTAAAATAACAAATAAAATTCCGGTAGTTATCAACGCGGAAACGAAAGCAGTCGCTAAAAATAAAATTTTAAAAGATAGTCGCTCCAATAAAAGTAAAGAAGCTTTTGTGGACAGACTTAAAAAAGAATATAATTTTAAAGAAGTTAAAACTAAAGATAAATTCCCTGCTCTTGAGGAGTTTTATACTATCGATTCCGCTATTTTTATCGGACAATGGACAGTCAAGGATTCAAGCAAATGGCAAAAACCATTGTTCACTCTAGGCGGTCAAACGTATACACAAAAAGATTTTGCAAATTATATTGAAGAAAATCAATATGGAAATATTAAAAATGTCAATTTGGATGAATTAATTAATTACATGTACAAACAATATGTACAGAATACCATAATTGATTATGAAGATACCCGATTGGAAACGAAATATCCTGAATTTGCTAATCTAATGAAAGAGTATAAAGAGGGAGTTTTATTGTATGAATTAAGCGAACAAAAAGTATGGAAAAAAGCAGAAACAGATACGGTTGGATTAAAAGCCTTTTATGAAGAAATAAAAGGCGATTATCTATATCCGGTTCGTGTTAGAGCAAAGGTATATACGTTAAAAGATGAAACTGCTTATCAGAAATTCATGAAATTAATAAAAAAAGGGACATCCCCTACAGATGCTATGACAAACGTCAATAAGAAAATGGAAGTGGCAAGTGTTCAGCATGTGATACGATGGGAAGGACAAGATATGAATTTTGACAGCATTTTTAATTGGGGACAATGGAAACCCTCCATGAAAAAAGCAGAAGAATCCGGAAGTTTTGAAATAGCACAAGATTATACCATTGAAGACATTAGAAAAGCATCCTCCTCCTCTTCTAATTTTCAATTTATTGAAATACAAGAGTTCTTAGCGCCATCTCCTAAACCTCTTGAAGAAATTAAAGGAATGATAGTGTCATTGTATCAAAATTATCTTGAAAAAGAGTGGATTAAGTCATTACGTGCAAATAATAAAGTGTGGGTGAATGAAGAAGTCATTCTGTCATTGATTAAAAAATAATTAATGAAATATTTTATTACTATAGTTTTGTGTATATGTTTTTGTATGTCTTGTAAGCATTCAAAGGATACGGTCGTAGCAAGTGTATATGATGAAAAACTGCTGCTTTCCGATTTACAGCATATGCTTCCCGATTTTAATGAAAACACCGATAGCATCGCTATTCAATCTTATCTCATTGATATGTGGATTCAAAGACAAGCTATGGTTCATGAAGCTGAACAATTCTTAGATCATGAAGATAAAGATTTTGATAAACAAGTAAAAGAATATTATGAGTCTCTTTTGATTTTTGCATACGAGAATAAAAAAGCAGAAGCCTTACTTAATAAAGAAGTGTCTGCAAATGAAATTCGTAATTATTACGAAGCGCATAAATCGGAATTTGAAATGAAGAAAAATATTGTTAAGGTTAATTATATAAAATTTTCTTTGGATTTTAATCAATTGGAAGAAGTAAAGCGATTGTTGTTCAACGATAATCGTTCTTTACAGGATCAAAAAAGGTTAGAGAATATTTGTATCAAACATGCTGAAAATATGTATATGGAGAATGATTGGTTGCTTTTTGATGATATTTTAAAAGAGATACCGATTAATACGTATAATCAGGAACAATACTTGCAACAAAACAGAAACATCGAATTAAAAGACAGCAACAGCGTGTATTTGGTTAAGATAAATGATTTTAAAATTAATGAAGCTTATTCTCCATTAAGTGTTGAAAAAGAAAATATCAAAGAAATCATATTGAATCAACGTCGACAGAAACTTGTGAAACAAATACGTGATAATGCCTTGCAAAAAGCAAAGAAAGAGCATGCTGTAGAAATGAATTACAAAAAGTAAGTTGAAAAACAATTAAACATGAAGAAACATATAGGAATCATCCTTTGTTGTATATTACAGGCAATGGCATTTGCACAATCAGACATTGTTATTGATGAAATTATCGGTACAGTAGGTAATCGCATTATTATGAAATCTGATTTAGAATATGCTTTGCAGGGGTATAAATACCAAATGGGATTGTATTCTTTAGAAAATGAAGATGAAATACGTTGTGCCATTTTAGAACAAATGATATTTCAAAAATTACTCATTAATCAGGCGGAATTAGATAGTATTGTTATCACAGATGCTCAAGTAAATGAACGTATAGATTATAATATGCGTACCCAAATAGCTCAGATGGGCGGTAATGTAAAAAAACTCGAAGATGCTTACGGGAAGTCTTTAGCGGAAATTAAAGCCGATTCGCGTGATTTAGTCAGGGATGAATTTCTGATTGAACAAATGCAATACAAGTTAACACAGAATACAGCTATTACGTATCAGGAAGTGAAAGAATATTTTGAAAGTATTCCCTACGATAGTATTCCTATCATTCCGGTTGAATATGAATTGTCGCAAATAGTACATACTCCGCAAATAGGTGAAGGAGAAAAGATCGAAGTTAAAAATCGTTTAGAAGATATTCGTTCGCGTGTATTAAGAGGAGAAAATTTTAAAACCTTTGCTCGTTTATATTCTGAAGATCCGGGCAGTGCACCCAAAGGGGGAGAATTGGGCTTTGTTAGTAGAGGAGAGTTATTCGCTGAATTTGAAACAGCAGCATTTGCTTTAAAACCGGGAGAAGTGTCTCCCGTTGTTGAAACGCAAGCCGGTTTACATATTATTCAAATGATAGAACGACGAGGCGAACAAATCAATGTAGCACATATCCTTATTAAACCTAAACCTACGGCAGAAGAAATGATGCTGTCAAAAAAATATTTAGATAGTGTTTATCAAGTGATAAAAACTGTAAAAATGCCTTTTGACTCGGCAGCCATGCGTTTTTCCGATGATCCGGGAAAAATAAATGGAGGAATGCTTGTTAACCCTTATACTTCTTCTTACGCCTTTTCAGAAGATCAATTGGATAAATCCATTCTCTATGTGATTAATTCGCTAATACCGGGTGAATTCTCTCAGGCAGTTTCTTTTATTACCGAAGAAGGAAATCAAGCCTATAGAATTTTATATGTGAAAGCAAAACGGGAGGCTCATAAAGCAAATTTGATCGATGATTACGATAAAATCAAAAATGTGGCAATGGAACAAAAAAAACAAAGTGCTTTGTTAAAGTGGACACGTAACAAGGTAAAAGTAACACATATAAAAGTAAAAACAGAATATCAAAATTGTGGTTTTTTTGAAAAATTTGGAATAGTTGGAAAATGATAGAATTTAAATCAGATGTAGAAGCCGTAAAAGCATTTACGCAAAAATATGCAGACTTACGGCATGAAGTTGGAAAAGTAATTGTTGGTCAGGATGAGGTCTTAAAAAACATTCTTATCACTATTTTTAGTCGGGGACATGTCTTGTTGATAGGAGTCCCGGGATTGGCAAAAACATTAATGATAACAACTATCTCGAAAGCTTTGGGATTGACGTATAATCGTATTCAATTCACTCCCGATTTAATGCCGAGTGATATCATGGGAACGGAAATTTTGGATGAAAACCGTAATTTTCGTTTTTTGAAAGGTCCGGTTTTCGCCAATGTAGTGTTAGCCGATGAAATTAACCGTACTCCTCCTAAAACTCAATCTGCTCTTTTAGAAGCTATGCAGGAACGTAGCGTTTCTTTTGGGGGGGTTACCCATGACTTGCCCAATCCTTTTTTTGTATTGGCAACCCAAAATCCTATTGAACAAGAAGGTACTTACCCACTCCCCGAAGCCCAATTAGACCGTTTTATGTTTAATATATATTTAGATTATCCCAGTTTCACGGAGGAGGTTAATATTGTGAAATCTACCATCGGTGGGGATCTGTACACTCCAAAACAAGTGATTGATTTGGAAGAAATACTATATTATCAAAAATTGCTGCAAAAAGTTCCTGTAGCAGAAAATGTATATCATTATGCGGTTAACTTATCAATGATTACCCGTCCTGAAACCAATCAAGCTCATGAATGGGCAAATAAATATTTAGCCTGGGGAGCAGGACCACGATCTTCTCAAAATTTGATTATTGCTGCTAAATGCCATGCCATCCTTTCGGGAAAAATCTCTCCCGATATAGAAGATGTAAAAGCTGTAGCTCATTTGGTAATGCGTCATAGAGTTGTTAAAAACTATCGTGCTGAAGCTGAAAATATTTCCATTGATGCCATCATTGATGAATTTATAAAAGCAAAAATTTAGGTAAAACAGAGGTTTTTTGTACTTTTTTTTAGTGTGTCAACCGGATACAATTAGTGCCATGAAAAAGGAACATGATTTTCGGATACGTACCGTAAACGGTAAAAAGCAAATTTTCGATCCTGTGCGTCTTTGTTTTGTTCCGCTAACAGCAGAAGAAATGGTGCGACAAGCCTATCTAAACTATTTGATGGAGGTATTGAAAGTGCCGAAAATAGCCATTGCTGTCGAAAGAAAGATAGTGTATAATACCCTAAGCAAACGCTATGATATAGTGGTTTCAAAACCTGACGGCTCTATGCTTATCGTGGTTGAATGTAAAGCTGCTTCCGTAAAACTGGATGATAATACCCTATCTCAAATAGCTGTTTATAATGCAGAATTGCAAGCAAAATATATAGTGTTGTTTAATGGAAAGGAACAAATTGTATTTCAAAAGAAAATGTCAGGATACCAACAAATACCTGCACTTCTTACCTATCCGGAAATGCTTTGTTAATAGAGAAACTATCTATTTTGTAAATTTTATTATATTAATACGTTATAGATTTTTTTGATTAAGATTTTTACTACTTTTGCCCCCAATTTATTATTTTAAGAAAAACTAAAAATTAGAATTATTATTTAAAATGCAACAGCCTATATTATTGGTGCTTGCCGCAGGAATGGGGAGTCGTTACGGAGGATTGAAACAGATTGATCCTTTAGGTCCCAATGGTGAAACCATCATTGATTATTCCATTTACGATGCTAAAAAAGCCGGCTTCGGGAAGATAATATTTGTTATTCGCAAATCGATCGAAGATGATTTTAAAGAAGTTGTTTTGAATAAGTATACTTCTCATATCGAAGTTGATTATGTATTACAGGAGTTGGATTCCTTACCTATGGGATTTGTTTGTCCAACGGAAAGAGCAAAACCCTGGGGAACGGGACATGCCATATTAATGGCAAAAGAGAAAATCAATACTTTTTTTGCCGTAATCAATGGCGACGATTTTTACGGAAGTCATGCCTTTCAAACCATGGCTGATTATTTGTCTTCCTTATCGATACAAAAAGACACGGATGCTTACAGTATGATAGCGTATTCCTTGTCGCGAACTTTATCGGAAAATGGAAGTGTTTCCCGTGGGGTTTGTACGGAAAATGAAAATAATTTCTTGATTAATATTAAAGAGCATACCAAGATTCAGCAGATGGATAACCATGTAGTAAATATTAATCCCGATGGCTCTTTGGATTATTTGAATCCCAATGCTCCGGTTTCAATGAATTTTTGGGGATTTCATCCATCCTTGTTTATGCATTTGGAATCTATGTTTAAAGAATTTTTAAAACATAATATAACCGATTTGAAATCCGAATTTTATATTCCATTTGCAGTGGATGATTTGATAAAAGCAGGCAAAGTTCAGGTGAAATTACTTAAAACAAAATCCGAATGGTTTGGCGTTACCTATCAGGAAGACAGACAGCAAGTAGCAACAAAGTTTAGGCAATTTCTCCTTGACAATGTGTATCCTCAAAAATTATGGTAATACTTAAACAGTAATTTCCGATTATTAAAAAATAATTTATATTAAAATGAAAGCAAATTGTTCCTCTCGCGGAATTAAAAAGATAAGTTTAGCAGGACTTATCATCACCTTAGGTATTGTGTATGGCGATATTGGAACCTCCCCTTTGTATGTTATGCGTGCTATTCTTGCCGGTAACAACGGTATGCTTACTACAGAGTTTATCTATGGTGCAATTTCTTGTGTGATTTGGACGTTGACATTGCAAACTACCATAAAATATATCATTATTACCTTACGGGCCGATAACAACGGAGAAGGTGGTATATTAGCACTTTTTGCTTTGATACGAAAACGTGCGAAATGGGTATTCGTATTTGCCATTATAGGAGGTGCCATGTTGTTGGCAGATGGCGTAATAACACCCGCAATAACCGTTGTATCTGCTATTGAAGGCTTAAAGATAGTAAATCCGCTCATCCCTGTTATTCCCATAGTACTTGTTATTATTAGTGCTTTATTTATAATTCAACAATTCGGAACTAATACTTTAGGCAGGTCTTTCGGTCCGATTATGTTGTTATGGTTTTTGATGATGGGCTTAATAGGGTTTCAGCATATTTTGGCGCTTCCCTCCATATTAAAAGCCTTTAATCCGTATTATGCTTTTTTATTACTCTCACAGCATCCCGGCGGTTTTTTATTGTTAGGAGCCGTTTTTCTTTGTACTACCGGAGCAGAAGATTTGTATGTGGATTTAGGACATTGTGGATTGAAAAATATCAGAACGACCTGGATTTTTGTGAAAACAATGCTTATCTTAAACTATTTGGGTCAAGGGGCATGGATATTAACCCATGCCGACAGTATCAATGAAAACACAAATCCCTTTTTTGCCATGATTCCGTCTTGGTTTCTAATTCCGGGAATTATCATTGCAACTTCTGCCGCCATCATTGCCAGTCAAGCATTAATAAGCGGAGCTTTTTCGGTGATAAGTGAAGCTATTCAACTGAACTTTTGGCCCAAAGTTAAAGTATTGTATCCTGCTACTCATAAAGGACAGATATATATTCCTAGTATCAATAAATTCCTTTGGGTTGCTTGTTGTTGTGTGATTTTATATTTCCAGGAATCGACAAAAATGGAAGCTGCTTACGGCTTGGCTATTACCATTACAATGCTGATGACAACCATTTTATTGGCGGTTTATTTATACCTGGAAAAAAAGAATTGGTTCTTGGTTATTGCTTTATTAGCTGTTTATCTTACCATTGAAGGTTCTTTTTTAATCGCTAATATGTTTAAATTTGTTCACGGCGGGTGGGTTACCATTTTAATTGCAGCCTGTTTGTTTTTTATAATGTATGTGTGGTTTAAGGGAAGAGAAATTAAAAAATCTTTCTTGCAATTTGTAAAAATTGATGAGTATAAAGATGTTATTGTAAATTTAAGTAATGACAAAAGTCTTCCCAAATACGCTTCCAACCTCGTGTATCTTACAAAAGCCGATTTGGAAACAGATATTGAATCAAAAATAATTTATTCTATTATTCATAAAAGACCCAAACGAGCAGATACGTATTGGCTTATTCATATTCATATTGTGGATGAGCCCAGGACAATGGAATATAGTGTGAATCCTATTGTCCCCAACGTACTGATAAGGGTTGAATTTCGTCTCGGTTATAAAGTCGATTCGCGTATCAATTTATATTTTAAACAAGTATTGGACGATTTGGTTGCCAATAAAGAAATTGATATTACGAGTAAATATCAATCACTTCACAATTATCATATCATGAGCGACTTCAGATATGTAGTCATTGAAAGAATTCAAAATTATGATTTCGATTTTAAAACGGTCGACCAGTTTATTATGGATGCCTATTATTTACTGAAAAAAATCGGGATTAGCGATGTAAAATCTTTTGGTTTAGATACAAGCAATGTTGAAGTTGAATTGGTGCCATTGATTTTTGACCAGCCGGTAAAAGATAAACTCAAAAGAATCACATTATCATAGCGTATCATCAAGTAGATGCCGGCTTAAAAGCAATAATGTGTATTAATTATACCTTTACTTCTACTTCCGATAGTATGACTGTATAGTTCTTCCCGTATTTCTTGGCACATTTCGGGCAGGTGGTATACCACATATACATGTTTATAATATTGTAACCTTTTGCTTTAGTAAAAGTCTCATAATCTTTACACCATTTTCCGGTATCTTTGAAATTGCCTTCGTAAACCTTACTAAAAAACAAACCGTTAAAACGTTTAAGCGAGGGGTCGTTGATTTCTTTATGTAACGAAACATAAATATTCATATTCCATTTGCCGGTATGTTCCGAAAGACAAACAGCATCACTGAAATCGGCTCCGTTTGCTTTCAGTTTCTTATCCAATCTTCTTACTACCTTTCCGAAGTTTAAAGGCATAAAGAAAAATGTTCGCACTTTATCTTTGATGAAAAGTTTATTGTTCCATTCGAATAATTTATTGTCCCAAGGAGTGGGGTCGAAAGGAGGGCAACATTGTTTTTCTTCTTCAGCTGTCATAGAGGATGTATTTTAAGTTAATGTCAATTTAATATCAACTTGATAATCGTTGATTTTTTCTTTCTATAAATCCATAAAAATATCGTTAAGGGGTATGAAAATAAAAGTCAATGTTTTTTGAAATTCATATAAATTTAATACACTGAACTTAATCCCCATGGATATTGTTTCCGTACCACACTATACAATCCCGATTTATTCGCATTCAGGTTTATAGTAAAACACAAAGGGTCTAAGCCTTCAGCATAAGGTTCAATAACATGCAAGGTGTATGTTTTGGCAGTAATGTCATTTATTTCAATGCTCAAATCATACAGACAATTACAATCGCATAAGGCTTTCTTTTCAAATTCTTGAATATAAATCGTGTCGTTGCTAAGTGAAATTTTACAATACAAACTTTCGGGGCAACAATTAAATCCTGCATTTATGTGGGTTAGACTTAATGTATTGTCGCTTGCATCCCATGCGTATTCCATACAAGATAACGTATCGGGGTAGTTCGACTTCAACGAAGTTTTACAATCAGTATTGCTGATTAATTTACCGCTTAATCGTTTGCCAATCAAGTTTTCTTCGCATCGAATAAATGCAAACAAACAAAAGACAAACCATACTATTAATGTTACATATTTTTTCATAATTCCTAGTTTTAGGTCGCAAAAATACATTTTTTTTCAATAGTATCCGATTTAGATAACATTTTTTGTAAAGATTTTTAAAAAAATCTATATGTCAAGTATATATTTCCTTTTCTTTCAAAAAGTGTAGTTGCGACAATTTTCGTTCCTTACATTATTAATACATAGGCATGTTATACTAAAAAACATAAGCCTCGCGTACAGCTTTCTTGCTTAGAGAGGAAGAAAAGCATACGCATAGAATGGAAGAAATATGCTTTTTGCTTATAATTTACATAGCATAGTAAATATATTTACTAAGCATGGAAAATATAATTACTAAGCATAGTAAATAAATTTACGAAGCATGGAAAATAAAAATACATAGCATAGTAAAAAATTTTTCTCAACGTATAAAATATTATTATAGAAGCATCGTTTTACCATCAAGACACATGCAATTTCACATCACATAATGTAATCTTTAATAAAACAACAGTATGAAATATAAATTAGTACAAAAAGTCAATCCCAACGACGTACAGTCGCCGAAAAAATGGTATGCCTTGCCGGTAAACAATGGCCTTGTTTCAGTTGAAGAAATGGCACAACTCATTGCCTTACGTTCCTCCTTAACCCCCGGAGATGTTTACAATGTAATTTACAACCTCTATGATGCCATCCCCGAATACATAGAAGAGGGGCGTTCGGTGAGTTTGGGAGTGCTCGGCAAAATGCGGGGAAGTTTCTCAAGCAAAGGTATTGACGATCCAAAAAAATACAATACCCGTCTGATTACCAAAAAACGCATTATTTTTACTCCCGGCGTTGCCATTAAAAAACGATTGAAAATCATGAAAGTGGAAAAAGAATAAAAAATCATTCTCTGTTTCAAACAAAGCAAACAATCTGTTATTTCTTAACGGACAATTTGCTATTAGTCAAATAAAAAGGTATGTACTACTAAAAAAAATAATTTTTTCTATCTGCGGACATAAAAAAAGGTAGTACTTTTGCATAAACAGATTTTTTATCCGATTCAACATAAGATAATCGTATCATTGCATGAGAATAATTTTACCTAAATTCGTCTATTAATGTTATTTAATTCCCTGGAATTTGCAATTTTTCTCCCCCTGGTTTTTTTCTTATATTGGTTTGTTTTTAATCGGAAGTTGATATGGCAAAATATTTTAATAGTTATTGTCTCCTATTTTTTCTACGGATGGTGGGATTGGAGGTTCTTGCTGTTGATAGCATTCACTTCTTTTTGTAGTTGGGGAAGTGGTATATTCATTGAAAAATACAGACAAACGGAACAAATATCGAAAGCAAAACTCGTGTTAACGGCCAATATATTGATTAATCTTGGCATTCTCGGATTTTTTAAATATTTCAACTTCTTTGTAACGAATTTTGTTGATGCTTTTGCCTCCATAGGGATACATTTACAATCAACGAGCTTGCGTATTATTCTACCGGTGGGAATTAGTTTTTATACGTTTCAGGCATTAAGTTATTCTATCGATGTGTACAGAAAACAGATAGCTTCTACCAAGGATATAGTTTCGTTTTTTGCCTATGTAAGTTTTTTCCCTCAGCTTGTTGCGGGTCCTATTGAGCGTGCCACTAATCTTTTGCCTCAGTTTTACAAAGCGCATCAATTTGATTATGACAAAGCCACTGATGGTATGCGTCAAATACTATGGGGCTTGTTTAAAAAAGTTGTGGTTGCTGATAGTTGTGCTGTGTATGTAAACAGAATTTTCGAGACCTATCCCGATCAACCGCCCTATCAATTGCTCTTGGCTGCATTATTCTTTGCTTTTCAAATTTATGGCGATTTTTCAGGTTATTCCGACATTGCCATCGGAACGGGACGTTTGTTTGGTTTTAACTTAATGCGGAATTTTAACTATCCTTATTTCAGCAGAAACATAGCCGAGTTTTGGAGGCGCTGGCATATTTCACTCACAACATGGTTCAGAGATTATGTGTATATCCCGTTGGGAGGCAGTAGGGGAGGAAAATGGAAAAGCATACGAAATACATTGATTGTATTTGTTGTAAGTGGATTCTGGCATGGGGCTAATTGGACCTTTGTCTCGTGGGGTGCTTTTAACGGATTGCTGTTTTTGCCGCTACTTCTAAGCGGAAAGAATCGAAAATATTTAAATACGGTTGCCGAAAACAGTCTATTACCTACTTTCAAAGAATTCCTCCAGATGGCAGTAACTTTTATCCTGATATTGATAGGTTGGATATTGTTTCGCGCCCAAAGTATGGGACAAGCCATTGATTATATTGAGGGAATGATTCATGTAAAAGTTTTTTATGCCATTCCTTATTTTTTCACTAAGACTCAATTGTGGTGGATGATTATCCTTCTCTTGGTGGTTGAGTGGATACAACGAAAGCAACAACATGGATTAGCGTTGAGCCATGTAAAATATAGATGGGTAAGATGGCTTATATATATGAGCCTGTTGTTTATTATTGGGATGTTTATGGTAACGGAAGAAACACCTTTTATTTATTTTCAATTTTAGCTGATATGAAAAAATTTTTAAAAACATTTGCTCTTTTCGGCTTGATTGGCTTTTTCTTTTATGTGTGCATGCTTTGCCTCTGGGGAGAGTATATGCCACAAAAACATAAACCCAACTTAAATTACCGTAAAGGCTCTTATGGACAAATGTATACCCGAATTAACGATATGAAGAAATATAAAAATGTGGATATATTGTTTTTGGGTTCCTCAAGAGCTTATCGGGTTTTTGACACCAGAATCTATGCCAAACAAGGATATTATTCTTTTAATCTGGGGTCCAGTTCGCAAACCCCCATACAAACCAAACTTTTGATGAAACGATATCTCAAGCAGTTGAATCCTAAATTAATTGTTTATGCCGTTGACCCGAATGCTTTTGCTTCCGATGGTGTTGAATCTGCCCTGGATATTATTGCCAATGATAAAAATGATAGAGAATCTTTGAAAATGTTAGCTAAAATTAATCATTTAAAAGTTTTCAATACATTGATTTATGGATATTATAAGGATTATATTCACAAAGATAAATCCTTCAGTGAGTCGAAATATCGTAATACGGATACCTATATCGATGGGGGATATGTTGAAAAGAAAATGTCTTATTTCAAACACATCAACCATCCGCAAGAAGCATTGCCCTTGCATAAAAAACAAATTAATAGCTTTGATGAGGTGTTACATATGTTTAAACAAGAACATATTCCGTTTCTCTTGGTGCAAACGCTTGTTACTCCGTCGGCATATGCTGCCATTACTACCAATGATACGTTTGATAATACGATGAAAGCCTATGGTACGTATCTTAATTTTAACGAAAGCCTACACCTTGATGATTCGTTGTACTTTTTCGATGCCCTTCATATGAATCAACAAGGCGTATTACGCTTTAATGAAAAAATTATACAGTGGCTCGATTCGTTAGAGAAATAAAAAGCGTTTATGTTTCTTTATTATTCCCTGCCGTTTTTTTTCTTCTCCCTGCTTTTTTCAAAGACTGATCCAAAATCCATTCTATTTGTCCGTTGATACTGCGAAACTCATCGGCAGCCCATTTTTCGAGCTGCTTCAGCATTTCTTCGTCCAAACGTAAAATAAAAGGTTTCTTTTGTGCCATTACATCAATATTAATAGATACTTCCTGTATTAATTACCGGTCTGGCTGCTTCGTCGGCACATAAGACTACCAATAAATTACTTACCATGGTGGCTTTTTTATCTTCATCCAAATTAACCACATGGTTTTCTTCCAATTTGTTTAATGCCAATTCAACCATGGAAACGGCACCTTCTACTATCTTTTCACGGGCAGCAATGATGGCTTCCGCTTGTTGACGACGTAACATGGCTCCGGCAATTTCAGAGGCATAAGCCAAATAATTAATC
This sequence comes from Bacteroidales bacterium, assembly GCA_017994425.1. Taxonomy (GTDB): domain Bacteria; phylum Bacteroidota; class Bacteroidia; order Bacteroidales; family WCHB1-69; genus UBA5266. The sequence continues at coordinate 8,573 of JAGOKS010000018.1, read as the reverse complement.
CTGGCTTCTTTAATAGCAATGCCGGCAATGGCTAAACGTTCCCTCAATTCTTCCTCTAAGCGGTCGTTGATTTCTTCACCTCCCGAACGTAAGGTTAGCTCATCCACTTTATGGTCAATATGATCGTAAGCATACAAACCCGCTACTTTTCGCAAGGCTGCATCACTTTGCACTTGTACGAAATGCTCATAGCTTTTTAAATTGATCGACTTTGTGCCGCTGTTGTTGGATGAGTCGATGTCGAAACAGGCTTTATAAGTATCTTCAATTTTCCATACCAATACCAATCCTATCATGATGGGATTGCCATTCTTGTCGTTGACTTTGATAGGTTCTATATCCATATTCAAGGCACGCAAGGAAAGTTTCTTTTTGCCATACAAGGGATTAATCCAGAAAAAACCGTTTTGTTTTATCGTGCCTGAATATACGCCGAAAAAGGTCAATACAATCGACATATTCGGTTGTATTAACACAAACCCTATGACATGAATGAACCACGCTACCATCAGTACAAGAAAAGCAACTAAATAAAATGTAAGGCTTTCATCGTTGGCAAAAGTAATAATACTTAAAAACATTAATACAAATAAAACTACATTTAGTAACAAATGCAGAAAACCGTTTGACTTCATTGACAGTTTTTTGATAAATTCTTTTGTTTCCATTTTATGTTAAATTTATGATATTAATATGATATTAATTTGCTGGCAAAAATAACATCTTTTTTAATACAAATAGCATTTTAAAAAAAAAAATGAAAAATATTCAATATAATTATACAACACAGGAGAGGAATAAATGATATGTAATTGGTATACAAGCAAAAATTACGGATCGATTCCATGTATTTATCACAAGGGGGCGTATTACGAAAGATTATAATTGATGTGTTTCTTTTTTTGAAATGATTTTTTTATTATTTTTGCATGGTAATTTTTAAGAAAAAACACAATGTCATTTCTTATTTGTAAGTAATAATTAAACCATAGAGGCATGAATCTTTTATTAATCAGTAATTCAACCAATTTTGGCGAATCATATTTAGCTTGGGCTATCAATCAAATCGAGTATTTTTGTGAAAAAGTGGGTGTTCATTTCGGCAGTAAAATCATTTTTATTCCCTATGCAGGAGTAAATATTGCCGGTCAAGCTTATCCGGCAAGTTATGATGCCTATGAAAACAGGGTAAAAGGAGTATTCCAAAAACTCGGATTTACGAATTTCCATTCCATACATCGATTTGACAATAAAATTGAAGCTATCAATCAAGCAGAATGCATCATCGTCGGCGGTGGAAATACGTTTCATCTGGTAGCGGAATTGCATAAATACAAGTTAATGGATGTAATTCACCAACGTGCGAAAGCAGGTATTCCTTACATAGGTTGGAGTGCGGGATCGAATATCGCTTGCCCTACTTTATGTACCACCAATGACATGCCCATCGTACAACCCGAAAGTTTTAAAGCATTGAATCTTATTCCTTTTCAAATAAATCCTCATTATTTAGACCCACATCCTGAAATTGATAAAATGATTAAACACGGAGGAGAAACACGCCAAGATAGGTTGAACGAATATCTGGCAGTGAATCAAGATAAAAAAGTGGTTGGATTGCGGGAAGCGACTTCACTTTGGATAATAGGGAATAAAATGATGTTAAAGGGTGGTAAGAAAATGCTTGTTTTTGAGTACAACAAAGATATGGTCGAAATAGAACCCGGTTCCGATGTCAGTTATTTATTAAATTGAAATTTACAAAATCATCAGATATGAAAAAAGAATTGGATTTATCATGCTCGTATATGGGATTAAAATTAAAATCCCCTCTTATAGTAGGTAGTTGCGGATTAACGTATTCATTGGATAAAATTCTTAAAATGGAAGAATATGGCGCCGGGGCTGTCGTAATGAAATCTGTTTTTGAAGAGCAAATCATTGCTGAAACCAGCCAATCATTAAAGGATTTAGATAGCGATTACGTTCATCCCGAGGCATTAGGCTATATTCAAAATTATACGGAAATTGCTTCCTATGAAAAATATACCCATTTTATTGCGGAAGCAAAAAAGAAAGTAAATATTCCTATTATTGCAAGTATCAATTGTATATCAGATGGTGATTGGGTCAATTATGCCAAACGTATGCAAGATGCAGGAGCAGATGCGCTGGAATTAAATATTTCAATCTTACCCGTTGACTTTCACAAATCATCCGCTGATTATGAAGAAAAATACATTCGCATCATCAATCATGTGAAAGAAAGCATCAATATTCCTTTAGCGGTTAAAACAAGTTTGTATTTTTCATCACTTGTCAAAACCTTGCAAACGTTTAGTTATGCCGGAGCTGATGCTTTGGTATTGTTTAATCGGTTTTATGAATCCGATATTGATATTGATACTATGAAAATAGTTAGTGCCGGTATTGATAAAGAAGGTATAGGTTTTCCCACAGTGTTAAGGTGGATTTCTATAATGAACAGCCATGTAGATTGTAGTTTGAGTGCTACTTCCGGAATTGTCAACGGTAAAGATATTGTCAAACAATTATTGGCAGGAGCTGATACGGTGCAAGTAGCAACGGTTTTATACAATAAAGGCTTGACTCACATTAAATCCATGATTGAAGAATTGGAAAATTGGATGATAAAAAATCAATACAGCCGTATTTCAGATTTTCAAGGGAAAATGAGTTATAGAAACGTAAAAGATCCTGATGCTTATCTGCGTATTCAATTTATGAAATATTTTGCCGGCATAGAGTAAGTTTTCTCTGAAGGTAATGAATAGAGAAATTTGTCTTACCGGCGACGGTTCCTATACGCTATATGTTCCTTCCTTAAACGAACACTATCACAGCTTAAATGGAGCTATAGGGGAATCTTTACATGTATATATACAAGCGGGATTGATGCCTTTGTTAAAGGATCACACTTCCATTCATATTTTAGAAATAGGGTTGGGCACAGCCTTGAACTTGGTGTTAACAGAGGCTTTTACACGCAATAATTTTGATGTATTCTACACGGCCATTGAACCTTATCCACTGCTTTCAGAGGAAGTAAATGTATTAAATTATGCACAAATTTGTCCTGATATTTCGAAGGATATGTTGGAAAAAGCACATATAATTCCATTTGATAATCGATTTCATGAACTTAGACCTCGCTTTAACGTGAAGAAATTTCTTGGCTATTTGCAATCATTTGATTTTACAAACAATCTGTATGATCTCGTATATTTCGATGCCTTTGCTCCCGATGTACAAACGGAATTATGGGAAGAAAAGGTTTTCGAAAATATATATAAAAGCATGAAAAGTGGAGGTATAATATGTACCTATTCTGCCAAAGGGAGCGTGCGTCGCAATATGGAAAGTGTAGGCTTTCATGTAGAACGCCTGCCCGGCTTTGCAGGTAAACGGGAAATGCTCCGTTCTCAAAAGATATAGGTAAAAGCTTGTCGTTTTATATGTTCCATTCCCATGGAATAACTCCAAACTCAATCAAGGTCTTTGTTAAAAGGAAAATAGCACAAAGAAATAACAATATACCGGCTACTTTATTGATAATGATAATTACTTTTGCCGATAATAATTTTTTAATTTTATTAGCAAAAAAAGATTTTAATAAATCGGTAGTAAATATCATGGAAACAATCCCTAACATAAAGAATATGGATTTATAAATTCCTTCTTTAGTGCTTCCGGAAGTGGTTCCCGATGAAACAATGGATAGCCATAGAATCCAAAGAAAGGGATTCATAATATTCAAGAAGAATCCGGTTACGATTTCTTTGAAAACACCCGTCCAATTAATTTTCAGATTAATTTCTTTTTGAATTGGTTTGGAGGCAGTTTTTTTATTAAACATATAAATTCCGTAAATAACCATAATGGCACTGCCGCCAAATCCTAAGGCAATTTGAAAAATGTCTTTCTCGAAATATTGTATTAATCCGAAATAGCACAGAAACATAATCAATAAATCACTTAATGATATGCCGATGGCTAATTGCATGCCGGAGTAAAAACCTTTGCTGATGCTGGTTTGTAAAATAGAGAATAAGGCAGGTCCTATAGCAAATACAAAGGGAAGACCTATAAGCATTCCTTTTAAAAAAGACAATAAAAATGACAAAAAAACAGGAGTCATATTACTTCAACATGGTTTATCCGCAATGATAATATTGACGAACAATTTCCAACATTCTATTGGGATTTTTTTCTAATTCTTTTCTAATCGTTAAATCATCAAATGATTTTAATTTCTTAATCAAATCGTCAATGATACGTGGTGTAAAAACGCCGTGTCTTTCATATATTTCACGGTCTCTGTTTAAAACATCGGCTGATTCCCAGCAGGAAGTAGGTAAGCTTTTTAAGGAATCGGCTTTTGCTTTATGTTCATCATGGAAGATGTTTACATTGACATAGGTTTCTTCGGCAAAAGCGAGGGCATTTTTCATTTCAAACCCGCTGCGTGCTGCTACTACCAAGCCTGCCAACAACAGGTAAATATCGGCAGAGCCATCCGGACAACGGAATTCAACCGTTTGTTTGAAAGAACCATCGATAGCTTTTGACTTTTCAAGTGGATTTTCATTGGCAACCATATCGTCTTTTGTGAGCCATCCTAATGGAACACGTACTAAAACAGAGCGATTTCTATCTCCCCAACAAATAGAAGTAGGAGCTTCTTGATGAGGTACCAATCGAAAATAAGAAGTAGGATTCATGTTGCCGAAAGCTGTTAACGAGCCTGCACATTGCATATATCCGGCAATGGCAGTCTTAGCGGTATTACTTAAAGAGCCATTTTCAACATATTGATTTTTGCCTTCTTTGGTAATTTGTGTGTGTATATGCATGCCGCTGCCGGCTTTGCCGGCTGTAATTTTTGGGGCAAATGTAACATCTAATCCGTATTCATAGGCTAACTGACGTATAATCCATTTAGCGATAGTTAGCTGATTGGCGGCATCTTCAGCATCAGTAACTAAAAATTCAATTTCGTTTTGCTCATATATTTTATCTTCTAAGGTAAAATTACCGACTTCCGAATGCCCGTATTTAATCATTCCTCCCGTTTGTGCAATGAAATACATTGCTTGAGCGCGAAACTGTTCAAATTTTGAAAAAGGACCGGATTCATGATACCCCTTTTGATTGGTAGCTAAAAATAAATCTTCTTTGTCTCCAATTACATAATATTCCAATTCTCCCATGGCTTTAAACTCCATGCCTCCGGTAACATCTCTAAAGGATTGACAGGCTTTATGAAGAATATATTCAGGAGAAGTTTCCAAAGGTTTGCCGTCTTTGGTATAGTATGAACATAATAAACACAAGGTAGGTAATTCAGCAAAAGGATCTACAAAAGCAGTTCTGAAGCGAGGAATAACATATAAATCACTTGACCCTGCTTCGACAAAAGAAAACAAACTCGAGCCGTCAACTCTTTCCCCGTAACTAAGAATTTGATTCAGGTAATTGTTGTCGGAAACAACAAAATTGAGTGATTTTAATCGTCCGTCACCGGCAACATAACGAAAATTTAAAATCTTAATTTCATTATCTTCAATGAATTTAATGATATCTGTCTTAGTAAATTCTTTGGGATCTTTTTTTAGTTGTTGAACCAAAGGATTCAAACATATTTTTTGTTCTTGCTGCATATCTTATATTTTAGAGTTTATTAAATGCAAAAGTAATATTTTTTTTGATTAAGCCTTGGAATTTTAAAAAAATCTTTCCTGGTTTATTATAAAATGCATGCTATATGTCCGGGATAATTGGCGGTTTTAACACATTTAATTAATTAATCCACTGCGTTTCAGTAATGCGTCTTCGCTTGGCTTTTGTCCTCTGAATTTGATATACAAATCCATAGGCTTCTCACTTCCTCCTTTTGAAAGAATATATTCTTTGAATAACAAGGCTGTTTGTTGATTAAAAATGCCGTTTTGTTTGAAAAGAGCAAAAGCATCCGCATCTAAAACTTCCGCCCATTTATATCCGTAATAACCGGCGGCATATCCTCCGGCAAAAATATGGGAAAAAGCGGTGCTGATATTGCAAGCATCTACCATAGGTAATATTTCTGTTTGCTGCGTAACTCTTCTTTCCAATAGTTCTACATTTTCATTAACAGGTTGTTCGATGGAATGCCATGCCATGTCCAAGGTACCGAAATTAAGTTGACGTAAAAAAGTATAACCTGCATGGAATTTCGATGATTCTACTAATTGACGGATGAGTTTTTTCGGAATGACTTTTCCTGTTTGATAATGTAAAGCAACTATTTTTAAAAATTCTTCCTCACACGCCCAATTCTCCATGATTTGCGAGGGTAATTCTACGAAATCACGAGGCACGGAAGTACCGGAAATAGATTGATAATGCACGTTCGACAATATGCCGTGTAAAGCATGACCAAACTCATGCAAAAAAGTTTTGAATTCATCGTAGGTAAGCGTTGTCGGTTGATCAGGAGAAGCAGGAGTATAATTTAAAACAACAGATACAAAAGGGATTATTTTTTCTCCTTTTCCGTTAACGGATTGTTTACGAAAAGAAGTCATCCAGGCTCCGTTACGTTTGGTCTCTCGGGTGTAAAAATCCAGGTATAAAATGGCAATGCATTGATTCGAGGCGTCATAAACTTTATAAGCCTGAACGTCATTATGATAAACGGGGATTTCGGGAGCTGATTCAAAACGTAAGTCGTATAATCGATGGCATAATTCAAAAATACCTTTTTTTACATTTTCTAATTCAAAATAAGGCTTTATTTCTTGATCATTGATGTTGTATTTTTTAACTTTTAATTTATCGGCATAATACGTCCAATCCCATCGTTGTAAGTCATTTTTTAATGTTGAAAATTTTTGTAATTCCGTAATTTCTTTTTGTGCTGATGGTTTTGCTTTGGCAGTGAGGCGGTTTAGAAAACTCCAAACGCTATCTTTGTATTCTGCCATCCGTGTTTCCAGCACATAATCGGCGTAAGTTTCATAACCTAAGAGCTTAGCTAATTCCAAACGTTTGTTTGCAAGTTGAATAACAATCGTAGAATTGTCTGCTTTTTCAGTTTTAAATCCGCGGCTGTTGTATGCGATGTATATTTTTTTACGTAACTCACGATTGTCGGCATATTTCATAAATGCCAAGTAACTGGGAGCACTTAAATCAAACACCCAACCATCAAGTCCTTTTTGTTTGGCTTTGTTAGCGGCAATGGCAAGTTCCTGCATGGGAATGCCCGATACATCGGATATTTGTGTTAAGTGGAGAAAATATCCGTTGGTAGCTTGAAGTACATTTTCTTTAAAATCAAGACTCAATTTCGATAAATCTTGGGTTAATTTTTCATATTGTTTTTTTTCTGTTGGTGATAAATTAGCTCCCGAACGAGAAAAGTTCAAATACGTATTTTTAAGTAACATTTCTTGTTCTGTTGTTAATGTAAGTTGAGCCTTGTAGTCGTAGACACTTTTAATTCTAAGGAAAAGCGCTTCATTAAGAGTAATATAGTTTTGATAATCTGTTATTAAGGGTGTTATTTCTTTGGCGAGGGCTTGTAATTCCTTAGAGGCATCTGCTTCTAATAAATTGAAGAAAATTCCGGAAATTCGCGTTAAGCTTGCCCCTGCTCTGTCAAGGGCGACAATGGTGTTTTCAAAAGTAGCCGCTTCATTGGAGAGACTAATGGCATCTATCTCCATTTTTGCCTCTGTGATGGCAGAAATAAAAGCCGGTAAATAATGTTTCGGCTTTATCTCGTTAAAAGGCGGTGTTTGATAGGGAGTCTTCCATGATGCTAAAAGTGGGTTGTATTCAATGTTTTGGGAATTTACACATAGTTGTACTGTCATTATTAAGATACTAAAAATTAAATATTTCTGCTTCATCGCTTTTTTCTGCAAAAATACAATTTTTAAATCTATGATTTTAAAATAATGTATCATTAATGGAATGATTAAAAAAAAATAATAATATCCGATATAGATTAAAAATTAATTTTAGTTTCTATGCTTCACTTCCGTATGTTCAGAATGACAATGATTTTTAAAGATAAAGGTCCTCAGCTCTCCCTATAAATGCATAAGTCTAAGTGAAGTGTCTCTTGGATATTATTGGATAAAAGTAAAAAAAGTGAAAAATAATTATAAAAAGTAAATTTATTTCTATAAAAAATATATCTTTGCAAATGAATTTATATGGGAATAAATGAAGCAAAATATATTTAAGAATAAAAAATACAGTTTACCTATTTGGATGTGTATCCCTATTCTATTGTTTTTTTTGATTTTATCAAGTTGTAAATCAGGTCAACAATTGGCAGTAGAAGAACAAGAAGCAAAAAAAGAAAGCATAGAACAAGAAGCGGAAAAGAATTACAAGGAAGCAGTAAAACAACATAAAAAAAACCAAAGTAAAGCTACCCGTAAAATGATGAAAAAAAGTGAAAAACAACGTAAAAAAAGAGTTAATAAAACGATAAGAAAAAACAGAACAAAACCGAGTTGTGTAAGTTAAAGAAATGTAGTAGAATAGCATATATATTC
>JAGOKS010000017.1 GCA_017994425.1 Bacteroidales bacterium | reverse complement strand
CTATATAGCTCATACTCTTACTTATTTTTGTTGTAAAAGTATAAAAAAATTCAATACAAATAATAGGTTTAATTGTGTTTTTTTGCTTTTTTTATTGATATGATTTTAGTTTTTACACAGCCTCTTTAGTCTTTTGTCTTCATTTTTAATTCTTAATTGATTTCATCGCTTCTTTCGCCTTACGTATCATTTCATCGTCTTTATTCACGATTTGATAAAAGCCGAGGGTATTAAAAAGGTTGCGGGCAATATAGGCTTTGGTCCATTTTTTAATCTCTTGTTTGGCATAATGGGTCATTTCGTCAGCAGGTATTCCCTGGGCGGCACCCCTTTCCACCATTTGTTGTACCATAGCATCGCTAACGCTGAATTCCCTTTCAAAATCCTGAACATTGGTATAGACTTCCAATGCTTTCCGGTGTTTATCCACGTATTCCATGGCATAGGTAAAGAGAATCCCCTGATTGGCTAATTTATTAAAATACACCACGCTGTCTGATTTCTGCAAGGGAATAAACACATCGGGCATAATGCCGCCACCACCGTAAACGGTTCTCCCTTTCGAGGTTTTGTATTTCAAAGAATCGATAAACTTGATGCTGTCGGCATTTTCCAACTCCCCGTTTTCGTAGCGTTTAAGGATATCGATAAAATAATCTTCGTTGGAAGTATTTTCAAAAGGCTTTTGAATACAACGACCGCTGGGGGTAAAATAACGCGCTACCGTCAGCATCACTTCGGAGCTGTCGCTCAAATAGAATTGACGTTGTACCAATCCTTTCCCAAAGGAACGCCTACCGATAACGATACCGCGGTCGTGGTCCTGCACAGCCCCTGCCACTATCTCGCTTGCCGAGGCAGACCATTCATCTATCAATACCACCAATTTTTGATTGTCCTCTTCAAACAAACCTCTACCGCTAGCCTTGTATTCATCTTTACCCACAACACGACCTTCTGTATAGACAATTAACTTATCATCGACAAGAAACTCATCGCACATATCAATGGCAGCACCGAGAAAGCCGCCCGGATTGCCGCGTAAATCGAGAATCAGCTTTTTCATGCCCTGATCTTTCAAACGCATCAATGCCTGTGTGAATTCATCGGCAGTAGTAATGGTAAAATTATCAACCAGCACATAGCCGATTTCTTTATCGAGCATATAGGCCACATTGATGCTTTCGAGGGGAATATTATCCCTAATAATTTCATAGGTCAAAAGTTTCGGTAAGCCGTTACGCATAATACCGAGTGTTACTTTCGTACCTTTCTTCCCTCGTAACTTTTGTATTACTTCTTCATTTTGAATATTTGTACCGGCAATAATTTCCCTGTCTACGGTTATAATCTTATCTCCCGGCATGAGACCTACTTTTTGAGAAGGACCTTCGGGCACCACATTAATCACCAAAACGGTATCGTTTAAAATATTAAATTGTATGCCGATACCGTCAAACTGACCGACCAGCATTTCATCGTAGCGTTGGGCCTCTTTACGGGATATATAGGAAGAATGCGGGTCTAAAGACAACAACAAAGACTGCACGGCTTCATCGTTGATTTTTTCGATGTCGAGTTCCTCAAAATAATAGCGCTGCAATAGATCCACCACTTCGTCAAGTTTGTTGTCGGTTATCGTTCTAAACAAGACCGATGCCGGCTTTTTCGGCATTAGAAACATCCCTATTACCAATCCGATTGCCATGGCTATGGACAAATAAAACGGCAGATAATTGCGTCTCCTTCTTTCTTTGTATATATCTTCTTCTCTCATGATTTTTTTGATTATGTAATGGATATATAACTGCTTTTATCGGTTTTTATTTTGAAACAACAAGCATATCTTTACATATATAAATATAAACGGAATCTGTACAACATAAAAAAAAGATGTACTTTTGCAATCAACATTAATCCCTTAGAAATACGTACGATTATGAGAAAACACATTGTTCTGATACTTTTGTTTGTGATAACAAACACCTTTGTTTTGGCACAAATCAAGTTTGCCGATTCAAAAACCATCAATGAATTCATGAGAACCAAAACATACATTGTTTTAGAAGATGTTATGTTTTCCGACTTCAACAATGAGATAGAAGCCGTCGCAGCGAAACATTGGAAAATAACGAAATACGAAGTCATTGATGTAACAACTTTTGAAAAAATAAGCAAAAACACCGGCAATTCCTTTCTCATTGTTAGCATTGGAGAAGTTACGGGACTTCCCACTACGTTTTCCTTTAACTTACTCAACTTGATCATGGGACATAGTTCCGGTGATATCAACAAGATGAAAGAAATTATCATCGTTCCCCTCTCCTATTATTCGGAAGATGGCGAAGAAGAAGAAAGTTATGCCTATAAACTGGGAGGCATATTGGATGCTTTTCAGTATTACATTCTCAATCAACCCAGTGATGATTGGAAAGCATGGGTAAATGAAAATAAAAAAGATTTAAAAGACAAAGAATTATGGCTAACAGCATCCGATCTCGCACCGGAGATGCAAACGATTGAAGAGATAGAAAGCATTTATCCTTATACGGTAAAAATCGTTACGGAAAAAGAAATCCGGCAAGCGATAGAAAAGAAGTTGCCCCATGTGGCTTTTGTCCATAAAATAGGTACGCAAGCCAACATGAATGCCTACTGCATGAAACTCATCATAGCTTGCGAAAACGGCAAGTTATTGTATTTGAATTACGACAAAATTACCAAAAACGAAGCTGCCGGCATGCTGCAAAAAGATTTCAAAGCATTGGCAGAATAAACACAGTGTATATGAGAAGGAAGATAAAAAACGTATTTGCAAGCATCGATTATCATTGCTTTGCCTGCTCGCCTCACAACAAAGAAGGCTTGCAATTAGAATTTTACGAAACCGATAAGGGGGTTGAATCGGAATGGAAGCCCCTTCAAAAATTTGAAGGATATCCGGGAGTTGTTCACGGGGGCATACAGGCAACCTTGCTCGATGAAATCGGCGCCTGGACCATGTATATCAAAGCCAAATGCACCGGAGTAACCTCACGCATGCAGACCAAATATCATAAACCTTTGGAATCGACACAAGAAAAGATTCTCTTACGCGGCAAACTCATGGACATCCAACGCAACCTATGTTATATAGATGCTGAAATACTGAATGAGAAAGGCGAATGCTGTGCCGAAGCTTCCATGGTTTATTTTGCAATGCCTCATGATAAAGCCGTGGAACATGGCTTTTATCCTGCCCGTTACGAAGATTTCTTTGAAGACTAATAGCCTGCTTCTGCTGTCAGCAAGGCAAGTATTTCTTTTTCAATCTCAAGACTGAAACCATCGACACTGTAATTTCCTGCCCCTTTAATTCCGTCGGTAGCACCCTTATTGACGATGAAATGCAGATAATCTTTTACTTCTTCAAAGGAAGGAAGGAGGTTTGTTTTTGTAAGTTTACTCATGGCAGCCAACAAACCGTAGGCTCCCCAATTGGAAACCGTAGCCGGAATCAAAAAATCCGTTTCCACAACGCAAGGAATAACAGATGCTGTACGACTCAGTATCTCGCGGTATTTTCCCATTCCGATTTCGTTGCCGCCATCCCCGATACCAAGTTTTAGACAAGAAGCCTGAAGAAACAAGGCATCGATGGGAGGTGTATAGGACGATATATCCTTTTTATGCATGGAATAATACTTGCCGTCAATGGCTCTGCCACAACGCTCGATGGCAATAAGTGCTTGCGGACGATACTTTTCCAGCAACAGCCGGGCTTCTGTTTGAAAGTCGAAAATCTCACAACGAAGGTCTTTAGAAGTAAAATATGCTTCGCTGTAGCTATCGGTAACAATAAGAGGCATGAACCCTAATCGTTGCAAAGCCTTGTATAGGAAGTACGTTCCCGGAGGACCATCGGTTTCCCCGCTTCCATAACTATAAAAACCGGTACAAAGCAAGAGATGACCTCTTGTTGTTTTCCATAAAGCCTCTGCCGCCAACAGGCAGTAATCCGGAGGCATTACGTTCATCAAAGAAGCCAGTCCGCGCCGCTGATACGTGGCAATAATTGCTTCAATCTTCACAGAAAATTAGCTCCTTAAATTCTTTTCGTACTCGTCGACAATCACTTGTGCTTTTTCATAATCCGGACCCGCAACAACCACGCTTACCGGACCGCTTCCACCCGCAGAGGTAAGAAAAGGGAAATACGTGCCACTCAACTCATCGAGTAGATAGGCAGTTATTTCTTCGTTTTCCAAGAGATTTTTAACCATTTCCGCTTGCATGATTGAGCCTGCAAAAACATGTACTACTTCTATGTCATCATTCGGTTCCATGGTGATTTAATTTAATGATTCGTGTTATCCGATTTTTAATATGCAAATATATACAAATAATCACTATTATTTGATGAATTCAACAGATTCTTCGCTTTGCTCAGAATGACAGTCTTATGCATTTTGTAGGGAAAGTTAAGGGCTTACTTTGCAACTTCACTGCAAAGCAAGCCCTGAACCTTTATCTTTAAAATTATAGTCATTCTGAGCGTAACGAAGTGAAGCGAAGAATCTGTAACAATATCGGAGCTTATTAGACAATCATGAAAAGAAATGATAGGTATTTAAAAATAAAAAATCACTTATCTCGAACAAGTCAGATAGTATGCATAATTAAACAGAAGACTATCTTCCTTTCATTACCTAAGTATACACCTAAGAAAACTAAGTTTAGAAATGATCATCGGAAGGCTTGTTAATTGGTAAAACTAAGCTTAGAAATATGAAAACTAAGCTTAGAAATCACAGGAGGATACGTATGTAATAATTAAAACATACTTATTCGAATAAAATCGGGTAATTTGTTATTTATAAAAGTGTAATATTATTCGTTCCGAAACATACGGATTATGCTTTTAGTATATGCTATAACAAAGCATAAGCCTGAAGGGCTTGAATTAAAATAAAAAAGCAATATTCAACCGCTTTGCGGTTGATGATAACAAAGGTGCTATCAAGGGCTGCATTTCATGCAGCCCTATTCACATTGAATCCCTTTCGGGATTCGTATTTTATCAATTCACACGTATTTATTTTATAGAGAAAAATAGAAAAGAAATGTCTATACTCTTTGCGCCCTTTGCGCTTAAATCATCACATCATCGCATCATCACATCACTAATCGTCTCCTTTTCCTGCCAAAAAATTGTCCTTATTTTTACGCCTTTTTGCGTTGTTTGTCCTAAAGTGCTGATTGTTTTTTTTTGATAGAATTATCTATTAAAAAAAAGTATACTTTTGTACAAATTTAAAACAAAATGAAAAAGCAAAATGTATTTTTTCTTATCGGTATTATTGTATTAAGCAGTTGTTCACATACCTATTATGTACCCAATACGGTAAATGTACCTTTGTTTAAAGAAAAAAACGAAGTACGACTTGCAGGATATTATGCTTCTGATGAAGTAACTACTTATGAAATTCAAGGCGCTTATTCTATTACAAATAGTTTAGCAATCATGGTAAATGGAATGTATGCTTATGAATACACATCGGAAGATTATGGGTTTGGTCATTATTTAGATGCTGCCGTTGGATACTATAAACCATTAAACAAACATTTTGTAGTTGAAGTTTTTGGAGGATTGGGAGCATGCAAACAATACCATTATTACGAAAGTGATAATAGCTCAGGCATGTACACTGCTAACATGTGGTTTATGAAAAATTTCATTCAACCTTCTATCGGATTCACATCCGATTATTTCGATATAGCACTTTCTACACGTTTAGCCACTCTTACTTTTTTTGATTTTAAATTTAATTTGCCATCAGACAATACAGGTTTCGATGATTTACAAAAAATTATTACCCGAAATAATTACCTTCTTTTTGAACCTGCATTAACTATTCGTGGCGGATGGAAATATGTAAAACTGCAAGCTCAAATTTGTCCAAGTTTTCAAGTATTCCCACATCGTTTAATATCTTCTCTCCCTTCACAAGGCGGAATTATTTCTGCCGGTCTTTGCTTTTCATTTGCCAAACGATATTATCGAAAGAAACAAGATAAAAAACCACCCCTCTTGCCCTAAAAGCGAAGAAAACAAGATTTTATCGTAATATTATTTGATAATATTTAATTCTTTGCCTATTTTAGTAAAGGCATTAATAGCGATATCCAAATGTTCTCTTGTATGCGCTGCAGAGAGTTGTACACGAATACGCGCTTGATTTTTAGGAACAACAGGGAAACTGAATCCGATTACATAAATACCTTCGTTGAGTAATTTATCGGCAAATTTCGTTGCCAGAGCTGCATCGTACAACATAACAGCACAAATCGCCGATTTAGTGGGTTTGATGTCAAAGCCGACAGCTTTCATTTTGCTAATGAAATAGTCTGTGTTGGCATGCAATCTATCCTGGAGTTCGTTGGTTTCGTCCATCATTTCAAACATCCTGATACCGGCGGCAGCCACCATGGGAGGAATAGAATTTGAGAATAAATACGGACGCGAACGTTGACGAAGGATTTCAATAATTTCTTTTTTGCCGGTAGTAAATCCGCCGATAGCACCACCAAAGGCTTTTCCCAATGTGCCGGTAATGATTTCTACTTTCCCTTTGCAATTGTATAATTCGGTTACACCTCTTCCGGTATTTCCTACTACACCTGCCGAATGGCTTTCATCGACCATTACCATGGCGTCGTATTTTGCGGCAAGGGCAAGAATCTGATCCAGGGGAGCTACGTTTCCATCCATAGAGAATACACCGTCAGTAACAATTAAGCGGTAGCGACACTTTTGAGCATCTTTCAATTGCGTTTCCAAATCGGCCATATCGGCATTGGCGTAGCGATAACGTTGCGCTTTGCACAATCGCACACCATCGATGATGGAAGCATGGTTCAAGGCATCCGAAATAATAGCATCTTCTTCGTTCAGAAGTGGTTCAAAGACACCTCCGTTGGCATCGAAACAAGCAGCATATAAAATGGTATCTTCCGTTCCGAAAAATTTGGCTATTTTCTCTTCCAATTTTTTGTGTAAATCGCTAGTGCCGCAGATAAAACGAACCGAAGCCATGCCGTAGGCTCTTTCTTTCAATGCGTGAATAGCTGCGTCGACCAATTGAGGATTATTGGCTAATCCCAAATAATTGTTGGCGCAAAAATTCAACACTTCTTTTCCTGTATTAACCTTTATTTTCGAAAATTGTGGAGAAACAATGACACGTTCGTTTTTATAGGTTCCCGCATCTTTAATCTCTTGTATTTGTGATAGTAAATGTTGTTGAAATTTTGTATACATACTCATATTTTTAATAGTAAATAAGCTGATTTATTGATGTTGTAAAATTACACAATTTTTACTTATCAACGTACGGTTTTTTTTATTTTTTAGCTGACAAAAAAAGGCAATTATATCGTCCGTATTATCCAATAAAGTGAAAAAAAAAATGTAATTTTGCATCCGATTTTCAGCCATTGGCCAATGGGTTCCGTTGATAGTTGGAAAGTTTATAATGATAAAAAAGAGAGCCCTTTATAAATAAAAATAATGTATATGGAAAAAATTCTTGTTATCGGTGCTGCCGGACAAATCGGTTCGGAACTGATATTGAGTCTTCGTAAAGTATTCGGTAATGATAATGTGATAGGGTCGGATAAAAAAGCAGCCCCTTCCGAAGAAGTATTAAACTCAGGTCCTTTCGAAACCCTAGATATTCTCAACAAAGACAATCTATATGCAGTATGTAAGAAATATAATATTAATAGGATTGTTAATTTAGCCGCTATATTATCGGCAGTAGGTGAACAACATCCCAAGCTGGCATGGGAAATCAACATGAATGGCTTACAGAATGTTTTCGACCTTGCCCTGGAGATGAAAATGAAACAAGTATTTGTTCCAAGTTCTATTGCTGTTTTCGGTCCCGGCACACCCTTGGAATTGGCACCTCAGGAAACCGTCTTAAAACCGACAACGATGTACGGTTTAACAAAAGTTGCCGGTGAATTACTGGGTGATTATTATGTGCGTCGTTTTGGACTTGATGTAAGGGGCTTACGTTACCCCGGTATTATCAGCCACGGTACATTACCCGGTGGCGGCACCACCGATTATGCCGTTGCTATTTATTACGATGCCATCAAATATAAGAAATACACCTGCTTTGTGAAAGAAGACACTAAACTCCCGATGATGTATATGCCCGATTGTTTAAAAGCAAGTATCGATTTAATGCAGGCTGATTTCTCAAAACTTGTACATCATGCTGATTTTAATGTCGGAGCTATGAGCTTTACTGTAAAAGAATTGGCAGATTCCATCAAGAAACACATTCCCGAATTCCAAATTAGCTATGAACCGGACTACCGTCAAAACATTGCCGACTCATGGCCCAATGCCGTTGACGATAGCGCCGCCCGCAAAGAATGGGGATGGAAACCCGCTTACGATTTGGATGCTATGACAGCAGACATGTTGAAGAACTTGAAAATTAAATTTGACAAGGGATTGTTCTAGGAAATATTCTATAATAAAGAAAAAAAAGGAAATGAAAACATTTCCTTTTTTTTTATGTTTTTTTCAGCATATTATTTCCGTTAATATTATTCAAAAAATAATAACAAAACATAGACACCTTTAACAATATAAAATCTAAATCACAAGTATAGACATGAATGTCAAGGTTAAAAAAAAAGTAAAAAAAGATTTAGCTTAATAAAAAAAAGAGTATTTTTGTGCAGAATTTTAAAACAAACATACATGGTTTCCTCAAATATAACTAAAAGATTGGTTTTCTATTTACTGCAAATAGAAAATATGTTGCTATCTAACCACAATATGAGATTACAACAATTTGAAGTTATTGTGTGTGTTTATTAGACAAAAAAACACACTTGTTTCATAAAACATTAAACATTTATCCTCCCCAAATACAAAAAAACAAGACTTTCTTTGTATGGGAGGTGGTAACTTTTATAGAGGGTGTTCCCTCAAAACATTTTAAAACAAACTAAAACAAGCTTTTATCAAGCATTAAAAAACGTCGGTATGAACGTAAGCGTAAATAAGTAGCATAGCAATGCTAAAAAAATTAAACAAAACGCAAACTCAAACAGATTTAAAAATATAGTTTAGACAAATTATTAACAAATAAAAAAACACATGAAAACTATTAGCAGTATTATTTTAGGCATATTTATCAGTAATTTAATTCTTGCTCAACAACGTACAAATAGCACACATCAGTTTTTGCATTTAGATACAATATTATTTATGCCTAAAGAGAAACAATGGATGAGTGGATTTAAACCACTTGTTTGCGAATGGAATAACACCCTTATTTTTACAAATTATAACATATTTCAGAAAAACGATTCCATACATGTTTATTTTTTAAACCTATTTGACAATTCAATAGATAATATTTCTTTATTTTACAATGGTATAAATAAAACATTTGAAAAGCAAAACAACTTTTGTTTCTCATGTATATCTTTTAACGGGAAATATCTTGTTTTAGGATTTTATACCTATCTTTTGATATATGAAAAGATTAATAATGAGTTCGTTTTCAAAAAGAAAATAGAGTTTAAACATTCTTTTAATGATTGTTGGTTCGTAGATGACAACAGATTATTCTTAACGTATATGTATAATAAAATTCCTCCTGTCGTTTTATGTTTGTATGATATAGAAAATAACACATTAGTAAAGGAAATCCATCCTGATTTTCAGCATCCCTTATTTGCCTATTTTCATCCGATGCATTTGATTGATGTAAAAAACGGACATATTTTGTTTTCTCAACGATTGGATTATGAATCCACCATTTATAACCAAAATTTAGAAGTTCTTTATTCTATTAAAAGACATTCTGTTCCTTGGATGAGGATGAAACAAAAAAACATAGATAAAATCGTAAATAAATATCCTAGAAATGAAGCAGGATGTATAATTGCAGCGGTCGAAAAGTATTTGCCAAAAATCAATCAGCAATTATGGACATATTTTATAGATACAAATAAAATTTTATGCGTCTATCAATCACCAAATGTTGAAAATAAATTGTATGCTAATACAAAAGTTGATATTTGGGAAAAGAAAGATAGCAGCTGGATAATTACAAGAGAAAGTATTATTGATTTTATTGAAATAATAACGAACGAAGATTCTATTATTCATAATAAATCTTTTGGTTTAGCTTTTACATCAGGGGACAAATATATTTTCACTGCATCCAATATAATAATACTTAAAAACAAAAGCAGTAATATATATCCATTAGGAATGAAATTATCAGATTATAGGAGTAAAAGTAATGCTTATTTTTTAAAAAACGATCCTATATTAAGCGTCTATATATTTTCTCATACTTTTTGATTATGAAAACTTTAAGAATATTTCTTCTACTATGTATTCTTGGATTTTCATATAGTGGAAATTCACAATCACGATTTTACGCTCAAACTATGGATAACCAAAATATCTCCCTCTGCGACAGTTCAAAATGTATAATGATATATTATGAAAGCGGCGGATGCAGTTTGTGTAGTAAAGTTTTATTCTCATTTTGTGATTATTTTGTCAAAAAAAACAGGAATATACAATTCCTTGTAATGATTAAAGGAAGCATAAACGATGTTTTGGGAATGAGGAGTAAAACAACTAATTTGCAAAATAATTTTCCAAACATGAATTTTAAAATAATATATGATATTGAGGATAATCAAAGAAAAACATTTTATAAAAAATACAACATTTCTACTTTCCCCGCTGTTTTTTTATCGACAATAAAAACAATCACATAAAACACATCCCCTACAAAAAAATATTCAAAAATTCCGAACTTATTGAAGTCAGCAATTATTTAAAGACTTTTGCTAATGATTTTATCAAAAAATAAAACATTGAATAGCATGTTATCCCACCTACAACAAAAAAAAGGTGTCTATACAAACAGACACCTTTTTTTATACATTGATAGAATTTTATAACCCTAATTTCTTTTTCAAATCCTTAGGAAGAGCATCTTTATGGATAAGGATATTCAATGTTTTATACGCTACATAATTGTAGGAAGCATATAAATAACCTTTATAGTCACCGTACTCACCCCATGAGTTTTTCACGATAAAATATTTATTTCCGTTTTGATCGGTAGCTTTACCGATAACGTGTAAACCGTGATCATCGGTAGTTTCGTAATTATCGAAAGCCAGTTGCCTCATTTCTTGTGTTATTTCTTTTTCCTTACCCGGATTTTTGAGGAATTCCGCAATTTTCTGACTTTGCGGCATGGATGTCCATTTAGCTATTTCGGCATCTGCCATTTCCACATTATCAAAATCGGGGACAATGGCAATGCTACCGCGTCTTACAAAACCGATTTCGGAAACATCAGCTCCCCAGGCAAAAGTATAGCCATTATCAATAGCTTTATCCATCACATTCATTAATTCTTCAAGGGGGATATTATAACTTACTTCACCTATCCAGTTATCGGGGACTTCAATGGGGAAAGTCGTATAAAAAGGATGATGGGTAAAAGAAGTCAAACTGACATAGTCGTCCATATTCAAGCCTGTAGCAGTGGTATAGAAGGTCCCGGGAGAATATTCTTTCCCTTTGTGAGCTAATTTTTCGGGGATAGGTCCCAAATATTCATCGAGAACAGCATCGAAACCTCGTAGCCAGGCGGTGCTCAACTTCTTATTTGGATTTTGAATGATGGCATCTAGATACGCTTTTAATACAGCATCCAATTCACCATGAGCATGAATATCTTCCCCGTAATTTAATCCGTTGTAAACCGATATAGGCACAATGCCATAATTTTTTATCACCCATAACACATCCGCAAAAGAGCCACCTTGTCCGAAATTTAAATTACCATGCATTCTTACATAGCGTTTGGCTTTTTCATTATAGGTATTCCAGACAACAAACATAGGCGATAAGCTGACAGAATCATAGCCTAAACGAATTATTTCCGATTCCAAATAGGAAATTGTTGACCACGACCAACAGGTACCGGCTCTGTCTTGTGATTTGACCGATGTTGCAGGCAAACGTTTACTATCCGTAAATTGATAGCCTTCTTTTTTGGCAGTATCTTGAGCTTGAGCTGTAAAGACAAACGACAGTATGAACGCTGTCAATAAAACACTTAATTTTCTCATTGTATTGTAATTTTATATTATGATTTACTTTATTTCACTGCAATAGTTTCGATTTCAATTAGGGCACCCAAGGGCAAACCTTTAACGGAAAAGGCGGCACGGGCCGGTGGTTCCGCAGGATAATATTTCCCGTAAACCTCATTCATGGCTTTAAAGTTCGCCATATCACTCAATAAACAAGTAGACTTAATAACATTTTTATAACTGTAGCCTGCTTGTTGTAAGATAGCACCTATATTTTTCATTACTTGCTCTGTTTGTGCTTCAATACCTTCGGGCATTAATCCGGTTTCAGGGATAATAGGGATTTGTCCGGAAATAAACAGCATTCCATTGGCTTCTATCGCTTGACTATACGGGCCTATGGCTTTAGGAGCTTTATCGGTATGAATTATTTTTTTTGACATAAGGATAGTATTAAATGAATATTAAATTTTAATTTGCAAAAGTACATATTTTTTTTATGTTTTTACCTCTACGATTACAAAGCATATAATTTCTTATAATAAAAAAAAGACTGCCGTTGCAGGCAGTCTTTATAAACTAGTTATTAAGTAGTATTAGTATCTCGATCTTCTTCTGTCGTCTCTTCTGTCGTCTCTTCTACGAGGACCTTCTGTTCTTTCGTTAGCTTTATTCACTACGATAGTACGTCCTTCCATTTCAGAACCATTCAGTTCATCAATCGCTTTTTGAGCGGCTGCGTCATCATCCATTTCCACAAAACCAAAACCTTTACTTCTGCCTGAAAATTTATCAGTAATAACTGTTGCAGAACTTACTTCTCCGTATTTCTCGAAGATTTCTTTCAAATTTGTTTCCTTCACTGAGTAAGGTAAACTTCCAATAAAAATGTTCATTGTACAATAAATAAAATAAGTTAAAAATATTTTAGCAAAAGTACACTTATTTTAAATAAAGAATCACTTTTATGAAAAATAATAATATTATATTACAACTCGTACATATTCAACGCCATAATTATTAAGATAAGGCACTTTTGACTAAATTATAGCATTATGATACTCTCACTTTTCTCATATAATTTACTTTTCCCATCCATCAAAGATGGATTCATCGTACACATTGTATTCATTTTTATCATGTGAAGCATACCATGCTTGGGCAAAGAATGGGTTGCCTTTGGCAATGACATCACAATTATAAGGCGTCGGGAAACAGTCGGGGCACCAATGCCCTCCCAATAACACCAAAGCCGGCGAAGCCGTAAAATGATGTCCAAATTGACATTCCCATTCCAATGGGGTGGCCATATCCCCTTTTATCATCTTTTCCGACAAGCAACGTCCTCCCCTGAATGTAGCTGCTTGCTTCATATCGTTTATATCTAATTCCGATATAGGTTTGTTTTCATCATACCCGTGATTCAAAATAATAGGTTCATTTTCCGGATGTAAAGGGGTATATATTTTCCAGGTAGGAATTTGTTTCCATTTTTCGTAAGAACCGAAATAAGCCGAAATTCTCGCTTGATTGCGGTGTCTTATCCAACTCATGGTTCCGTTCTTTGTATCATTCACTAATACATACATCACCGCTTTGATAAGAAAAGCAGGCACGATTTTTACCAAAGAAAAATACCATGGAATATGTTTTTGTAATTGTTTAAAATACTCATCACAGGGAATATTTGCTCTAAAATGCAAATAATTTTCCAATACGTCTGCATCGGTAAACCAATAACAATGGAAATTACGCAAGGCAAACCAATGCAGATTAAAGATTTTTTCGGGAGGCGGGCAATGTGTGATTTTTAATAATTTTTTCACAAAATCATAGAATGTCAAGCGATAAGAAGGACCGCTGCTGATATTGTAAAAACGATTCCAGAATTCCTCGGGAACATTATCTTCACAGAGATTGGCAAGCACTCTGCCGGAATCGTCAATGGTAGCCCATTCGACAACGGCATCCAAAGGCACGTGAAAAATAATAGGATTTAAGCCGTTTAAAATTAAATCAGGATACAAAACACCACTTTGTCGCAAACACACCCATTTTTTTACTCCCGACTCAAGCACGATACGTTCAGCCTCACATTTTGACAAAGCATAATGGTCGAAAACAGCGGGATTAAGCGGATCGCCGGTTCTTCCCCAATGATATGGAACCGAGCGATGTCCGGTTTGAGCTATAGAACCGATATACACCAAGGCAATCTTATCAGCATTGGCTTGCGCGTTAATGGCTTTAACAATATTCTTGGCAGCATTAACATTCACTTTGAGTGTTGTTTTTGGGAGTTTATCGCATTGAGGTGAAACCATACCTCCCACATGCAAAACAATGTCCATCCCTTTCACACAACGCAATACATCCTCATAATTTAACAAATCCCCCCAAATAATGTTGATACCTCCCTTGTGTTGGTAAGCAGCCATTTTCTTTCTATTTATCTTACTCGGACGCACCAATAGTGTTAGATTAAATCTGTCTAATCGCATACAGAACTCATGCAAAGCTGCTGTTCCCATTAAACCGGTGGCTCCGGTTAAAAAAATATTCTTTTTAATCATAAAACAGATGTATTTACATCTTATAAAATTTCTTTATGCATAAGTGAATAATTGAAAATAAAATCCCCGATTGTTACAATCGGGGATTTCTACATATTGTTTTTATTTTCCTTCCGCTAATTTTTTATAGCCGTTATAACGCCATTGTGCGTTTTCTTTGGTTGCTTTAAACAAAATTTTAGCTTCTTCCGGAAAGGTCTTGACTAAGGAATTATAACGTACTTCACTCATTATAAAATCGTCGAACTTATTCCAATCGGGTTCTTTGCTATCCAGGATAAATCCGTTTTCTCCTTTTTCTTCGAGTTCCGGATTAAATCGCCATAAATGCCAGTATCCACTTTCAACGGCTAATTTTTCCTGTTCTTGGGTACGTCCCATGCCGGCTTTGATACCGTGATTAATACAAGGAGAATACGCAATAATTAATGAAGGACCGTTATAGGCTTCGGCTTCTTTGATAGCTTTGAAATATTGTGCTTGACCGGCACCCATGGCTACTTGTGCTACATACACATAACCATATGATTTGGCAATCATACCCAAGTCTTTCTTACGGATTTTCTTGCCCGAAGTAGCAAATTTAGCTACGGCACCTGCAGGAGTAGATTTGGATGATTGACCGCCGGTGTTGGAATATACTTCAGTGTCTAACACTAAAATATTTACATTTTCACCCGATGCCAATACGTGGTCTAAGCCACCGAAACCGATATCATAAGCCCAACCGTCGCCACCGAATATCCATTGTGATTTTTTCACCAAGTAATGTTTCAAATCCACAATATCCTTGCAATAACTACAATCACATTTCTCTGCCAAAGGAATTATTTTATCACTGATTTTTTTACTTTCGAGGGTGTTTTCGCGCTTTTCTATCCATTGTTTGAATAAACCTTTTAATTCGTCGGAACAGCAATTGCAGGCGGTAATGGCTTCGTTCATGATGCGTTCAATTCTGTCTCTCATCTGACGGGTAGCTACTGCCATACCAAAACCATATTCGGCATTGTCTTCAAATAAAGAATTAGCCCATGCAGGACCATTGCCTGAACGTTTGTTCTTGCAATAAGGAGTCGCCGGAGCTGACCCACCATAAATGGAAGAACAACCCGTTGCATTAGACACCATCATTTGTTCACCGAACAATTGAGTGATACATTTAATATAAGGTGTTTCACCGCAACCGGCACATGCACCTGAGAATTCAAACAAAGGTTGAGCAAATTGACTATTTTTTACATTGGCTGTTTTATCAACCAAATAATCTTTATAGCTCACTTTTTCTTGTGCATACTCCCAATGGTTGGTTTCGGACATTTGTGTTGCCAGATGTTTCATTTCCAAAGCTTTTACTTTAGAAGGACAAACATCAGCACAATTACCGCAACCGGTACAATCCAATACGGACACTTGCATGCGGAAATGCATACCCATCATTTCTTTGGGGGTTTTCATTTCCAAGGTTTTCATTCCTGCAGGAGCATTTTTCTTCTCTTCAGCATTCATCACAACCGGACGAATGGCAGCGTGAGGACAAACCATGGAACATTGATTACATTGGATACAATTCTCAGGTATCCATTCCGGAACATTAACGGCTATACCGCGTTTTTCATAAGCAGTAGTACCTGCCGGGAAAGTGCCGTCTTCCCATCCCAAGAAAGCACTTACAGGAAGGTCGTTACCTTTTTGAGCTGTCATTGGTTCCATTACATTTTTAATGAAATCAGGAATATTGCGAGTATCTTTTTCTTTTTTAACTTCTATATTTGCCCATTCAGCAGGGATATCCACTTTCACCACATCACCTCCGCGGTCAACAGCGGCATAGTTCATCTTAATAATATTTTCTCCTTTACGTCCGTAGGATTTTACAATGAATTTCTTCATTTGCTCTACTGCCAAATTGTAAGGAATAACTTCCGATATTTTAAAGAAAGCCGATTGAAGGATGGTATTGGTACGTCCACCTAAGCCAATTTCTTCAGCGATGGCTGTAGCATCAATGATATACATTTTGATATTATTGACTGCTAACTGTTTTTTAACGTAATCGGGAAGTTGTTTTTTAGTTTCTTCTGCACAACAGGGAGAATTGTACAATAACGTTCCTCCTTTTTTCAATCCACGCAAACAGTCATATTTTGTTAAATAAGAAGGTACGTGTACAGCTACAAAATCGGGGGTACCCACCAAATAAGGAGCTTTGATAGGATGATTTCCAAAACGTAAGTGTGAACAGGTAAATCCACCTGATTTCTTACTGTCGTATTCAAAATAAGCCTGACTGTATTTTTGGGTATTATCACCTATAATTTTGATGGAATTCTTATTGGCACCTACTGTACCATCGGCACCTAAGCCATAGAATTTAGCTTCGAAAGTACCTTCGGGTAATACCATGATATCGGGTAATAAAGGAAGTGAACGATGGGTAACATCATCCACTATGCTAATTGTAAATTGATTTTTAGGTTCTTTTGTTTCCAAATTTTGGAATACGGAAAGGATATGTGCAGGAGTTGTATCTTTCGATGATAAGCCGTAACGACCACCCACTATCAAAGGTTTATTGTTTGCCGGTATATCTTTACAATTAGCAAAAGCTTCAACAACATCAAGGTATAAAGGATCACCGTTTGCACCTTGTTCTTTGGTACGATCGAGGACACAAATACGCTCTACAGTTTCGGGAAGCACTTCGCCTAAATATTTAACTGAGAACGGACGATATAAATGTACGTTAACCATTCCCACTTTTTTACCTTCTTTAATTAATCTGTCAACAACGGTTTGAATTGTTTCCGTTACCGAACCCATAGCAATGACAACTTGAGTAGCATCTTTGGCACCATAATACGTAAAAGGAGCATAGTTACGACCGGTTATTTTACTGATTTGTTTCATATAATCAGCTACAATATCCGGAAGTACATCGTAATATTTATTCTGCAATTCACGTGTTTGGAAATAAATATCCGGATTCTGAGCTGTTCCTCTTGTAACAGGATGTTCCGGATTTAATGCATTATCTCTATATGCTTTAAGTGCTTTTTTATCAATTAAAGAAGCCATAATTTCTTGATTAGGTTCTTCAACTTTTTGCACTTCATGGGAAGTACGGAAGCCGTCGAAGAAATGCAAGAAGGGAACCCTTGTTTTAATAGCTGTTAAATGTGCTATAGGAGCCAAGTCCATAATTTCCTGCACAGAACCCGTTGCCAACATGGCAAAACCCGTTTGACGAGTACTCATTACATCGGAATGATCGCCGAAAATAGAAAGAGCCTGAGCTGCCAAGGCGCGTGCCGATACGTGAAAAACACCGGGTAATAATTCTCCCGAAATCTTATACATATTCGGTATCATAAGTAACAAACCTTGAGAAGCCGTAAAGGTAGATGTTAATGCACCGGCTTGCAAGGAACCGTGGACGGCACCTGCTGCTCCGGCTTCAGATTGCATTTCTACTACTTTAACGGGTTCACCGAAAATATTTTTTCTGCCACCGGCCGACCATTCATCAATATATTCTGCCATCGTTGAAGAAGGAGTAATAGGATAAATAGCGGCAACTTCGCTAAACATGTAAGCAACATGCGCTGCAGCATAGTTACCATCACATGTCATAAATTTTTTTTCTGCCATAATATTTTATTATTAAGTTATTTACAAAAATGATTTCCTTTAATGAAATTTTTTGCAAAGGTATGAATTTTTTAGGTAATAGTAAAGTGTTTAGGAAAAATTAATAATTATTCTCATTATTATTTGATATATTATATATTGATTAGGATTCTGAACGAAACGAAATGAAGAGAAAAATTCCAAATCAAAGTCGTTTTAAACTTATTTTTTAAAGCTTAGAAAAACACTTTATGTCCATTCGCAAATTTAGTGTATTTTTGCAAAAAAAATAACACTCTATAAGATGAAAATATTTATTAAAACTATTGTTATTATTGTTTGTTTTACACAAGCAATAGTATTAGCTCAAACAACAAAAATTGATTTAAATCAAAAACTGCCGATTGACACCCACCTTATCATCGGAAAACTATCGAACGGATTGACCTATTACATTCGAGCCAATCAAAAGCCGGAGAAACGGGCTATTTTTTATTTGGCTGTCAATGCCGGTTCGGTCTTGGAAACTGACGACCAAGTAGGCTTAGCACATTTCACCGAACACATGGGTTTTAACGGCACCAAACAATATCCGGGAAATACCCTGGTAGATGAATTGGAAAAGAAAGGTATTGTTTTCGGACGTGAAATCAATGCTTATACCAGTTTTGATGAAACAGTATATCACGTAACCTTACCGACCGATGACAGTGTATTGTTTAATATGGGATTGAAAATTTTGGATGGTTGGGCTTTCGGCATGCTGATGACTGAAAAAGAAATCGACAAAGAAAGAGGTGTTATCATCGAAGAATGGCGTACCCGTGTCGGAGCCGGCAACCGCTTACGCGAAAAAACGCTTCCCATCGAATTAAAGGGTGCAAAATATGTCGACCGATTACCCATAGGCACCTTAGAAAATCTCCAACAATTTACCTATGCTTCTATCCGCAATTATTATAAAACATGGTACCGCTCCGATAATATGGCCTTGGTTGTGGTAGGAGATTTCGATCCTATACGTATGGAACAAATGCTCAAAGATTTCTTTGAAATGAACGATGCGTCTGCTACACCTTTATATCGTCCCTACAACAATATCCCCGACAACAAAGAACCTTTGATTGCCATAGCAACAGACCCTGAAACTACACAAACACAGTTCGCCATTAATTACAAGCAACCCGCATCAGAAACTGTTACCATAGGTGATTTTCGGCGAAACATCATTCACTCACTCTTTACTACCATGCTCAATGCCCGTCTATCGGAAATCAGTGAGCAAAAAACAGCCCCTTTCCAAAGCGCCTATACCTATTATTCTTCCTATTGGTCTCGCACAAGTGATGCCTTTACCAACCGATATGTTTGCAAAGAAGGAAAAGGATTAGAAGCTTTTGAATTGGCATTGATAGAATTGCAACGTTTAGCACAACACGGTTTTGTGGCATCGGAATTTACACGTGCCAAAGACGAAATCATCAATCGATTTGAACAACAAGCCATAGAGGAATCCAAAAAAGAAAGCCGTAGTTTTGCGTCTGCTTATGGTGCTAACTTTTTGAAGAACAGCCCTATCACAAGCAGCAAAGATTATAATACATTGGCAAAAATTTTAATGGAGGGTATCAGCATCGAAGAAGTAAATCAATTAATTCATCAATGGATTAAGGATGAAAATATTACGGTAAATTTCACCTTGCCTGAAAAAAAAGGAATGAAAGTACCTACTGAAAAACAAATTCTTGCTTTGTTTGAAAAGAGCAAAAACACACAAACCACCCCCTATGTTGACAATGCAAACAGTCTTCCTTTTTTAGTGAAAGAACCTAAAAGTGGTACCGTCGTTAAACGTACCGATAACAAGGAATTCGGATATACAGAGGTGTTATTAAGCAACGGTGCTATCGTGATTATGAAACAAACAGACTTTAACAACGACCAGATTGTTTTCAATGCTTCCAGCTATGGCGGAACGTCATTGTATTCTGACAACAAATTGGTAAATGCCTCTTATGCAGCCGGTATTATTCGTGAATGCGGCATAGGGAATTATAATACCAATGCGTATAAAAAATTTATGTACGGCAAAAACTTTTCTATTTATCCATGGATAGGAACCCTAAGTGAAGGCATTAGCGGAAATAGCAACGGAAAAGACTTTGAATTGTTTTTACAAAACCTGTATATGATTTTCGAAGCCCCGCGTAAAGACCAAAACGTATTGGATAAAAACATAGATTCATGGCGCACAAATATCAAGACGCAGCAAAGCTCTCCCGATTTTAAATTCTCGCTCAGAGCAGCTCACCTTAAATACCCCAAAGACAAACGCAGTATTTTCGCTTTGGAAGAAAAACATTTATCTGAAATGCAAATCGATGAAATGTATAGCATTTTCACTGAAAGATTTAATAATGCCGCTGATTTCACCTTTTATTTTGTCGGAAATATCGACATTGAAAATGCCCTACCACTTATCGAGAAATACATAGGGGGTCTTCCGTCTACACAGAAAAAAGAAACGTGGATAGACAGAAGCTCTCCCTTTGCCACGGGTGTGATAAACGAAACCGTGTACGCAGGCATTGATGAAAAGTCAAAATTTACAATATCTACCTGTATGCCTTTTGAATGGAATACAAAAAACCTCTTAGCCGTATCTTTATTGAATAATATTATCAAAATAAAACTCACGGAAGAAATACGCGAGAATTTAGGAGGCACCTATGGTGTAGGTTTTGGTTTATCAACACAAAAGCTGCCCCAAGAAAAAATATACATGAACATACAATTGGGATGTGAACCCTCACGTATTGATGAACTAACCAATGCTATTTTTAATGTAATCGATGAAATTGCAGCAAACGGTCCTACAGCAATAGACCTTGAGAAAGCCCAAAAACAATTATGCAGAGCCAGAGAAGTATCCATAAAAAACAACAATACCTGGCTTAGCTGGTTGAACAATTTGTACGATTACAAGGAGCCGCTGATGACATTAGATGAGTATAGTGCACAAATCAACGCTCTTACCATCGAAGACCTTAAAAAAGCAGCGATTTATTTAAAACACGATTCCTATGTACGTGTTGTTCTTATGCCTGAAAATATGCAAAAAAAATAACAATTCCATCCGATAATACAAACACCGGAAATTAATAGGCTGATGCATATCGGCCTATTTTATTT
The DNA here is from genome assembly GCA_017994425.1 of Bacteroidales bacterium. GTDB lineage: Bacteria > Bacteroidota > Bacteroidia > Bacteroidales > WCHB1-69 > UBA5266. The sequence goes on along the minus strand of JAGOKS010000017.1, from coordinate 13,171 downwards.
TAAACATCAAATGGAAAAAAAATATACTTTTGCATAATAAACAAAAGAGCATAGAGCAAGGATGAGAAAGAACGATTTTATTCGTATTAAAGGAGCTAAAGTCAATAATTTACAAAATATCGACCTTGATATTCCACACAATCAATTTATCGTCATTACAGGTTTATCCGGTTCCGGTAAATCATCATTGGCGTATGACACCTTATATGCCGAAGGGCAACGACGCTACATCGAGTCTTTAAGTGCTTATGCTCGTCAGTTTTTAGGAAAGATTCGAAAATCCAACATCGATTCCATTCAAGGAATTCCACCGGCTATTGCGATTGAACAAAAGGTAAGTATAAGCAACCCTCGTTCTACATTAGGCACTTCAACCGAAATATACGAATATATCAAGCTTTTATTTGCCCGTTTAGGGAAGACCTACTCTCCTATCTCAGGCACAATAGTAAAAAGAGACAGTGTCAGTGATGTATGTGATTTCGTTTTTTCATTACCTGAAAAATTGCGTATCATTTTATACGCTCCCTTTGTGCTACGAAACGAGAGAAGCATTGAGGAACAATTACATGTTTTGTTAAAACAAGGCTTTAACCGTATATATATCAATGATGAAATCATCTTAATTGATGACTATCTCAAACAAAAACAAAAAAAATCGGATAAGATTCTCTTACTCATTGACCGATTTACCGTTGAAAAAACTGAAGAAAATCGCTCCCGCATTGCCGACTCGGTAGAAACTGCATTTTTCGAAGGACAAGGCGTTTGCATATTGGAAATTTTTCAAGACGATGGGCATAAAGACTTACATCGATTTTCCAATAAATTTGAAAAAGACGGTATGGAATTTAAGAAACCCAGCGTCAATATGTTTTCGTTTAATAATCCTTACGGTGCTTGCCCAAAATGCGAAGGCTTTGGAAGCGTATTAGGGATTGATCCCGATTTGGTAATCCCTGACAGAAGTCTATCTGTATATGAAGATGCTATTGTTTGCTGGAAAACAGATAAGATGAACACTTACAAGCAACAACTCATTGAAAATGCGTATCGATTTGATTTTCCAATCCATCGACCCATTTCAGCACTCAGCGAAAAAGAATATCGTTTGTTATGGGAAGGAAACTCGTATTTTGAGGGTATCAACCAATTCTTTCAATGGGTAGAGGAAAATGCATACAAAATTCAATACCGGGTCATGCTTTCCCGATACAAAGGCAAAACCATATGTCCCGAATGTAAAGGAAGCCGTTTGACAAAAAATGCCGAGTACGTAAAAATAGCAAATAAAAACATCCACGAAATCATTGAAATGCCATTGGAAGACTGTTTACAGTTTTTCAATACTCTTAGCTTTAAAAAACCTCAAGAGCAACAAATTGCTGACCGATTAGTAAAAGAAATTCACACGCGCATCGAATTTTTATCTGATTTAGGATTAGGCTATCTGACCTTAAACCGCCCGTCGAACACATTATCGGGAGGCGAATCTCAACGGGTGAATTTAGCTAGTTCTCTAGGAAGTAGCTTAGTGGGTTCTCTTTACATTTTGGATGAACCGAGCATTGGCTTACACAACAAAGACACAGAGAAATTAATAAAAGTACTCAAACATTTAAGAGATATCGGCAACACCCTTTTAGTGGTGGAACATGATGAAGACATCATACGTGCTGCCGATCAAATCATTGACACCGGACCTTTATCCGGAAAAAACGGAGGGAACATTGTGTTTCAAGGTACCTTTAACGAATTGCTTACAAGCGAGAAGAGCATTACTGCAAAATATTTAAGAGGAGATGCACGAATAGAAATATCCACAACACGCAGACAAGCCAAGCGTTTTATAAATCTTAACAATGTATCTTTACATAACATCAAAGATATCTCTCTTACCATTCCATTAGATGTTCTGACATTGGTAACGGGCGTTTCAGGTAGTGGAAAATCAACGTTGATAAAAGAAATTCTTTTCCCTTTGTTGGCACGTCATATTGAATATGCCAACACACCGGTAAAAGAAGACTCTCCTCACTTAACTGGTGATTTACAACATATATCAAGTGTAGAATTTATTGATCAAAATCCCATAGGACGTTCCTCCCGTTCCAATCCTGCTACCTATATAGGAGCTTACGATTATATCCGTCAATTATATGCAGAACAAGCCTTATCAAAAAGCAGGGGTTATAAACCCGGATACTTTTCGTTTAATGTCCCCGGTGGGCGCTGTGAAGCGTGTCAAGGAGCCGGTTATATCAGCATTAAAATGCAATTTATGGCAGATGTTGATATTGAATGTGATGAATGCAAAGGCAAATGTTTTAAAGACGAAACCTTAGAAGTAAAAGTCAAGGATAAAAACATTTATGACATTTTGCATCTAACCGTCGACGATGCTATTGTTTTCTTTCAATCACTCCCCCACACTCGCCTTATACAAAATATTATCAATGCTTTACAACCCTTATCGGATGTTGGTGTCGGTTATTTGCAATTGGCACAAGCCTCACCATCACTTTCAGGGGGAGAAGCACAACGTATTAAATTAGCTTATTTTCTCAGTAAAGGGAGCAAACAACACAACAGCCTCTTTCTATTCGATGAACCAAGCACAGGATTACATTTTCATGACATTAAAAACCTTCTCAAAGCCTTTCAGGCACTGATAAAAAAAGGGCACAGTATTATAGTAATCGAACACAATATGGAACTTATTAAATGTGCCGATTGGATTATCGAATTAGGTCCGGAAGGAGGAAACAAAGGTGGAAAAATTGTTTGTGAAGGCACTCCGGAAGACATCAAACAACACAAAAGCTCTCATACAGCACGTTATTTAATTGAAAAACTCAAACATTAATACCCTCAACATGCAATATATCATATTTACCTGTTTTATAATCTATACTCTTATGATGTTCATTGTTACGTGGATAACATCTCGTAAAGCCAACAATGAATCTTTTTTTGTAGGTAATCGGAAGTCACCCTGGTTTGTTGTAGCTTACGGTATGATTGGAGCCTCCCTTTCGGGAGTTACTTTCATGTCGGTTCCCGGCTGGGTCGATACACGCTCTTTTTCTTATATGCTTATGGTTTTTGGCTTTTTTATCGGTTATATCGTCATCGCTTTTGTGCTCATGCCAACCTATTATAAACTACATTTAACCTCCATCTATAAATATTTAGAAAGTCGCTTCGGCCGATTTTCACACAAAACCGGTTCTTTCTTTTTCTTGTTATCCCGTACTTTGGGAGCCTCCTTGCGGATGTTTATTGTTATTATCGTATTACAAAATTTTGTTTTCAGTCATTGGGGAATACCTTTTGAAATTACCGTCATGATGGTCATTACATTGATATTGCTATTTACCGTTCGAGGAGGAATAAAAACTATTATTTGGACAGACACTCTCCAAACAACTTTTATGCTTACTGCATTGGTTATGAGTTTTTTTATGGTAAGTAAAGCCTTGGAAATATCGAGTGCAAATTTATTTTCGACTATATGGCAGAGTGATTACTCTACTATTATATTTACCGACTCTTCCAGTCCATACACCTGGTGGAAACAAATATTAGGAGGTATGTTTATTTGTATAGCTATGACAGGACTTGATCAAGAGATGATGCAGAAAAACCTTAGCTGCAAAAACCTGAAATCGGCACAAAAAAACATGATAACTTTCGGCACGACTCTTTTTATCGTGAATTTTCTTTTCTTATTTTTAGGAGCAGCTTTATATATGTATGCCGATCAAATGGGCATAAATGCCAAAGGCGACAGCCTCTTCCCCACCATTGCCATTAATTATTTAGGACCTTTGGCAGCTATCGTATTCATTATAGGACTTATCTCCGCCCTATTCCCCTCGGCAGACGGGGCTCTAACCTCTCTAACTACCGCTTTTAGCATCGACTTTCTGAATCTTGAAAAAAGAACCGATTACACTGAAAAGAAAAAAACGAAAATCCGACATGCCGTTCATATAGGATTCGCTTTACTATTTGTCTGTATTATTGTTTTTTATTATCATTATCAAGATGAACATCTCATTGAAATACTCTATAAAATAGCCAGCATTACCTATGGACCTTTATTAGGACTATTTTCTTTTGGACTATTAATGAAACGGCAAATCATTGATAAATTAGTACCCTTAGTGTGTATATCTGCTCCTGTATTATGTTTTATTTTAAGTCAACATTCAAAAGAATGGTTTAATTATACTTTTGATTTTGAACTTCTTCTTTTAAACGGATTACTCACTTTCATCGGTTTGTTGTTAATAAGTAAAAAAAATTAATCTTTGAATAATTATAACTCTATTTTTGCATTTAATAAATAAATTTTATAAAATGATGTTAAAAAAAATAATAATACCAATAGTTATCATAGCCTTATTAATTGGCTGTAAAAATAAAAAAACAGAAGAAGTCAGCTACGATTTAAAAGAACGTTTACTCCCCTGTAGCATACAATGCGGAGATGAAAAATCGGATTCACTTTCCCTCCTTAGCATGGATATCTTTAACCAATTTATTCCGCTTATAAAACTCTATCCCGGGCATAAACCTATATTAATAAGCGAAATCCCTTCCGAATGGGAAGTTGAATATCAATTAGAAAATCTTTCGAGTGAATTTGACATTTGGATTGTATCTAATGTGAATGAAGTTTCACACAAAGCATTGCTTACCATACAAAAAACCGAAACAAATTATAAGGTGATTTCCGCTTTATTAATTGCGTATAGTACAGCTATTGAACATACCGACAGCCTAGAAAGTGAGGAATGGACCTGTGAAATTGATAAAGACTATAGTATAAAAGTCAAGAAACGCTATGAAAAAATATTTTCTTCCGTTGTTGACACGCTTTTAGTAGATAATACGCTTATCGACTTTGAAGACACGTATCATATTTCCTTAAACGGACATATAGAATATCAAGAACCGGAAGTATATGAAAGCGATTACATGGCTATCATTCAATTTGCCGACACTTCGGAGTCGGGTATTAACTTGGATGAGGATTGGATATGGAACGGCATACATATGCGCGAACAATTGGAAGAAAAGAACATATTATTTGTAGAAGCTACACATGGGTTCGATAATATTTCTATTCGAAATTATCACGGAGAAGAAGTTGACAAAATTAACATGAGCGGCTTTCTAACTACCTATTCAATAGGCTATCTTTTCGTGAAGAAAGGGAAAAGTCCTAAATATCATCGTTATTCTCCGGCAGAAGAATGTATACAAAAAGCTTTTATTTATTTCGAAATTGACACTGTCAATATGAATACTCAAGAAATCGGAACGATAGAAATTTAACTATTTTAAACGATTATTTTCGGGAAAAATAATGATAGGTTTAAAATTCTTAGCTTCTTCCGTAGTCATTAATGCATAAGAAACAATAATCACAGTATCTCCTACTACCGCTTTGCGAGCCGCAGCACCGTTTAAGCACACTACTCCACTATCGCGTTCTCCTTTAATAACATAGGTTTCTATTCGTTCCCCATTGTTAATATTAAGCACTTGCACCATTTCAAATTCAACTAAATTAGCAGCTTCCATTAATGCTTCATCAATGGCAATACTACCCTTATAATGAATATTGGCTTCTGTTATTATCGCACAATGAATTTTTGATTTTAACAGATTTATTTGCATCTTTTTATTTTTTATATAGTTCTAAATTATCAATTAATCGTACATTATCCAAGTAAGCAGCAATGCATAAAACGGCTTCTTGACTTTCTTTGAAATCTTTTATTTCTTTTAAACTAAGGGCGTCAACAATAGCAGCGTATTCTAATTTAAAAGAATTATTTTTAGCAAATTCCTCAACAATCCATTTATGAATATCATGTGGAGATAATTTATATGCCATAGATTTTGCCTGCAAGAGTATTTGATAAATAAGGGGAGCTTCTTTTCTTTTTTCCGCTGACAATAACACATTACGTGAGCTAAACGCCAAGCCATCCTCTTCCCTTACTGTATCTACTGTTACAATCTGGACAGTATGTTTGTATATTTTAACTAATTTTTTAATGATTACTACTTGCTGAAAATCTTTCTTTCCAAAATATGCATAATCTGCCGATATGATTTCAAAAAAACGGTCTACTATCATGACCACGCCATTAAAATGTCCCGGACGATACTTTCCCTCCATTACCTTATCCAAACCCTCCAAATCATACATTTTGTTCGATATCGCAGGATACATTTCCTCAACAGAAGGAACAAACACCACATCACACAATGTTTTGATAGAATCAATATCCTTTTCAATATTTCTCGGATATTTTTTATAATCTTCAGCATCATTGAATTGTGTGGGGTTCACAAAAATACTGCATATCACCACATCATTTTCAGCTTTTGCTTGTTTCAGTAAAGCCAAATGTCCCTGATGCAAAGCTCCCATGGTGGGTACAAACCCAATGGTTTGGGACTGACGCTTTGTATCTTTTACAAAGCTAATAATGTCGTTACATGTTTGAATTATTCTCATCGGACAACTTCTTCTATTTTCTTAGTTTCCTTTCTTTTCTTTGTAAACATACGATTCAAACACCTTTTTATAGCATTTATTTCTATAATAAGAAAGAAAATATAGGAGGCTATAAAACTAAAAATAGCTGCAAAAACAGACATTTGTATACGCTGCGGATATACTTTGGTTTTACTTACATAGGGGTATTCAACTATACTGAGAAAATTGATTTCTTCTACAATTTTTAAATACAATGCATCGTATTTTGATTGCAAATCATTTCGTTGATTTACAAATGAATAAAAGTATTGTTGGTCGGCATATACGCGAGGACCTTTTAGTTCTAAATTGGTTTTAAGTTTTTTCAATGCTTCTTTATCAACAACTCTCGATCCTTCATTTGTACCTAAATATCCTTTGGTAACTTCCATTCCTTGTAGTGTTTGTAATATAATTTCATAATCAACACCATATGCAATCATTAGATTTACCATTGAATCTATTGCTTTATTTTTTTCTTGGATGGATTTTTCAATTGCAGCTAGGCTTAAATAATAATTTCTTTTATAATCTTTTATGATAATTTCATTGAGAAAAATAGGAATGTCGTTTGCCACCGCATAAGCAATCTTAGGATCTTTATCTCTAACCTCCACGAGTATATTTCCATAAAATTTATCTAAGGTTATTTCAATGTTCTCTTCATATTTTTCCATTAAAGCCTTTGTATCCTTCGATAATTTATACCTTTCTTTATAATGATATTTTTTTATAATTGAATCTTTAATATCATTTGAATTACACCACATCATCACTTGTTTTCCGGGTGTTTCATCCGACTTTACTATCACATTATTAGGATAAAAAGCAACTTTCGATTGATATAATGGAGTGATAAATAATGGTGAAGTAAATAAAACAACCGTAATCACCGATAACAGTACGAGGGATAATATCCATACCTTTCGTTTCCAGAAAACCTCCAGCAGCTTTATTAAATCTACCATATACAGCTGTTTATCCTTATTTATATTTTTTTCCATGTAAATATTGATGCTATAATTTCTTTTCTTAATTAATAGGTATATAAAACGGCTGCAAAAGTACTTAATTATTTTATATCTTTACATAGTTTCATGAAAATGTTTAGGCTTCATACCCTAAATTTATGGGAATCTTATTAATAAAAAAAAACGATTTTGTCTATAAAAAAATTAAAAAATTATATATACTATCGTTTTATTAGTGTATTTTTGCATTATTAATTTTATTTAGCATATGGTTAATAAAACAATTGTTGTCGGAATCACACAAGGGGATATAAATGGTATTAGTTATGAGATTATTATGAAGTCACTTAAAGACACCCGTATAATGGAACTCTTTTGTCCTATCATATATGGTTCTTCTAAAATAGCCTCTTTTCATAAAAAAATACTACCGAAATCAATAGATCCTAATTTTAAGTTTAATATCATTAAGCAAGCAAAACAAGCAACGCTTAAAAGACCGAACTTGATTAATGTTACCGAAGATGAAATTAAAATAGATATTGGCGAGATCACTCCTATTGCCGGTGAAATGTCACGTTTGGCACTTCAATCAGCAACAAAAGATATAATAGAAGAACAAATTGATGTACTTGTTACTTGTCCTATAAACAAACAAAATGTTATTTCAAATGCTTTTAAATTTTCCGGACACACCGAATATTTTGCTTCAGTTACGAAAAGCAAAAACTATCTCATGTTAATGGTTGCCGATGCAATACGTATTGGCACCATCACTACACATTGTGCACTTAATGAAGTCTCAGCTTTGATATCCAAGCAACTCATCGCTGATAAAATAGAAGTATTACATCAATCATTAATAAAGGATTTCGGCATCATAAAACCTCGCATTGCTGTATTAGCACTTAATCCACATGCCGGCGACAATCAATTATTCGGCACTGAAGAACATGATAAGATATGCCCGGCCATTCAAGAATCTTTTGATAAAAAAATATATGCTTTTGGTCCCTTTGCTGCCGACGGTTTTTTTGGCTCCGGAGAGTTTAAAAAATACGATGGCATCTTAGCCATGTATCATGACCAAGCCATGATACCTTTTAAATTATTATCCTTTGATGAAGGCGTCAATTATACGGCAGGGCTTCCCATTATCCGTACTTCACCAGCTCACGGTAGTGCTATGGATATTGCAGGAAAAGATATAGCCTCCTGTAAATCCTTATCTAATGCTATTTACTTAGCCTGTGAAATCTATAAAAACCGACAAAATTACAATCAATCCAATTAAGATAAGAACAACTATTTAAAGCCATGCCTGCTTACAGCATTTCAAAAATTGCAAAAATTATTAATGGAGCGTTTTCCGTTGTTTATGATAAAGACTATATCATAAATGAATTAGCTTTTGACAGCCGCAAAATACAACATGAGGCTAATACATTATTTTTTGCGTTAACAAGCGAAAAAAACGACGGGCATAAATACATTAAAGAACTCTATGAAAAAAACATTCGCAATTTTGTTGTCAAAGATTCTTTCAATGACATACATACTTATCCTGATGCTAACTTCATACAGGTAAACAATACATTAATAGCTCTGCAAACCTTAGCAAAACATCATAGACACAATTTTTCAATTCCCGTAATAGGCATTACAGGCAGTAATGGGAAAACAGCCGTCAAAGAATGGCTTTTTCAATTGTTATGCGATGACTATCGTATTGCCTATACCCCTAATAGTTTCAACTCACAAATAGGAGTCCCTCTATCTATTTGGAATATAAACGAAGATACACAATTGGGAATTTTTGAAGCCGGTATTTCCAAACCGGATGAAATGAATACGCTCAAAGAAATCATCGACCCAACTATTGGCATTCTCACAAACATCGGTACCGCTCACGATGAGTATTTTATGGATGTTAAACAAAAAATCGGAGAAAAACTTAATCTTTTTCGGAATGTTGATACTTTGATTTATTGTATTGATAACGGACTTATCACCGAAGTTATTATGCGTACGGAACTGACAAAAAAAATAAAACTCTTCCGCTGGAGCCGTAAAAAAGAAGATTCCGACCTATTTATTGAAAGCATTGTCAAACAAAGCAAATATACTGAAATCACTGCTTGTTTCAACAAACAATCGCTCAAAATTAAAATTCCTTTTATTGACGATGCTGCCATCGAAAATACCATTCATTGCTGGGCTTGCATGCTCCTCTTAGGGTATTCTAACGATATCATCTATGACCGCATTTGCAAACTTACTCCCATTGCTATGCGTCTGGAAATGAAACAAGGTATTAATCGCTGTATGATTATAAACGATACCTATAATTCGGATATCAACTCCTTACAAATTGCTATCGATTTAATGATTAATCAACAGCAGTTTAAGAAAAGAACCCTTATCCTTTCCGACATATTGCAAAGCGGCAGTTCAGAATATGAACTGTACAAAGAAATTGCTGCTTTATTGAAAGCAAAAGGAATCAATTATATCATTGGTATAGGCGAAGCCATTTCCCGCCAGGCAAATAGTTTTACCATAAAAAAAGAATTCTATAAAACCACCAATGATTTTTTTGCGGACTTCAATCTATCAAAACTTGATAATGAAATCATTCTGATAAAAGGAGCCCGTAGATTTAATTTTGAACGCATTTCCAATTATTTGGAATTGAAAACTCATGAAACGGTGTTGGAAGTAAGTTTGAATGCCTTAATTTCAAACCTAAATTATTATCGGACACTGATTAAACCCGAGACCAAGGTGATGGCAATGGTAAAAGCTTTCGGCTACGGTATCGGCGACATTGATATTGCCAATGAATTGCAATACCATAAAATAGATTATCTGACTGTAGCCTACGCAGATGAAGGCATCACCTTAAAAAATAAAAACATACATGTGCCTATCATGGTCATGAATCCGGACGAACGCAGCATTGAAAGCATATTAAAATACCAACTACAACCCGAGATTTATAGTTTCAGGATTTTAAATCTTTTAGAACAAGCTATGGAACACAATCCGCAGATTCCGGACATCCGTATTCACTTAAAAATAGATACCGGCATGCATAGGCTAGGGTTTGAAAAACAAAACCTCAACGATATTTTACATCATCTGACTGCTAATCCGAAAATCATAGTAGAAAGTGTATTCTCTCATTTTGCCGCTGCCGACGATCCAAAGGAAGATACGTTTTCTCGCCAACAAGCGGAATTACTCAGCGAATGTCATGACGTCATCAGCAAGCATTTGGGATATACTCCGATTAAACATATTGCCAATTCTATTGGCATGATACGCTTTCCGGAATACCAATTCGACATGGTACGTTTAGGCATTGGTTTATTCGGCATCAATCCCTTTGCCAATCCCACTAAAATAGAAAACGTTGCCGGTATGCGTACCATCATTTCGCAAATAAAAGTTATTGAAAAAGGTGATACTATCGGCTATAATCGTCAATGGAAAGCTACTGATGACATCACATTGGCTATCATTCCCATCGGTTATGCCGACGGCTTCCCTCGTTCCTTAGGAAACGGGAAAGGTGTTGTTGTAATTAATGGACATCTGGCTAAAATAGTTGGTAATGTATGCATGGATATGTGTATGGCCGACATTACTACTATTCCTGCTAAAGAAGGTGACAACGTTAGCGTTTTCGGGAAAGACATTTCGATCACCCAATTTGCTAAAAAAGCCAATCGAACGGAATATGAAGTGCTGACAGGTATTTCTCAACGGGTAAAAAGAATTTTCGTACAAAACTAAAATGATTACTTTTATTCTATCAATTATCGTATTAATCGCTGCGTATTTTATTTACGGACGTGTAGTGGAAAAGATTTTCGGCATCGATAGTCATGCTATTACTCCTGCCATACGCAAACAAGACGGCGTAGATTATGTCCCCATGAAACCCTGGCGTATCTTTATGATACAGTTTTTAAACATCGCCGGCTTAGGACCTATCTTCGGAGCAATTATGGGAGCTAAATTCGGAACAGCTTCTTTTCTGTGGATAGTCTTCGGTTGTATCTTCGGAGGTGCCGTTCATGATTATCTCGCAGGTATGATATCGCTACGTCGCGATGGTGCGAGCCTTCCCGAAATTCATGGTGCTTACTTAGGAAAAGCTGTTAAACAGTTCATGCGTGTTTTTATGGTCATTTTGATGGTCTTAGTAGGAGTTGTTTTTGTGATTGGTCCGGCAGGATTGCTGGAAAAATTAACCCCCGATGCCTTAAATGCCAGTTTTTGGATAGTAATAATCATTATATACTATATCATTGCCACTTTACTTCCAATCGATAAAATCATTGGTAAAATATATCCCATTTTCGGCTTCACACTCTTATTTATGGCTTTCGGTATAATGATATCCCTTTTCATACATTACCCTTCCCTGCCGGAAATATGGGAAGGGCTACACAACACCCATCCGCAAGCGACAACAACCCCTATCTTCCCCATGATGTTTGTTTCTATTGCTTGCGGTGCCATTTCAGGGTTTCATGCTACCCAATCACCCTTGATGGCGCGTTGTATGACCAATGAGAAACAAGGACGCCCTATCTTTTTCGGAGCTATGATATCCGAAGGCATTGTGGCACTTATATGGGCTGCCGCTGCTTCTTATTTCTTCTATAACAACGGCATGGGCGAGACAAATGCTGCTGTTATTGTCGACAACATCACCAAAGATTGGCTAGGAACTTTTGGCGCTGTACTGGCGGTATTGGGTGTGATTGCTGCTCCCATCACCACCGGCGATACCGCCTTCCGCTCTGCCCGCCTGATTGTTGCCGATTTTCTGCATTACGACCAAAAGCCTATCCGCAACCGTTTAATCATAGCTATCCCTTTGTTTTTAGCCGGATTAGGCATTTTATTCTTCAGCATAAACGATAAAAACGGTTTCGATATCATCTGGCGCTATTTTGCCTGGGCAAATCAAGTATTAGCTGCTGTAACATTATGGGCGATAACCATCTATTTGCTAAACGAAAAAAAACCGTATATCATCACCCTTCTCCCTGCTCTTTTTATGACTATGGTTTGTGTTACCTATATTTTTATTGCCCAAGAAGGATTTGCTCTCAATCAACTTTGGTCATATATAATAGGAGGATTCACAAGCAGTTTATGCCTATTGACTTTTATTTTCTATCTAAAAAAACATAAAAATAAAGTAAAAACGCAATAACATTAACTTGTTCATCGCATATTATTTTTGTATCTTTGCAGCATAAAATACTAGATATGATATTTAACACAAAACGACACGAAACCAGAAAATTCAACTATACACCCCGCTATTACGACAAGAAAAAAGAAAAGTTGAGACGCGAGAAAATTAAAAACGGGGAAGACGGCAGCGTTGATTTTCACGATCGCCTTCATATTAATTTGCAAGAGAAACGAAAATCGCAACAGAAATCTGTTTCTCGTATTTTGGTGCTGGTAGCTCTTTTGGGTTTATTGTTATACTTCATGCTTTCCTAACCATGCCCGATAGAATACATGTACTCCCCGATTCTATAGCGAATCAGATAGCGGCAGGCGAAGTGATTCAACGTCCGGCTTCCGTTGTGAAAGAACTGATGGAAAA
>JAGOKS010000087.1 GCA_017994425.1 Bacteroidales bacterium | reverse complement strand
CTTTCACTCAAAAGAAGATAGGGTATGCTATTATAAATGACACTATCAATGGCGAAGCTGTGAAAAGAACCAAGGTTTTTGTGAAAAATAATTATCGGCAATTACATTAAAAACAATAAATTAAGAGATATTCGTTTTATGTTAGTTTCGCATATCCACCCATAGAGAGATATATACGCAATAACAACCCATGAAAGCAATCAAATTTAAACACAAAATAAAATCATGAAAAAAATATTAGTTATAGTAGGTATCTTGATTAGTGTAATTTTATTTGTCGCAATTGGTTATGTTTATAATAACTACAATTTTGACAAACCTCTTTTAAAACAAATAAAGAGAGCCGGACTTATTGAAAAACAAATTAAATTGGATGATGGGACTTTATTAAATTATGCAGAAGGCCCTAAAAATGGGCCACCTCTCTTTCTAATTCATGGACAAGCGGCTGCATGGCAGATATATGGAAAAGTCTTAAAAGAATTGTCTAATCATTATCATATTTATGCTGTTGATTGCCATGGACATGGAAAATCAAGTCGAACCCCAAAAAAATATAGCGCAAAATTAATGGGAAAAGATTTTATTTGGTTTATCGAGAATGTAATCGGAGAACCTGTTGTTGTGTCCGGGCATTCCTCAGGAGGACTTTTAGCAGCTTGGCTTGCAGCCAATTCACCGAAGAATGTCTTAGGTATTGTTTTAGAAGATCCCCCCTTTTTTTCATCTGAAGCTAATAGATGTGAAAAGACATTTGCATGGCTTGATTTATTTGTACCTTGTCATAATTTTTTAAAACAGAATGAAACAAATGATTTTACGCTTTATTACTTAGAAAATTGCTATTGGATCAATCTATTCGAAGAAGGTAAAGAAGGTATCATAAAAAGTGCTAAATCATATAGAGAAAAGCATCCTGATCAAAGATTAGTGATATTTTATCTTCCGCCATCAATAAACCGAAGTTTTTATTTCATGGATAAATATGATCCTCAATTTGGAAATGCTTTCTATGATTGTTCTTGGATGGAAGATTTTAATCATGAAGAAACAATGTTAAAAATCAGTTGTCCTTCTGTTTTAATACATACAAAATGGAGCTATGATGAAAAAGGAGTTCTAATGGCAGCAATGAGTGGAGAGGATGCTAAGAAGGCACATTCCCTTATTAAAAATAATGTTTTAATAAATATTGAGTCAGGTCATTCTGTGGCTTATGAAAAGCCGAAAAAGTTTATTGAAATTATGTTAGATTTTCTTAATAAGATAAACGAATAATACCAATATAGATCAGTACTTAGTATAAAATATTTTTTGCCAGTGCATAACACGCTGTCATAAAACATGCCGGTTTCAGTGGGTATTCGAGCGTTTCGTCCCGCCTCGTAGTTTTGTCATAGGGGATACGGACGCAGCCCCGCAATCCGTCACGTTTCATACTGCCGACCGTTATACTATAAAAGAAGGATACACTCCTTCTTTTTTTTTGTACACCTTGATGCTTTCGTATATGCTTTCAGAAATCCTTTTCGGAGCATGGGGAAAGAACTTTAAGAGCTCCCATGAACAACTTTATTTTGATGAGAGAACATCTTTAAAAGCCTTCGTTCTCTATCTTGATACCTTGCCCAAGGTATCTAGCCTACCTTGCCCAACATACCCTAAGTACCTTGCCCAAAGTACCCGGCATACCTTGCCCAAGTCACAAAGTACAGCTCCCATCGGGAAAAAGATGAGCATGGGAGAAAATAAAGATAAGCTCCCGTCCTCATAAAGTAGAGAACGCATCCTTGCATAAGAACCCTGCCAACAAGCTGACAAAAAGCTATTAACTAAAATTCGCTTTAAAGGAAAAAAGGTTGCGTTCTTTAATCCGGAGATAGTTTCGGCTGAGGGTATGATGTGTAAGTTTACCTTGATACTATCAAAAGCTGAAAGCTGATTGGGACTTGTTTTACCTCTTCCTTGGCGTCCATCCCAACAATATTTAAATCCTCCCATTGGTGGCGTTGATCTTTATAAAACATGCGAGGATTTTATACACTATTACAATTATGAAAGAATTCATAGTTCGTTGAATTATAATATGCCGGAATCTGTATTTAAAAAAATTACAAAAAAAAGATATAAACTTGTCCTAATTACCTTACCCATCTTAAACAATAAATTTCCAAAATAATCGTTTCGAAAAATATTAATCACTAAAAAAAACAAAAATGAAAAAATGTGCATTTTTAACAATTGTAATTATGGCTTTTGCCATTATCTTTAGCTCGTGTTACAAAGAGGGAGTATATAATCCCAAGCAAAAAATAAGTAAAATTTACGAACAATCCTATTTTGGTTTAGAAAAAATACTATCTCCGAAAGAACTTTCCGAAAGTTGGACTTGGGATGGAAATCTACTAGTAAAAATTGAATATGGACCTGATAAAGAGTGGCATCAAATATTAGAATATGACGGGAAACAAATCTCAAAAATCACAAATTACTATAACGGAGCAGTTGAAGGCTACATGACGTATACCTATGAAAAATCGATTTTACAAAAAATAGAATATTTCGAAGGTTCAACACGTACACTCTTAGCCGAAATTTCACATGACGGCAAAAAAATATCAAAGATAGATATAACTGAATATTATGATTATATAGAAGAAGAAAATTATATAAATAAAAACAAAACGCAAAAAGAACATACGCTCAAACTAATGCATCTTTTTATATCCCAACGAAATCTGCATGCGATTCAAAAAAACAGACATAAAATCATGTCTACTAATTATACTATTAATTATACATATGATGGAGATAACGTTATAAAGGAAGAATATCGCTACGATGACGGCAGCATTGAAACCATTAGCTATACCTATGATGATAAATTTTCTCCTTATTATAATTATATGAATTCCGAATGTCCGGTTAACGGTAAAAATAACGTACTAACTATGCTACAACAAATGTATTACGGTGGCTTACAAGATAATTTTTCAGGGACTTTCACCTACGAATACGATGGAAAATGGCCCATAAAAGATATAGGAGAATATAAAAGTAATGGCTACCATGAATTTACCTACATATATTATTATGAATATTTAAAATAAACTTAAAAGGAGTCTGAACGACTCCTTTTTTTTACTATTTTATCTTTTAAACAATTAGTAATAAATAATTTCTCGCATATTAACGCAGTATAGTTTCCCGTTAAGTATAACTGTTCTACACTTCCAATTGCCTTGTGCATCGTATAAATAAACAAATAAAACGGCAAAAATTAAATTCCCGTCCGCATCGTATCGGTTACGTTCTAAACAATTGTTTTCCGCATCATAGACAAATTTTTCAATGAATATAATTTTTCCACTTTTATCCAATACTTTAGCTTCTGCTACATTTCCTCTATCATCTTTCTTATACGGGATGGCATGTGAATATAAGATAGTATCTAAACTAAAAGTAGCAAATATTTTGTCTCCTTCTTTTCTTTCTTCGTAAAAGGGAAGTGGAAAATTCTCTTCTATCACTTTGTCCTCATCGAATTGATAAGGAATCTTTGCGACTTTTACTGCTTTAGTACTATTCCAACTATTTTCGCGTCCGGTTGTACTATAATTTTCACCTTCATTCCAGACATAAAATCCTTTTTTTGGTTCATTGATATCCAATGGATAGTAATTGTTTTGACTAATGCTTTTCACATCCCCTTTTTTATCCATTGAGAATGTGTTGAATTGTGCATGAGCAAGCCCCAAATTAAGGAGTAAGAGAGTTACAAATAAAATTTTAATTGATTTCATAGTATTTATTTTTAGGTTTTTTTAATAATAATTATATATCTTAGCGATTATGCGTTATTTTACTATTTTATCTTCTTATTAATAATTTATTTGATACCGTTTTGTTTTTCCCTTTAAGACTAACGATATATAAACCAGATGGTAAATCGGAAACATTACATTTTAAAGTAGAAAGATTTAGTTTTTCGTGCTTAATCTTTTGTCCCATAAAATTATATACTATTATGTCAGTAAAAATATAATCAGTTTCTTTTATTAAAAAACTAACATATTCATCTGCAGGCTGAGGGGAAAAAGTAAGGCTTGAATTATCTGAAGTATATTCATTGACATTATCAATATATAGGATATAACATGTATCGAAGTTTGGGTTTTGATAAATTAGTCGTTCTTCTTGATGCACACAAGCCATATCAAATCTCATATCATTAAAACAAAAATTAATAAAAGGGGTAATGGGTGAATTTGAACTTCCGATGCCTTCTATCCAGTAATCTTGGTAAAAATCATCAAAAACGTACCTTTTCCTATAGCAGTCATCTATAAAAACAGAATCAATGGCATCAACAACGGCATATTGAAAAGAAATATCTTCCAAGAAAACTGTATCGCCTACTTGCACGGAAAAATCATATAATATCACTTCAGAATTATTCAAAAGATATACTTTCTTTTGGGAGTCTTCTCGTATATATTTGTTTGTTTTATGCCATATTTGCATAGAAGAATCATAAGATTCTAAAATATATTTATATGGCAACTCATTGATTAAAGTATCTCCCTCAAACTTGTAAAAAGTAGTTGTAATTGAACTGTTCGATATGGTAAAAACTGACCATATTTTATTCTCTTCTACAAAAGGATGATAGGTTTGTGCATTAGATACCCATGAACACAATATACATAAAACACTCCATAGAAGATTTTTCAATAGCTGATTATTCATTTTCATAAAGTGAATATTTAATTTTACTTTTGCAAAAATAAACAAATTATAATCACGAATACTTTTTATTGACTTTTTTTACATTTTTTTTTGTTGAATTTTGAAAAATGTATGTATATCCCTCACTAAAAGCGAACAATAATTTAAAAAACACAGGAAACAATCCGAGCGCTTATATATTTAATAAAAGGTTATTCTATAAAATAAAAAATGGCAGAAAATTTATCTGCCATTTACTGAGTAATATTTATGTTTTGGTTACCATGCAAACAATGGGCGATGTGCCATCATATCGTAAATATTTTTTCGTGTTTTTTCGATAATACTTTCATTATTTACATCCGAAAGGATAGTATCAATCATATCGACAATAGGTAACATATCATTTTCTTTAAGTCCACGCGTTGTTATTGCCGGTGTACCTACACGTATTCCCGAGGTGGTAAAAGGAGTTCGGCTGTCGAAGGGAACCATATTTTTATTGATGGTTATATCCGCTTTTACGAGGGTATTTTCAGCCACTTTCCCGGTAAGGTCAGGAAATTTAGTTCGTAAATCAATCAGCATTAAGTGGTTGTCTGTACCTCCGGAAATAATTTTATATCCTTTATCAACAAATGCTTTTGCCATTGCATTGGCATTTTTCTTTACTTGTTGAATATAATCGGCATAAGTTGAGGTGAGAGCTTCACCAAAAGCAACGGCTTTGGCTGCGATTACATGTTCCAAGGGTCCGCCTTGAATGCCGGGGAATACAGCAGAATCTAACATGGCAGACATTTTCTTAATTTCACCTTTGGGAGTGGTTACGCCCCATGGATTATCGAAATCTTTGCCTATCAGAATTAATCCTCCACGTGGTCCACGTAAGGTTTTGTGGGTCGTAGTGGTAACGATGTGGCAATAAGGAATGGCATTATTCAATAAACCTTTAGCTATCAAACCGGCAGGATGCGAAATGTCACCCATTAGGATAGCACCGATTTTATCGGCAATTTCGCGCATGCGTTTCCAGTCCCAATCGCGACTATAAGCAGAGGCACCGCCAATGATAAGTTTGGGACGTTTTTCAAGGGCAACGGCTTCCATGATATCGTAATTTATGGTACCCGTTGCTTCCTCTACGGAATAATCAACAACATTGTAGAGAATTCCCGATGAATTAACCGGAGAACCGTGCGATAAATGTCCGCCATGATTAAGGTTTAAACCCATAAACGTATCACCCGGTTTTAAACAGGTTAGCAAAACAGCCATATTGGCTTGCGCTCCCGAATGCGGTTGTACGTTTGCCCATTCGGCACCAAAGAGTGCTTTGGCTCTATCGATAGCAAGTTGCTCGGTTTGATCAACTATCTGACATCCTCCGTAATAGCGTTTTCCAGGATAGCCTTCGGCATACTTGTTGGTTAACACAGATCCCATGGCTTCGATTACCTGATTGCTGACAAAGTTTTCTGATGCAATTAGTTCAATTCCATGTGTTTGTCTTTGTCTTTCTTTTTCGATCAAATCGAATATCTGTTTATCTCTTTCCATTATTATATATTTTTATATTTAAATTTTCTTATATTTCAGTTATGCAAAAGTAACACTTTATTTTATAATAAGAAAATGTTCCTGTTGAAATTCATAAGATATTTGATAATACTTCAAATTTAAAAATTATAAAAAAAGACACCTAATAGACAATCAATAGAAATACATAAATACATTAAGAAAACTATCTATAAAAAAGAGGGTATTATTAGTAACACCCTCTTTGATAGTATAGAAAAATAAGTATTATTTACTGTTTTTAATAGCTGCTTGAGCGGCTGCCAAGCGAGCTACCGGCACGCGGAAAGGAGAGCAGGAAACGTAGTTGAATCCTGTTTTGAAGAAGAATTCAACCGAAGCAGGGTCTCCGCCATGTTCACCGCATACACCTACTTTTAATTTGGCTTTGGTAGCACGGCCGCGTTGGGTGCCTAATTGTACCAATTGTCCTACGCCTTCTTGATCCAAAGTATTAAACGGGTCAGCCGGAATAATTTTATGGTCCACGTAAGCAATTTAATGGAAACTGTTTATATGTATGATGTTACGGAAAGAGAAGGGCAACGTTTTACTATCAACAGGAACAAAACGACCTTAGATATTAGCGATGTACAAAACGGGATGTATATTGCAAAAATCAATACCGAGCAAGGAATGGTTACAAGAAAAGTGCAAATAATAAGATAATTATAATACATCGGATTCTTTACTACGTCATACTAAGAATGAAAATTAATTTTAATTATTTATATTCTCTTTCAATAATTTAAGATACAATTTAGAAAATAACTGATTTTTGAATTGTTTTTTATTTATTTTTGCAGCGTAAAATATAAACCCAAAATGGTTATGAGTACAGTGCTTTTTTATATAATAGTTGCTGCAAAACGTACAATGTCTGCTTTTGGGTTGTGTTTTTGTGTTTGGGTACTGTTTACACCTTTATTCAAACAGCTAATTTTGCTTGTTAAGCAAGCGCTTGTGTGTAAAACGCTGATATTCACCCCCCCCCCCTCAACAACAAAACAATGCTCGCTGGGTGTGGGAGGTGATGACTTTTATAGAGGGTGTTTCCCTCAAAGCAATGTTTTACCTCCGAACCCACTTACCTTTGGTAAGTATTTAATCGAAA
>JAGOKS010000086.1 GCA_017994425.1 Bacteroidales bacterium | reverse complement strand
ATGGTTTCTATCAGTATGGAAAGATGCAAGATGCCTCTGCCATACACAATATGAGCATCGGGCGAAGCAGTTTCTTCTAAACGCAAAGCCAGATTTTTTTCCAATTCTTTGTATAAACGATCGCGTAAATGGCGGGAGGTTACATATTTACCGTCTTGACCATAAAAAGGAGAATTGTTAATGGTAAACAACATACTCATGGTAGGTTCGTCAACATTAATAATGGGCAAAGCTTCGGGATTTTCATAATCGGCAATTGTATCGCCAATTTCAAAATCGTCGATGCCGAGGATAGCACATATTTCTCCCGGATATACAGGGTTTTTTGTTTTTTCTTTACCCAATCCTTCAAAGACATACAATTCTTTAATTTTCGATTTGGTAATGCTGCCGTCTCTTTTAACCAGGGAGACGTTCTGACCCCAAATGAGGCTGCCACGATGTAATTTACCTACGGCGATACGTCCTACATAGGAAGAATAATCCAGGGAAGAAATTATCATTTGTGCATTGCCTTCCTGATAGGTATGGGCGGGAATATGTTCAATGATTTGGTCTAACAGATAGCTGATGTCTTCGGTTGGTGTCTTCCAGTCCGGACCCATCCATCCGAGTTTTGAAGAACCGAATACTGTCGGGAAATCAAGTTGTTCTTCGCTGGCACCTAAACTAAACATTAAATCAAAAACATCCTCTTGGGTTTGTTCCGGATTACAGTTTGGCTTATCGACTTTGTTTACCACTACAATGGGTTTCAAATGTAATTCCACTGCTTTTTGGAGCACAAAGCGGGTTTGAGGCATAGGACCTTCAAAGGCATCGACAATAAGGAGAACCCCATCAGCCATATTCAACACCCGTTCTACTTCACCCCCGAAATCGCTGTGTCCGGGAGTGTCGATAATGTTGATTTTAAATTCTTTATACCTTACGGAAACGTTTTTGGATAAGATAGTGATTCCACGTTCTCTTTCCAAATCATTGCTGTCTAATATTAAGTCGGGTATATCCTGGTTTTCTCTAAATAACTTCGATTGGTACAGTATACGGTCTACAAGCGTAGTTTTTCCATGGTCTACGTGAGCGATAATCGCTACATTTCTAATGTTTTGCATTCTTTAATACGATATATTTTCAAGGTGTGCAAAAATACACTAAATAATAGAACGGAAGAGACCGTTGACGTGAAAGTTTTACATTTTTTTTATCGCTTGTGCAATAATACCACCTCCCTCCTACGTTACTAAGGAAATCAAAAATCAATCATGCATTGTTTAAGCGATTATGATGTTAAATTATTGGTAGCTTTTAACGAAAGTTTAAAGGGCGATAAGAAATTCAGCGATTTTTTTATGAAAAATGGCTTTCCGGAGCTGGCGGCATTATCAGCAGCCATACATTCCGATACCGATGCCTTGGATTGGTTGTTGAATAACGGTTATCCTGAATTTGCGGTTTTGAGCAATGCTATTGATAACGAACCCATCGCCATTGCGTGGTTACAGAAACATAATTTACACTTTATGTCTCTCTTTGCTGCTGCTTGCCGCAAAGAAGACGAAGCCATTAAATGGTTTGCCGATAATGATTTGCGTGTATTTATCTTGCTTATACGCACCATACACGACATCTTACTGTTTCAATCGTGGGATTCGTCTGATATTCACAAACGCAGAAGATCCTAAGCGAAGCTTAATCGGCTATTTTTATGAGAGAGGGCTAAGTTCCCATTTTCCAATAAACGTTTCTTTTTTCATACTTTTTTCCAATCGTTTCAGGAAGTCTTTGCGCGCAATGGGGCGGGCGCCGAAACGCATGAGGTGAGAGGTGGGCTGCTGGCAATCAATAAAATCGAACTTCAATTGCTGTATGTGGCGGTGTAAGTAAAAAAAAGCTACTTTGGAAGCATCGGTACAAGTATGAAACATGGATTCGCCGGTAAACATACCTCCTATAGAAACGCCGTAAAGCCCTCCTACCAATTGATTGTCTTTGTAGGTTTCGAAGGAATGGACAAAACCCAAATCGTGGAGATGTCCATAGGCTATCGCCATTTCGTCGGTTATCCAAGTACCGTTTTGATTTTTTCGTTTTTGAAACGCACATTGTCTAATTACCTCCTTACAATTGCTATCGACACGGATTTCAAATTCCTTGCGTTTTATTCGCGTTAGTAAGGATTTAGAAAAAACGGCTTCTTCAGGAAAAAGTACTAAACGAGGATCTAAAGACCACCACGAAATAGGGTCAGTAGGATTATACCAAGGGAAAATACCGACTGAATAGGCTGTTAATAAACGCAAAGGACTCAAATCCCCTCCTATTGCGAGCAAGCCATCGGGTTCAGCGAGTTCGGGTTTGGGGAAAACAATCTCGTTTGGTAATTGAAAAACTGTCACTTAACTCTTGTTCTTTTTACTTTTAGGAAGGTCATTTTTTCCAACCACAGAAGCATATACTTTGATATAGGTATCGTAATCAGTACCCATGGATAAGGCTCTCAGTATAGCGATACGTTTTTGTATGGGAGGATGCGTTGACGAAAGATTCTCTTTATGTTCTTTCAATCGGGGTTTGTTGATACACATGGCAGCTGCCATTTTACCCGGGTCAAAGACAGTGTTGTCGCCGGCTATTTTTTCCAAAGCATTGGCTAAACTGTTAGGGTCTCTGGTGAAATTTACAGCAGTAGCATCGGCAAGGTATTCTCTTTTACGCGATAATGAGAAATAAAACATACGTGCCAGGATGGGTGCTAAAATGGCTAATGCAATAACCGCAACAATGATAATGAGTTGTGCTGCTCCGTTACCCCCTCCTTTATTTGATGAATTTTTACGTCCTCCTCCGCTGAAAAGGAAAGTACGTAATAATATTTCAGAGAGAATAACAATGGTACACAGCATAATGCTGGCAAAGGTCATGTATTTCACATCGCGGTTGTAGATATGCGACATTTCGTGTGCCATTACCGCCTGCATTTCCTGACGCGATAAGCGGGAACGCAAACCGGAAGTGATGGCAACCACACTCTTTTTGGGATTGGTGCCGGTAGCAAAAGCATTCATTGCCGGTGTATCAATCACATAAATGTCGGGCATAGGCAAACCACTGGCGATAGACAATTCGTCGATGACATTAAACAATTCTTTGTCGTCATTGCTGCTGATTTTATGAGCATTTGACATGTTTAAAATTATTTTATCCCCACCGAGGAAAGCGATCAAGGCTTGGATAGCCCACAGAATAATAGCAATAAAAACACCTCCCAAGGCTCCTTGCCCCGATTCCGGATTAGGGTCGAGGTAAAAACCAATGGCTGCCCCTGCGGTTATCAACAGCATTCCCATGCCGATAAAAACAAACCAAGACTTACGCCTGTTGCTTCGTATTAATTCATACATTGTACGAAAAGATTAAAAAGATACTTTGGGTACTTCTTTCACTTCTGCCGTTGAGATTTCAAATAATTCTTTTTCTTTGAAATTAAACATCCCTGCAAAAATGTTGTTAGGGAAAATTTGAATCTTGTTGTTGAAATCCATCACCACTTCGTTGTAAATGCTTCTTGAGAATGAAATCTTATTCTCGGTCGATGCCAATTCTTCTTGCAAATTCAAGAAATTGGTATTGGCTTTCAATTCGGGATACGCTTCCATTTGTACGGTTAAACCGGCTAAAGCATTTGATAATTGGCTGTTTGCCTGAGCTTTTTCGCCTACACTTCGAGCATTCATGGCTTGGGAACGAAATTCGGTAATCTTTTCGAAGGTTCCCTGTTCATGCTTGGCATAGCCTTTAACCGTTTCAATCAGATTCGGTATCAAGGAATAGCGACGTTCTAATTGCACATCGATGTTACGCCATTCTTTGTCTACTTTGTTTCTCATTTTTACCATGCCGTTGTATATGGAAATAATCCATATTATCAAAACGGCAACAATACCTAAAATAATCCATAATGTCATTGTATTCATTTTTTATATATTAAAAATTTATTAATTCCGTACTTACAAACACCGGACCTTCGGTACATACGCAGCGATTTCCGGTGGTGGTGGGTGTTACACAACAGAGACAAGCTCCTATGCCGCAAGCCATCACATTTTCTAAAGATACTTCACAAGGGATAGTGGCTTGGGAAGCTTTTTTAGCTACTGCTTTCATCATCGCCAAAGGACCGCAGGTATACAAACGGTCAAAAGCAGTTAGGTTGTGAAAGATAGAATGTTGGGTAACCACTCCTTTTTCCCCTTCGCTGTCATCGTCAGTACTGATGTGAAGCTGAGCAATGTCTTTAAACAAAGCTTTCAGCGACAATGCCGAGGCAGTGCGTGCTCCGAGAAGCACATGGGGAGTAATGTTCTTCCGATGGAAAGTTTTGCATAAGTACAACATGGGTGCTATGCCGGTACCACCACCGATGAGCAATGGATGTTGTACATTCTCAACAGTAAAACCGTTTCCCAAGGGATAAATCATGTTTAGTATATCTCCCGCCTGCATGCGTGCCAATTTACGGGTGCCATCCCCTACTTGTTTTACATAGAGTAACATAGTGTCTGTCTCACTGTTGACATCACAAATAGAAATCGGACGACGAAG
Source organism: Bacteroidales bacterium (assembly GCA_017994425.1). Taxonomy (GTDB): domain Bacteria; phylum Bacteroidota; class Bacteroidia; order Bacteroidales; family WCHB1-69; genus UBA5266. Next base: position 2,961 of record JAGOKS010000086.1, on the reverse strand, counting down.
GAAAGTAGTCGGTGCATCGGGAACGAGAATGTTTACAAATTGACCGGCTTTGCCTGTAATAAGTTTGCGGTCAATGGGTTTTAAAAACAACAAAAAATCATTATCCCGATAGTGTTCTATCTTCTGTATGCAAAAATCGCTGACTTCTTTCTTTTTCATATATACACGTATGTTCTAATAACTCATTTTTTGATAAATTGTTGTGTATAGTTTTAGATTAATTAATAGGTAATGGCTGCTTTTTTATGATTCATAAAGGCATTATTCCGGCAATTGACCTTCACGGGCGCGGTTTTCCATTTCTATTTTTCCAAAACGCAGGGTAAAGCCTGCACTGATAAAGCGGCTGTCGTATTTAGTGGTACTGAAGGCTTTAAAGTAAGGGCTTTCTCTGTTGTATTCATATTTGTTCCAATTAAAAATATCTCTTACATTCACAAAAACCGAAAGTTTTCGTTTGAAGAAATCAGCCCGCAATCCGCAATCGATGGAGTACGTAGCTTTGTTTTCAACGAACAATGATTTAGTTGGAGAACGATAGTTAGCCGAAGCATTTATTTCGAGAAACTTAAATACTTTTGCCCAATAATTCAAACGAAAGCTGTAGGTGAAACTTTCGGTAACAATAAGTGTGTCATTTCGTAAGGAAGTGGGTTCATAATCGAAATTTGTTTCGGCATGCGACTGGTATACGTTGGCGTAAAAACGTAGACTCATAAACGATTTTAAGCGGTAATTGAAACGAAATTCCCCTCCTGCCTGATAGCCGCTACCGGCATTGACGGGCATAGAAAAACTCACGATACGTCCATAGAAATCACTATAGATAACATCACTCAAGGAATTGATTTCGTTTTTGCTATATTTAAAATAACCCGACAGGCCTATATCTCCAATCTTATTGAAATACTTCGACCATCCACCATCAACAGAATGGGTATAGGTGGGTTCAAGCAACGGATTGCCGAAGGAATAACTTTCTTCATCGTAATCCATAAATGTGCTTAATTGAGAAGCACTCGGATAGGCAATGCGACGGGTGTAACTTAAGCGAAAATTATGCATACTCTTGGTGCGATACGTCAGGTGCAAGGAAGGGAAAAAACCGGGATAGTTAATCTTTACGTTATCGGAAGGAGAATTTATAACTTGATAATCTATAAATTTGTATTGAAAGCGACAGCCTACATTGAGGGTGAAATTACCAAAGCTCTGTCGAACACTAACATAAGCTTCCAAGGAATTAGCAAAGGAAACATTGTCTTTAAAACGTATAGAGTCTAATACATAAGTAGTAGTCCCGGGTAGCAAAGTATCCTCGCAGGATAAAGAAGTTGTATGATTCACATTCTCCGACAAACCGAGGGATACTTCTCCTCCTTTTCCGTAAGGGATGGAATAATCCAGTTGAGCATTGAGTCCGTAATCAAAATTATCATAACTTGTTTTTTTGTTTTTATCGAATAGTTGTTGTGTTTTATCGTCTCTTAGATATTCATTTCGTGATGTGTTATCCGATAGATTTCCTCCCAGACTACATTTAATATAATGACCTTTGTTGTTGAATTTATGTTGATAGTGTAGATTACCGTATCCGTTGATGTATTGATTTGTATTGTTGTTGTCAGTAGTATATTCATACCTGCTTTCTATGGAGAAATACTCTTTTCGATAATTGCTGCTATGGTTTATGCCATTGGAATAGCCACCGTAACAGCTTCCCCAAAAGGAAAGAGTATTCATGGTATCGAAAGTATAAGAGAGATTTACGTACATATTGCCGGAATACGAATTGTATTTGTTTTGGTTTTCATAGCGTTGATAGGAGGATGTGTCTTTTTGGTCGTTAAACATTAATTGATAGCCATTTCCTTGAGAAGAATAAGTCATATAGCTGCCATTAAGGTAGATATTCATAGAAAATTTCTCATTTGCCCACATAAACGATAGCCAAGGGCTATAGAGCGGTCGTGTTGATGCAAATAAGCCGAAACTGATAAAGCTGTTCTTAAGTATTCTCGAAGAAGTAACAATATTGATAATGCCACCGGTTCCTTCGGCGGCATATTTAGCCGATGGATTGGTAATGACTTCTATACGTTCCAATGTATTGGCGGGTAATTGTTGAATATAGGTTTTCAGATTCTCTGCCGTGAGTTTAGAGGGTTTGTCATTGATCCATATTTCAACACTTGTTACTCCGCGTAAACTTACATTTCCTTCAATATCTACTTCAATACCCGGAGCATTTTGAAGAGCATCAGAGAGTGTACCGGTTTGTATACCGGCATCTTCCGATACATTGTAAATCATTTTTTCCCCATCGTACTCATAAACAGGCTTTTTATCCACTATCTCCACCCCGCCCAAAGTCGCAACAGCCGATTGCATGCGGATGGTATCTAAGTGTAATTGCCGCACAGAACTATTACATTCTAAAGGAAGGTAATAATTGATATAACCCACTGCAGAAACCCTGAAAATATAAGTTCCTGCTTTCACTCCTTTTAGTTCAAACTTCCCCTTTTCGTCAGCAACAACCCCCATGACTAAGGAACTGTCTGTAGAATTCAACAAAACGATATGACTATAAAATAATCCTTCCTTGCTAATACTATCGACTACTACCCCCTGTATGCTGATAGTAGTTTGAGCCTTAGCAGTGAAACTCGCTAAAAACAAAAAGAAAACAAAGCAATGTATATATTTCATATCTTGGTTTGTAATACTATAAATTTAGGTGCAAAAGTACTAAATTTATAGTAAGCTAAATAAAGAATCCGTTTAAATAGTAAAAATAATGACAGAATTCCTATACCGTCTTTGTTATTATATTTCATTATTGTCCGATAAAAAAATAAAAAAAAGAGAAGGAGATAATTAAACCTCCTTTCTCATTTGAGTAAATTTGTACTTCAAAATTTAACACATTTACTCATGGACAAAAGTACAATTTTTTTC
>JAGOKS010000016.1 GCA_017994425.1 Bacteroidales bacterium | reverse complement strand
TAAATTATAAATTTGATAAATCTTTGTACATTTAATTTTGCAAATATACAAAATATTACAATAAGCAAAACGTGAAATATTTTTTATTGCGGAAAAGTAAGCGGGTGAATTCAAATCACCCGCTTACTATATCAGCGTAATTCACATGCTATTTTCTCCTTAATTTTTAATTTTTAATTTTTAATTGTTTCGGCACCCAGGACTCTTTACACTTTGACTTGCTAAAAATCTATTCATTTCTCCCTGTAATTCTCCACAATCTGTTATGGGTATTGTAAATATTCGTATCTGCATTGTTGATATTTTTATTTTATTTTTTCATCGCTTTGCCTATTAGTCGTTCGTCTGTCTCGGCTCCGCTCGAGCCTTGCCTCACTCCCTTATGGCAAAGCTCTTTTTGCTTAAAAGGAAGGATGAAAATTTCCACCTAAACTAAAGAGAAACCACACGAAAACCAATATAGTCGTAGCTGGCGAAGAAGTCGGAGTAGTTGAGCGGATAGGAGTAGTTGCGACGAGCACTACGACAATAGCGAGCAAGGCTGTGCCAACTACCGCCACGGAACACTCGGTGCGACCCGGATGCAGGTCCTTTAGGATTTGTTTGTGCATAATTTGGATATTCACCGTACCAATCACTACACCATTCCCATACATTTCCATGCATATCACACAAGCCCCAAGCATTGGGAGAAAAACTACCCACCGGCATTGTTTTGCGTCTATATACTCCCTCGCTACGCCATTCCATGGGGTAATTCCCAGCATAATTGGCTTGTGTGGTATTTAAACAAATACCTGTATTAAAATGGGTGGTAGTTCCGGCTCGGCAGGCATATTCCCATTCAGCCTCAGTAGGCAGGCGGCAACCCATATAGGAAGCAAATTCCGAGGCTCCATACCAAGTAACTTTTATCACCGGGTGGTTTTCATAGCCCGCAACCGGCACCCATTGTCCATCGGCATAATGCAAACCCCAATCATAAACGCTACTACTTTCATAAATTAAAACTTGTGTAGGAAATGCTCCTGCCGCAAATTTCCCATCGCTACCTATGTTTTTGGCATTCAAAAAGGCGGCATACTGGGCATTGGTAATTTCATACTTACTCATTTTAAACGCACTCAATGTTACCTGATGGGGTATTTCGTCATCCTCTCTGTTTGCTTGGTCGTAAGGGCTTCCCATGGTAAATGTGCCCCCGGGTATAGCAACCCATTGGATTTTGGGTTTGGTATATTCTTTTTCTTTCCAGGTGCCATCGCTATAAATTACCATGCGTTTACCATCAACCATACGTTCACTTACCGGCGTAGGCTTAGTTTGTGCCGCCGCATTCAAACTGAAAACAAGTACTAATAAAGAAATAATGTATTTATTCATAATAGGTTATTGTTAAATTATAAATTTGATAAATCTTTGTAAATTTAATTTTGCAAATATACAAAATATTACAATAAGCAAAACGTGAAATATTTTTTATTCCGAAAAGTAAGCGGGTGAATTCAAATCACCCGCTTACTATATCAGCGTAATTCACATGCTATTTTCTCCTTAATTTTTAATTTTTAATTTTTAATTGTTTCGGCACCCAGGACTCTTTACACTTTGACTTGCTAAAAATCTATTCATTTCTCCCTGTAATTCTCCACTATCTGTTATGGGTATTGTAAATATTCGTATCTGCATTGTTGATATTTTTATTTTATTTTTTCATCGCTTTGCCTATTAGTCGTTCGTCTGTCTCGGCTCCGCACGAGCCTTGCCTCACTCCCTTATGGCAAAGCTCTTTTTGCTTAAAAGGAAGGATGAAAATTTCCACCTAAACTAAAGAGAAACCACACGAAAACCTATAAGGTTGTAGTAGTTGAACGGAAAGTAGCGGTTGCGATAGGCACTACGACAATAGCGAGCATCGTTGTACCAACTACCGCCACGGAAAACTCGGCACGCCCCGCTTGCAGGACCTTTAGGATTTGTTTGTGCATAGATTGGATATTCATCGTACCAATCACTACACCATTCCCATACATTTCCATGCATATCACACAAGCCCCAAGCATTGGGAGAAAAACTACCCACCGGCATTGTTTTGCCTCTATATACTCCCTCGCTACACCATTCCATGGGGTAACTCCCATCATAATTGGCTTGTGTGGTATTTAAACAGATACCTGTATTAAAATGGGTGGTAGTTCCCGCTCGGCAGGCATATTCCCATTCAGCCTCAGTAGGCAGGCGGCAACCCATATAGGCAGCAAATTCCGAGGCTCCATACCAAGTAACATTTATCACCGGGTAGTTTTCATATCCCGCAACCGGCACCCATTGTCCATCTACATAATGCAACCCCCAATCATAATTGCCTCCACTTTGATAAATTAGTTCTTCTGTAGGATAGGATCCTGCCTCATATTTTCCATCACTGCCAATGTTTTTGGCATTTAAAAAGGCGGCATACTGGGCATTGGTAATTTCATACTTACTCATTTTAAACGCACTCAATGTTACTTGATGGGGTGTTTCGATATCCTCTCTGTCTGCTTGGTCATAAGGGCTCCCCATGGTAAATGTGCCCCCGGGTATAGCAACCCATTGGATTTTGGGTTTGGTATATTCTTTTTCTTTCCAAGTGCCATCACTATAAATTACCATGCGTTTACCATCAACCATACGTTCACTTACCGGCGTAGGCTTAGTTTGTGCCGCCGCATTCAAACTGAAAATAAGTACCAATAAAGAAATAATGTATTTATTCATAATAGATTATTGTTAAATTATAAATTTGATAAATCTTTGTACATTTAATTTTGCAAATATACAAAATATTACAATAAGCAAAACGTGAAATATTTTTTATTGCGGAAAAGTAAGCGGGTGAATTCAAATCACCCGCTTACAGAGCAAGACACTTTCACACATTCATTATCCTGCGGAAGGTTTCGCTTTTGTGAGCACTTTTCAAGATAATTCCGGGAACAATAAGATGTGCCTGCTCGTAATATTTTTCTCTTTCTTGCAACAATGTATCAATATAAGTGAGCAGTTCTTCCGGACTTTTCCCTTGAACCAAGGGACGTTGTTTTTTGGAATGCAACAAACGATATTGCAAGCCTTTGGGCGAAAGTTTCAAATACACACACAAACCGTCTTTAAGGAGCCAATCCATATTATCGTAAAAACAAGGCGTACCTCCACCCAATGAAATAACCGCTTGGGCAGGAAAATCGCTTTCACGCAGCAATGCCGCTTCCTTTTCCCTGAACTCACTTTCAGCATGATGTGTGAAAAAATCGAGGATACTTGTATGATATGTTTTCTCAAAATGTTTATCCAAATCAATAAACGGACACTTGGCATAATGTGCCAATTGTTTACCGAATGTGCTTTTGCCGCTACCCATAAAACCAAGGATATAGATACGCATGTCTTTCTTATTCATAAGCACCTATGGAGGGAGGTGCATTTCGTGAATTTCCTTTTATATCGAATAAAACACCCGTACTTGATTTACCGGCCCCCTTGCATGGGGAAGCTGCCTGCAACTGAAAGTCGTAATCGGCAACCTTTTCAAACAAAGGGTCTTTATTGAGCAGCATAGAGGTAAAATATGTGGGGAAACTGGTATCCGATTTAAAGGCACAATGGCTTATGTTAGCTTGAAAGAGTGCCGATTTATCGTAATCACAGTTAAACTCTCTCTTATTTGTACCCCAAACAATGTTGTTAATAAAATCGCAATGGAAATCGGAGAGATACATCACGTTATTAACGATATAATAATTGCTGAAGAAAACCGAAGGAGTAGCCCTTGTTCCCAAGCTGTAGGCATTGTAAATGGTGTTGTGGATAAACGTATAGGTACCTCCTTGTGTCAAAGCTATGCAATGCTGTCCGCAATTGGCAATGATATTGTTATACGCTTCTACCGTATAGTTTTTGGCTAAGAACCCCATGCCTGCCGACTTTTTAATAATGCTATTTGTAAGGATGAGTTTATTACCCATATCCTTATCTAGTATTTCGGCTTGTATACCGATAAACGCATTCTTAATCACCGCATAATTGATGATGTTGTCTTGAGAACCTTCGTTTATCCATATTCTGTCCCATTGTTCATAATCATCCTGGAAAAAGTCTTCGAGACGGTCACCTTGGAATTCAACAGGCTCGTCTTGAGTGCCATTTACGTGCAAGCACCCTCCTTTGTAAATCCACAATCCTCCTTTTTTATGTACATAAATTTTAGTACCCGCTTCAATATTAAGTTTACCTACCGAATCAACAACGGCATAACCGTAAATAACATAGGGTTTTTCTTTTGTCCATGTTACTTCTTCGCCTTCACCGGCAACAATGAAATAACTTAAATTTCCCAAACTTCTGTTGGGAACAATAAAATTCGCATCCTGTCCGTAAGCCAATAGTTCAACATTTTGGGTATTCCCATTGGTGAAAAATCGGATGGTATCCGTTAACAGCATGGGAGTGTTTTGCTGATTAGGATTTATGATTACTTTCACGAAAATAAAAATACTATCCTTTGCCGGTATTTCTACATCCGTAAGCTTTCGTGCCGCAACTCCATTTATATTCAGGCTGAAATAAGAATTGTTATCTCCCAATAAGTAGATGTCGGTGTTAATATCACCGCTATACGGATTATACACTACCAATCGTTTGGTAATAGAGCTTACGCTTGTAAAAATTGTATCGAAAGTAATGATCGAAGACGAAAATTTTAATTTCGCATCTTTTTTGTCATAAATATTTAATTTATTACATGATGTAAATGCAATAGCTGAAAACAGAAACAAATAGCCTACAAATCTTTTCATCTGATATCTTTCATTATAATAGAAGCAAAGAATAAACGCAATAACACAAATAATATTATAGGTGATGCATGGCTTCTTCAATAAAGGCAGAGCATAAAGCGGTAAAATCAAGATTTTTATAGCGTACTTGCTTAGGGATGATGCTTTCGTTGGTTTGACCCGGGATGGTATTGATTTCAATAAAATAGATACCATTTTCATTGAAAATATAGTCAACCCGCACAATACCTTTACATCCCAACCATTGATAGATGTTTTTTGACATTAGTTCACATTGCGTTTGAACGTTTTTATCAATGAGAGCCGGAGTTATTTCATCAGCCAGATTGGGGTCGTATTTAGCTTCTAAATCAAAGAATGCCTTTTTGCTGATGACTTCTGTTATAGCCAACACTTCCACTTTTCCTTTAAGACTCATCACGCCACAAGTAATTTCGCGTCCTTGAATGAAGCTTTCAATGATTAATTCCGTATCATGTTGAAAGGCGTTTTTAATGGCAGGTAATATTTCTTTTTCGCTCAACACTTTCGACACACCTACACTAGAACCGGAACAACAAGGTTTCACAAAACAAGGCAAGCCTACTTTGCGAATTATATCGGCAGTATTAACCGCATCACCCAGAGACAAATGCAAAGAAGCTGCCATTGGAACACCAAAAGCTGAAAGAAACTTATTGCACAGGTTTTTATTAAACGTCAATGCAGAAACTGCCGCACTACAACCGGCATAAGGAATTCCAAGCATATCTAAATACCCTTGCAGCTTCCCGTCTTCGCCGGGATTACCGTGAATAGCAATGAAAGCACAATCAAAACGAATGCGATTGTGATTAACAACAACACTAAAATCATTTTTATCAACATCGTACAAGGTCCCGTCAGAAGCTATGTATTTCCAATCCATTCCTTGTAAATGTATAAAATACACTTCATACTTGGACTTATCCAATTTATCGGCAATGTTACGACCGCTGCGTATGGAAATGTCGTGTTCTCCTGAGTTTCCACCGGCAATTACTGCAATATTCTTTTTCATAAACGTAATCATATATTTATTCTCAATGTAAAAGCATTAATCTTTTGGTATAGATTATTTTACCTTTTTTAAATAGTGAATGCAAATTTACATAAAATTATCTTTTCACTATTATTAAAAATATATTTTTACATTTAACTTTAGCTACTATTTGTATTTCCCAAAGAATTTTAATTGCCTTTATTGACATGTTTATCATTAGTAAAATCATACTTTATAATCATATCTTTGATATACAATAAAATAAAATTTATAAAAAGAATGGTTTTTTTAAAATAATTTATATACTTTTGTTTTTGAAAAATTAAAATAATCGTTTAATAACAATAAAAAATTAACAACAATGAAAATGAGAAATATTTTAGCATTGACAGTAGTTGCACTCGTTTTATGCTTTGCTTCCTGTAAACCGGAAGAAGAGGAACCAATTTTAAAAAGTGTTATCCAAGGAAAAATAACCTATGAAGATACAGAAACGGGTTGGGAAGGTGATGCAAAAAGTGCAAGTGTTAAATTACATAATGTCAACAACGAAACACCTTTAAAAGAAGTAACTGCCAACGACACAGGATTTTATCAAATATCTGGAATTATGATTGATTTAAATGATACATCTAAAATATTGTATCAGGTAAGTGCCAAATTCATTATGAAATTCGGAAATGAAGAAACTATTTTTGAAGGTCGTTCCGCAAACATCGAATTAAAAGGAAATGATACCGTAACCTGCGATATCCATTTGATACGATAAATCCTCCAACAAAATCAAAAGGAGGTTGATTCAAAAAATTAACCTCCTTTTTTGCTTTTTAAGCAAACAAAATTTTATATAAGTTTATAAAACCTATTGTTAATTTGTCTAATTTTGCAGAATTATAAAAATAACGATAAATAAATTTTTGAAATTAAATTTTTAACTATAAAAGTATACACATGAAACGAGTACATAATTTTAATGCAGGACCGTGTGTCCTTCCAAAAGAAGCTATCAATGCAGCTATCGAAGCATTGAAAGATTTTAAAGGTACAGGAATGTCGGTGATAGAAGTATCCCATCGTTCCAAAGAATGGCAAGCAGTGATGGATGAAACAGAAGCCTTATGGAAAGAATTACTAAATATTCCTGATGGATACAAAGTATTATTCTTGGGTGGTGGTGCTTCCATGCAATTTGCCATGATACCATTAAATTTTATGGAAAAGAAAGCTGCTTATTTAGAAACCGGTGTATGGGCAAAGAAAGCTTTAAAAGAAGCAAAAGGAATTGGTGATGCTGTATGTGTTGCTTCATCAGCAGATAAAACATTTAACTATATTCCCAAAGGTTATACCATTCCTAAAGATGTTGATTATTTCCATATTACTACCAATAATACTATTTACGGAACAGAAATCCGTTACGATATGGACTCTCCGGTTCCTATGATTGCTGATATGTCATCCGACATTATGAGTCGTCCGGTAGATGTTTCAAAATACATAATGATTTACGGTGGTGCTCAAAAAAATGTAGGCCCTGCAGGTGTAACTTTTGTTATCATCAAAGAAGATGCGTTAGGAAAAGTAAGCCGCTATTTACCTACTATGTTGAATTATAAAACCCATATTGACGAAAGTTCCATGTTTAATACTCCTCCTGTATTCTCCATACTTGTAATGAACGAAACATTAAAATGGGTAAAACGATTGGGTGGATTAAAAGCGGTTCAAAAAATGAATGAAGAAAAGGCAGCATTGTTATACAACGAAATTGACCGTAACTCTATGTTTGTAGGCACTGCAGAAAAAGACAGCCGCTCTATAATGAACGTATGTTTTGTTATGTCTGAAGGATACAAAGACAAAGAAGAAGCGTTTATGGCTTTTGCCAAAGAACGTGGCATGGTTGGCATTAAAGGACATCGTTCCGTTGGAGGTTTCCGTGCATCTATCTATAATGCCTGTCCGAAAGAAAGTGTGCAAGCCTTCGTTGATTGCATGCAGGAATTTGAAAAACTAAATAAATAATAAAAATTAAACTCATGAAAGTATTAGTAGCAACAGAAAAACCATTTGCAAAAACCGCCGTTGACGGGATACGTAAAATAGTGGAAAAAGCAGGACACACATTGGCACTCCTTGAAAAATACACCGATGTGAAAGACTTCTACAAAGCTGTAAGCGATGCTGATGCATTAATTGTACGATCGGATAAAGTTACTAAAGAGGTAGTAGATGCTGCTCAAAAATTAAAAATAGTTGTTCGTGCCGGTGCCGGTTATGATAATCTGGATTTAGCCGCTTGTTCAGCAAAAAAAATTGTTTGCATGAATACTCCGGGACAAAATTCCAATGCCGTTGCCGAATTAGCCATTGGTATGATGATTTACATGTCGCGTAATACCTTTAAACCGGGAACCGGTTCAGAATTAAAAGGTAAAAAACTGGGAATCCATGCGTACGGCAATGTTGGGTGCTTAGCGGCTCATATTGCGAAAGGATTTGGAATGGAAATCTACGCTTACGACCCCTTTATCTCTGCCGATAAAATCAAAGCACAAGGCGTTACTCCGGTCGATAGTGTTGAGAAACTATATCAAACATGCCATTTCATATCTTTACATATTCCTGCCAACGAGCAAACCAAAAAATCAATTGGCTATCATTTATTATCCCAAATGCCCAAAGGCGCTTGTATAATCAACACAGCACGCAAGGAAGTAATCCATGAAGAAGAATTGGTAAAAGTAATGCAAGAAAGAACCGACTTAAAATATTGCTCCGACATTGCTCCTGACAATGCTGCAGAAATGGCTGAAAAATTCCAAAACCGCTATTTTGCCACCCCTAAGAAAATGGGTGCCGAAACAGCAGAAGCCAACATTAATGCCGGCTTAGCATCGGCCAACCAAATAGTGAAATTCTTAGCAAACGGAGATACCACTTTTCAGGTAAATAAATAACTTTTTGCATCTATACAGTCAAAGGCATATGTTTTACGTATGCCTTTTTTTATTTTTACATCCATAGAAAATAGCATAACTTATCTCTCTAAACATAAAAAAAGGAATTGACTTATTTCAAAATCAATTCCTTGCGATGTACCCGAGGCCGGGGTCGAACCGGCACGAGTGTTACCTCATCGGTTTTTGAGACCGACGCGTCTACCAATTCCGCCACTCGGGCTTTAGCGACTGCAAAAGTATTTTTTTTTTAAATATAAATATTAATTTTTCTGAAAAAATACTAAAATATACCATGTTTTTCATCACAATTTTAAATCATTATTGCATATAGCTGATTTTATGATAAATAAATTTTAATATTTTTTACTTTTCATATGTATATTTTTTTACTTTTGCAAAAATTTTTAAATACCATATTAAACCATATAAAAAGATGTATTGGACACTTGAATTAGCCTCTAAATTAGAAGATGCCCCATGGCCTGCAACAAAAGAAGAATTAATAGATTTCGCCATCCGTTCGGGAGCTCCGCTGGAAGTAGCAGAGAATTTAAAAGAGATTGAAGATGAAGGTGAAATTTATGATACTATTGAAGACATTTGGCCAGATTACCCTTCTAAAGAAGACTTCTTCTTCCATGAGGACGAATATTAATTAACTCCTCAGAAATTAAAAAAGGGAATAAATCAGCAAATTTATTCCCTTTTTTTTTATACTTTACGTTTATTGTTGTAGTAATATAATAGCATATACACTTAAGCCTTCCTCTCTACCTATAAAACCCATTTTTTCAGAGGTTTTTGCTTTTATGCTTATATCTTCAATATCTATTTCCAATACAGAGGCAATAATTGCTTTCATTTCAGGAATGTACGGTGATATTGAAGGATGTTCTAATAATATAGTTGTGTCAATATTATTAATTATCCAACCCTTTTCTGTAATTAGTTGCTTCGTTTTTTTTAATAAAATTTTACTGTCAATATTTTTATATTGTATATCCTTATCGGGAAAATGATATCCAATATCTCTCAAATTGGCAGCTCCAAGCATAGCATCGCAAATAGCGTGTAATAATGCATCTGCATCTGAATGACCTTCACAACCCAAATGATAAGGTACATGCACACCACCAATTATCATTGGTCTTCCTTTTACAAGTTTGTGTGTGTCTTGACCAAAACCTACTCTTATTTTCATACACTTTAAAGTGATTCTTTTGCTAAACCCATTGCACCTATATCAAAGGACAAGGTAAATCGCAACGTGTTTTCCAATGCATGATTCCGTTGATTTACGGGAATAATATAGGAAGCATCCAAAGCAAAAATACTGTATTTAATACCAACACCTGCGGTTAAATATTTACGATCACCCTTTGTTTGAGCTTCATTAAAATATCCTGCCCGAATATAAAGCAAGTCATTATAGGCATATTCCAACCCAACATTGATGATAAACTCACTCATTTCTTCTTTAAAACCATCGGGAGCATCATACCATGAAGTAAAAACAGCGCCTACAACAGATGATTTATACGGATCTTTACCCGCTTCAATAATAGCATTTCCTTCTGGATCTCTTATAATAACACCAAAACTATCCGTTGCATATTTAGGTGGTGTGGGTACTAATAGTTTATTAAAATCCAATGCAAAAGTCAAACTATTGTATTTGTCAATATACATTGTATATGCAGTACCTATTCGAAAATTAGCTGGCAAAAAATCTCTTTCTAAACTACTGGAATAAGATATTTTAGCTCCTATGTTTGAGAAATTAAGCCCAAAACATAAAATGCTTTTATACAAACGTTCGGCATTCAAGTTTTTTCTGTAGAACAAACTGATATCAGCAGCACCTGATAAACCGGGTTTTATTCCTTCAGTAGTACTACTTACACCACTGACATTAGTTAAATTGGAATAAATAAAACGTCCGGCTACCGACATTGAAAGTTCTTTGGTGAATTTTCGGGAATAGGCAGCGTCAATAGAAAATTCATGAGGGCTAACCATTACATTATCTCCCAATGGATTACGTCCTTCATAATCCATTAGTTCCATATCTCCCATGGAAAAAAAACGTAAAGACATAGACACAGCATCCATATCTGTAATTTTATAATATCCGGATAAATAAGCCAAATAAATATCATTTAATCCCAAACCGAATAACCAAGGGCTATAGGAAACGGAAATACCTCCTATATTGGGAGAAAAAACATATTTTGCCGGATTCCAATGTTGGGCATTCAAATCGTTTAAAAGAGCAACTCCAACTTCACCCATGCCTCCTGTATGTGAATCAGGTCCTATCATTAAAAATGGGACAGCTGTAGTAATAGGATTCGCATTGATTTTATCTCTACCTAGTATATCATTACCTGATTGTGTATAAGACATCAAAGTACCACGAAGGAGCAATAATCCTATAAACAAATATTTTATCCTTGTTAATTTATTCGACATTATTATTAGTATTTCTTTTCAATTGTAGCATATTAACGTAAGCTAAAAATGATTATTGTACATACTTTGTATTTAATAAAATTAAAGTATAACGAGTTTTTCAATTTTTTCAGCAATTTTATTATCTGCGGTTTTCACCTTAAGTTTGTAAATATACACCCCTTTAGCAAGTGTATCTCCAAAATCATCAAGACCGTTCCATGTAATAGGTCCACAGCGTAATGCATTGCTTAAAGTAGTATATTCAATGGTTTTAACCAATTTTCCCGACACAGTAAAAATCTGAATACTTACATAAAGCATTGCATTAGGCTGATTATGTTCAAAGAAAAATTGGGTTTGTGTAGTAAAAGGATTGGGATAGTTAAGGACATGTGCTAATTGTAAGGATTCATCATTTACAACCGTAAATTCAAGGGTAGTTTCCCCCATATTATTCAAAACATCCCAAGCTCTTAACGTAAGTTTATGGTGCCCGGGTTCTAAATCATTTAACAAGTACATGATTTTACCAGAAGTATAGCTGTTTTCATTGTATTCAAAAAAATCATTTAAAATGATACTATTATCAATTTTATCATCAAGAAATGCTACAATATCGTGTCCTATACCGTTACCTACGGTATTGACACCATTTTCATCTTTTATAAGAGCATATAATACCGGATTTTTATTCGTGATTCCCCCACTGACAAAATTTTCATTATTCAAATATACTTTTATCTCAGGTCCCCGATCATCCGCAATGATAGTATCTTTTATTCCTCCTATAAATATACTATCAAAGCCATTGGCATCGGTAACATTGTTAAAGGCATAATAACTGATTTTCCCAAAACCGTAATCATAATTAATGTCTTTAGGAACTAAAAAAGAGAATTCAAAAAGACCGTTTTTTACACTAGCTTTCCCTTTAAATAAAATATTTTTTTGTAATAAAAATTTCTTTACAACGCTGTTGTTATTATTTAACAAAGTAGTAATCGTTGATGGTTTATCATATATGGTAGGATATACATATCCATTAAAATCATTCATAGTATGATTGGCAGCATTCGCAACCCTACCTTTAATAGTAACAAATTCCAATGCTTGTATGGTATCTGTCTTTGAAGCGATTGAAAAAGCATTAATACTATCGGTAACTACAACATGAATCGGATAAGCGAGCGTTAAGGAAGGGTCTCCCATTAATACATACATATTTACACTTCCAGATACATTTTTTGCGTCTGAAAAAATTTGTCCTATAGTACGGTGAGTATTGCCAATTTTATCAAAAGCATATTGATGTAATACTTTCCCAAAAAACTCATTGGTAGAACCGTATGAATTTCTGGTGGCAGAAATTACTCCTATACCACCCCCATTCGATTTCAACAATATGTCTTCTGAGGGTGATTGTGAGTTAGTTTTATCATAGACTCCGAAAGAACAAGATCCTGCAAAAAATAAGGCTTGATTAAATTTATTTTCCCACGAAGCGATATCAGTTCTTTTTAAAAAACGTTCATGTGCCCATCCATTATCACCGCCATGTCCCATATACGTAAAAATAAGAGTTCCTTTATTGATGCGTTGATTCATAGCATTAGTAGCATCAGGATAACGCTGTCCCTGAGAAGTTGAGATTTTTTTAAAAGCATCTAAATATATTTTATCTACATTCATAACCGGAAAAGTATTAAACACAAAATTAGCTATTGATTCTGCATTTCCAAAATGATCTTGATCCGCGTCATCATCTGCACAAATGGTAATTGTATTTCTCCAATCCGCAAGATTGGAAACCGAATTTGTGGTTGCGGAAACCAAGTTTTTTTTGCTTGCATAATCCATAGACTTTTTTACGACTATTTGAGCCTGACTTTTCGTGCTAACCGTAAATCTACCTAAGCCCATATCCATAGATCCCATATTATTATAACCTTCTCCATCATCTAATTTAACTAAGAAATCATCCGTAGATAAACAATCATCTTTTCGAAAAGGTTCTTTCCCTTGATAATTAGGAATAAAATTACTATTTAAGCCTGTTATATTTCTAAAATCATAGGAAGTTTTCCCAAACAACAATATATTTTTTGGATAATTTACTGTATTTCTGTCATAGAGCATTTTTAAAAAATTACGGATTGCTGCCAAGTCTTGTGCTCCACTACTAAATTCATTGTAAATCTGTGTAGTTGTAACCACCATGGATTTCATTCCATCGTTTGTTTTTCTAAAATTAGCCAATTGATTTGCATAATCAACAAAATCAGGATGAGTAACAATTACAAAATCTGCCGTTGTATAGCTATGTAAATTTTGATTCGCGATTTTTCCAATAGGTGTTACCGAATAAAAATTAGACCCGTAAAAAGCAATAAATTCCCGTAACGTATCTGCAGTCAACTTAAAACGTAAGATATTTCCACTTAATCTGGCATTTATTTTATTAATGTCATGAGGGTCTGTAACCTCCCAAATGCTTACATTATTTCCCTTGGTGTCAAAAACATATTCACATACATTACCTGTACCAACAAATGCAGTATTACGAAATGCCATTTGATTCTCAAAAGCTTGCAATTTACATATTCCTTGAATTTCAATGTAGTCTAACCATCCAACTGCATTATTCGTTGGTTTTGTATAGGTCATATCAATATTTACAATATTACCTGTCTGGTTATAAGAATATGTGCTGGTGTGTTGCAAACCTTCGCCATGAGGAGCTATGTTTATTGTATAAGTATTGTCCTTATTGACAGTAGCTGTAAAACGAGAATAGCCAGAAGGTGATTTTGCAGCTACAGAAAATCGTAGTATGGCTTTTTCTCCGTTCACTAATTCAGGCATAGTGAATGAATAATTATGAGTTGTTACTGCATCATACACTTCACTGAACCATATTCTACTTAATTCGTTCGGACTAATAGCATCTTTTTCATACACATTGTAAAAATTAAAGGAAGACACATCATGTGTCTTGGGCATAGTTGATTCCGATATCATTGAAACTCTTTTCTTTAAACCAATATTTTTATCAACATTAATAAAATAATAGGCAAAATCAGAGTAGATATTAAGATTGTGAGTAAACAAAGGAGAAGCCGGTTCCCATGCTACTACACCTATGCCATAAAAAAGCACATAATCATCTGCATCAAAAATTCCATCTTTATCGGTATCTACAATAAAAAGTGGAACTTCGTTAAGATCATCAAATGTAAAATCAAGCGTATTTTCAGGAAGCATTTTTCCTCCATTGCCAAATAAAGCTATATCATTTATTTTTAAATTATCAATACTTATTCCTAGACTTTCAAAATCGGCATAAGTAATTTTATGAATACCTGTCTTTGATATGGCAATCTTGTAAAAATTTCCGCTAGATAATATGGAGGTGGCAGCATAGGTTTTAGCTTTATGAATTTTACTTTCTTTTAAAGGATTCCATTTAACTTGAATTGTAAAAGACACTAATTTTTCATAGCCGGTAATATTTTTCTTAAAAGGGGAAAATTTAATTTGCAAATATGCCTTTTTTTTAGTTCGTACAATATCTGTTTGTATCTCAAATTCTTCTTTGATAAGATTATAATCCACAAAACCTAGTTCATTCTTTGTCATGGGAATAGTCTTAGAAGAAGAAATCGTCAATTCTGGCATGAAGTAAATGTCTGTGATGGGAAAATATTTAACATACATTGGGAGGATAGACTCATCTATTTTTTGAAGCTCTGCTCCTTCAAAATATAAATACGAAAACACTTGATCATCTGTAATTTTTTCAGTAACCGGATTTCGCCATTCTAAGGTATCTGATATAAAAACAGTTTGACAATTAATTAAAAAAAAGTTAAATATAAGAAATATAAAAACCGAAACTTTTTTAATCATTTTTGCATTGATAATTTTACATTTTCTTTAACGACAAGAATTAAATTATTATTGTATAATTGTTCTGTTTTAAATGCAAGCCAAATCGCTATTTTATACAAAAATAATTAATTTTATGACATTTTTTTTTCACATATTTATTTTTTTATAAAATTTAAGTCTGTTTGTTGCGTTGATAAAAAAACAATTATCATATAAGTTGTTGAATTCGTATGAAATAAAAAAGATAAAAATTAATAAAAAAAAATTAAACAAGTCTCAAATTTATATTAAAGAATATATTACATTTGCATAAAGATTTTTTTTCTTTTTATAAGAAGTTTATGGTAACCTTTTTTTAATAATTAACGTATAACAGAGTAATTTTTTTGATAAATATAATTTTTATTTTTTAAAAAAATGTATCTTTGCAGATTAAAATAAAGTAGATGATCAGTAGGGCTAAAACTATAGGTTTAATTGGATTACTAGTGTTTTATGTGGGGTTACGCACACAAGCACAAGATGTCCATTTTTCTCAATATTATGCTAATCCATTATATTTAAATCCATCATTTGCCGGATCAATTATTTGTCCGCGTATTGTAGCAAATTTTCGAGAGCAATGGCCCAATCAAAGCGGAAAATACACTTCTTACTCTGCATCCTACGATCAACATTTTGATGCTTTATCGGGTGGCATAGGTGTTTTATTCTTAGGTGATAGAGCCGCTAACGGAACTGTTAACACAAATGCTATCAGTGTAATTTATGCTTATAAAGTTGACCTTTCCAAGAAAGTGGCTATGCGAATGGCATTACAAGCTACCTTTCAACAAAAAACATTAGATTGGAATAAATTACTTTTCGGAGACATGATAGATCCGAAATACGGTTATGTGTATGAAACACGAGAAGATTTAAAATATTTAAGTAAAGGCATTGCCGATTTTTCTGCCGGTTTGGTTATTTATTCCGATAAAATATACGGCGGTTTTGCAGTTAATCACTTTACTCAACCAAAAGAAGGATTTTTAACAGATGACGATGTATTTTCTCGTCTACCCATGAAAATAACGGCTCACGTTGGGGCAATGTTTAATCTAAATAAACATAAAAGTAAAACCACTAAACGCATAGGTGATATGTCAATTTCACCTAATTTAATTTTCCAATATCAATCAAAATTATCTAAGGGAGCCGCTTATTATACCATGAATTACGGAGCGTATTTCAATGTTTATCCTTTAACTGTAGGCGTTTGGCTGCGTAATGGTCTTACTAATGTGGATGCTCTTATTTTCCTATTCGGATTGGAATATGATTTTTTTAAAGTCGGATATTCTTATGATATGACTCTTTCTTCTTTAAACGGATCCGGTGGTTCTCATGAAGTTTCAGCACAATTTAAATTACCTTGTCCCGTGAAAGCAAGAAGAATACGAGCGCTTAATTGTCCTAGTTTTTAATATTTAAAAAAGAATAAAATTTATAAGATATGAATACAAATAAAATTTTAAACTTATTAGTTTTAGTTAGCATAAGCTTATGCTTTATATTCTTCAACTCTTGTAAAAGAGAATACTCTACTACAACAGGATGGGAATATAACAATCCTGAAAATGGAGGATTCGAAGTCGCTCCTTATCAGGAACAAATTACAGGTCCCGGACTTGTCTTCATTGAAGGTGGTCGCTTTACAATGGGAAGAACTGAAGAAGATGTGATGAAAGATTGGGATAATTATCCTCGTACAGTTACCGTTTCATCTTTTTTTATGGATGAAGCTGAAGTAAGCAACTTAGCATATTTAGAATATTTACACTGGTTATATCGTGTTTTTGTTCCTGTTGATTTTATATCAGTATATGCAAAAGCTTTACCGGATACTGCTTGCTGGCGTGATAAATTATCCTATAATGAACCATACGTTGAATATTATTTAAGACATCCAGCATATAGAGATTATCCGGTTGTAGGTGTGAGTTGGATTCAAGCAGTAAACTATTGTGCTTGGAGAACAGACCGTGTTAATGAACAAATTTTAGTTGATTTAGGATTAATTGATCAAACCAATGAACCTACTGCTGAAGGGTATTTTAATACAGATGCTTATCTCATGTATCCTGATTACGAAAAAAATAGTGATCGTAGGCTGCAATACATCCTTACGGGAGAAGAACGTAATGCTCGTATGGAAGATGGCATTCTTCTTCCGAGATACCGACTACCGACTGAAGCTGAATGGGAATTTGCGGCATTGGGACTTATAGGCAATACTCTACAAGAAAGAATATTAGAAAGAAGAACTTATCCGTGGAATGGACACTTTGCACGTACAGACGATAAAAAATTTTATGGTTCTATGGTTGCGAATTTTAAAAGAGGACGCGGTGATTATATGGGTGTTGCCGGCAATTTGAATGACGTTGCGGATTATACATCTCCTGTCATTTATTACTGGCCTAATGATTATGGTTTGTACAATATGGCAGGTAATGTTGCCGAATGGGTAATGGATGTGTATCGTCAAGTATCGGTTGATGACATGACCGATTTGAATCCATACAGAGGAAACTACTATACTACCCCAAAATTATTAGATGATGGCACTATTGATGATAGAATTGATGATGGCGATAAAGTCGGTCAAGTACCTATGGTTCCGGTTTCTGATTTTAAAAATGACAGAAGAAGAAACTATCGGGCTGCTGACAATAAAAACTTTTTAGATGGTGATTGGGCATCAACCTACGGTGGTGGTAATACAGAAGTATGGCAAAGACAAGGTCGAAATGAAAAGGCAAATCTTGAAATGTACGGAAAAACTGCCTACCCTCGTGGAACTTATTCTTTAGTGGAAGACAAAGCAAAAGTTTATAAAGGTGGTTCTTGGCAAGATATGCAGTATTGGTTAAGTCCAGGGCAAAGAAGATTCCTTGATGAAAACGAAGCAACTGCTTATATAGGATTCCGTTGCGCTATGGCACGTGTTGGTTATCCTAATTATGGAAAATAATAAATTAACTATTAATATTCAAAATCCTCCCTTGTCTTTTAAGGGGGGATTTTTATTTTAAAACATATTACAATGTTATCTATTACAGATATCTATACTTTATATCTTACCCATTCTGTAATTTGTACAGATACAAGAAATATAACTGAAAATTGTATTTTCTTTTGTTTGAAAGGAGAGAATTTTAACGGAAATACTTTTGCACATCAAGCACTTGAAAATGGAGCTTCTTTTGTTATTGTTGACGAAAAAGAATATGTGTTAAATAATAAATGTATTTATGTAAAGAATTCTTTAGATACACTTCAAAAGCTCGCACAGTGTCATCGCGCACATCTGAATATTCCCATCATCGGTATTACAGGTAGCAATGGCAAAACTACGACTAAAGAACTAATCAATACCATATTATCATCACAATACAATGTGTTCGCTACTTATGGAAATTTAAATAATCATATAGGTGTTCCATTATCTTTACTTTCTATTAATAAAGATGTAGAAATAGCCATCATAGAAATGGGTGCCAATCATCCCCATGAAATTGCTTTTTTATGCTCACTCGCTTTACCGACTATGGGCTTAATAACCAATATTGGGAAAGCCCATTTGGAAGGATTTCATACAATCAATACTATAATCGAAACCAAAACAGCCTTGTATAAATCTGTAAAACAAAGAAATGGGCAATTATTTGTTAACAACGATGATTCTTTATTACTCAACTATGCATACGGAAGTCTATTAATTACGTATGGCAAAAACAATAAGGCTGACTATAAAGGCGAATTACTTTCCGATGAATTATTTTGTAAAGTATTACTGCCAACAACCAACACCATTATCTCAACTCAATTGATTGGAAATTATAATTTTTATAATATTATGGCAGCCATTGCTGTAGGAAGATATTTTAATATTTCTTTACAAAACATACAAACATCATTGGCTACTTATAAACCAACAAATAGTCGTTCTCAAATTCTATATATTGGGACAAACACCATTATACTTGATGCATACAATGCAAACCCTTCGAGTATGGAAGTAGCTCTTTATAACTTTGCTTCCCTCAAATCAAAAAATAAAATAATCATATTGGGAGATATGAAAGAATTAGGGATTGCAAGTGAAGAAGAACACCAACAAATTGTTAATTTAATCAATAAACTGGATTTTTCTGAGGTGTTTTTAGTGGGCCCTGAGTTTAAAAAAACACACAACCAAGGCATGCAAATATTTGAATCCTATGAAGAAGCAAGTACATTTATTAGCTTAAAAAAACCTCAAGATTCCATGATATTAATTAAAGGCTCTCGCACAATGAAAATGGAACGTTTTCTTGAAATAATATAAAAAAAGCATGAGAACTAACATAATAGGTATTATGTCAGGGACTTCATTGGATGGAGTGGATGTTGCTTATTGTTCATTCGAAAAAGTACAAAACAAATGGCATTATGATATAGTTTGTGCCGAAACTTTTCCCTACTCGGGCGAATGGACTTACCGTCTACAAAACTTGGAGCATACTGATGCATTAACATTTAACTTAACAGATAGTGAATATGGACATTTATTAGGACAACTGGTAGCCTCATTTATTAAAAAAAGCGGATTAAAACCGGATTATATTGCTTCTCACGGACATACAATCTTTCATCAACCAGAAAAAGGATTTACAAAACAAATTGGTTCGGGTGCTGCTATTGCTGCCGAATGCGGAATCACTACAATTTGTGATTTCAGATCTTTGGATGTTGCATTGGGAGGTCAAGGTGCTCCTTTAGTCCCCATAGGAGATGAATTACTTTTTGGCAATTATGATGCTTGCTTAAATATAGGAGGTTTTGCAAATATATCCTATAAGATAAATAATGTTCGTATTGCTTTTGATATTTCACCGGCAAATATAATTTTAAATTATTTTGCAAAGAAAAGAAACTTTGATTATGACAAAAATGGTTTTTTGGCTAAACAAGGTTGCTTTCATGAAAAATTATTTACTAATTTAAATTCTCTGGATTATTATAGTCAACCTTTCCCAAAATCATTAGGAAAAGAATGGTTAATAGAAACAATGTTGCCTTGTTTTGCACATTTTCAACTTTCACCCGAAGATAATTTAAGAACCTTGATAGAACACATTGCCTTTCAAATAAGTGAAGTCATAAAACACACAAACATAAAAGAAATTTTCATTAGTGGTGGTGGGGCAAAAAACAAGTTTCTCATTGAAAAAATCCAAAAATATATGTATGAAATTAAACTGTTTATGCCCAATGATTTGATTATCGATTATAAAGAAGCTTTGATATTTGCCTTTTTAGGATTAATGCGTATAAACGAAGAAAACAATTGCTTGCGAAGTGTAACAGGTGCGAAAAAAAACAACTGTGGAGGATGTATTTATTACATCTAATGTGTATAAGAAAAAAGAAATGAACACAATAGAAATATAATTTCTAATACTACATAAAATTATTTTTTTCTTTAAGATTGATTTTTTTAATAAACGAAAAACAATTTTTAGTACATTTGCATTTATAATTTAGGGGAAACACTATCTCTACATAAATTAATGTAAATAATTAAATAATTGAATAATAAAATATAAAAAAATGAAAAGTGCAAAGTATACACTAATACAAACAGGATTAATTATTGGTATAATTGTTCTTGCATTGTTAATATATCGCTCATTAATGCGCCCCGTAAAATTTAATGAGATTTATGAAGCTCGAAAAACAACGGTCATAAAGAAGTTAGAAGACATTCGTACCTTACAAAATTTTTATAAAAATGAAAAAGGTGCTTATGCAAAATCTTTTGACGAACTTAAATCATTTTATACAGACGGAAAAATGAGAATTATTGTTAAAGAAGGTCATGTACCTGATACTTTAACTGAAATTGAAGCTATTAAATTAAAAATCGTTCGAAGAGATACTGTCTTGGTTAATGCAAAAGATGAAATTTTAAAATCTTTACCTAATCTAGATGTTAAAACATTTGATATTATCCCCTATTCTCATGGTGAACAATTTATTATTGATGCCGATACCATTGTAAAAGGAAATATCAATGTACATGTTTATGAGGTAAAAGCATTAAAATCTCAATATTTAAAAAATTTAAATGATGACTCCCATATAAAAACATCATTTTTGAGCAGAATCTTATTCAATGATTTACAAGATCAATTCTTAGGCCCCAAATTTGACTATAAAGATAATGTTATTGATTTAATATTAGGCTCTTTAACTGAAGCCACAACGGATGGTAATTGGCAATAGCTATGGAAACTATTAAAACTGCTTTCAGCTACAAAAATTCTTTTGAAAATATTGATTTAAATATATGTACAAAATCCATTCGTTTGTTATCTGACACATTTTGCATTTGTATCCATGAAACCGATAGCAAGAAATCCTATTCAATAAATCAATATACCATTCCAAGTGATCTAATAGAAAATGAATTTATCGTATATATTTCAGAAGCCAATAGGCAACTTTCTATGGAATGCAAAACAAATATATTTTACGTATATACTAAAATAAACACACAAGTTCCTACTGATTATTATACGAAAGAAGGAGACAATGCAATACTCTCATTATTGACTTCTAAAGCAGAAGATTATATATCATTAAGTGAAAATATTGAATTTTATAATTTTTTTAATATTTCCGCTTGCAACAAATCGTTATATACTAACATTCAACAGCATTTCCCTGATTTTAAATTAAAAACTTCAATTTCAAATTTATTTTCAAATTTATACAATTATAGTGAAAGTGAAAAAAAAGTATTGATTTTTGTAGAAAAACTGCATTTTACTATTTTAGCGGCAGAAAAAAAATATTTTTTGGGAGCAAATGGATTCAGTTTTGTTAACGAAGCTGATTTCACATATTATACAGTAAATTTTATTCGAAAAATATTTATTAAAACAAGCGACATTCAAATTATAATTTGCGGTAACATTGAAGAAAGATCTCCTATTTTTCAATCATTAAAGAAATATTTCAATCAAACTTGTATTTTACAAGCTAAAAATGAAACGAAGACAGATCATTATCATTATTACTGCGATATTTTTTAACTAATCTTATTATGCGTATAATCAGTGGCAATCATAAAAAAAGACAAATCATAGCTCCACAAAACTTACCAGTAAGACCTACCACTGATTTAGCCAAAGAAAGCATATTCAACATTATAAACAACTATTTCTTTTTCGAAAACATCAAGGTTTTGGATTTATTTGCCGGCACAGGTAATATTACCTATGAGTTTGCTTCCCGTGGAGCTCTTTCCATTATTTCTGTTGATAATCACCCTGCTTGTACGGCATTTATCCATAAAATCATTACAAAATTAGCATTTGACAATGTACATATCATCCAAACAGATGTTGTTTCATTTTTACAATCATGCAAACAACAATTCAATATTATTTTTGCAGATCCTCCTTATGATTGGGATTCTTTTCCCATTCTTCCTGAACTCGTTTTCTCCGGTACTTTACTTTCAGAGAATGGATTCTTAATTATTGAACATCCTTCACGAATTAACTATGAAAAACATCCAAAATTTTATGAACATCGAAAATACGGCAAGGTTAATTTCAGCCTTTTCGCCGAAAATTTATAAAACAATAAAAATCAAAAGTTATGATTAAATCAATGACCGGTTTCGGAAGTTGTTCATCGAAGGACAACAAACAAAATTATATAGTTGATATCAAAACTATCAACGCTAAACAATTTGATTTCAGTCTTAAAATTCCTTCTGAATACAAATACAGAGAAAATGATATAAGAAAAATAATATCTCAATTTTTAGAAAGAGGAAAAATTGAATGCACTATAAGTATTCAAAAGAACACAATTAACAATAGCCATTGCATCAATCACGCATTAGTGAAAATATATTTCAAAGAACTCAAACAAATAGCAAGTGATTTATGTATAGCTATCCCTGATGTAGAAATTTTATCGATAGCAATGAATATGCCTGATATTATGGATGTAACAGATATTCTAACTAGCGAGGATGAATGGCTTACCTTGAAAAGCACTATTGAAGAAGCCTGTCGTTTAACAAATGTATGCAGAGAAAATGAAGGAAAAACCTTGTCTTCAGATTTCGAACTGCATATTATGAATATTATATCTTATCTAAACGATATTGAACCTTATGAAAATGAAAGAATCAATGCAATTAGAACACGTTTACAAAAAGCATTAAAAGAGCATTGTATACAAAATACGGATTTTGACTCTAACCGTTTAGAACAGGAATTAATTTTTTATTTAGAAAAAATTGATTTTACGGAAGAAAAAGTACGTTTAGTTAAACATTGCGATTATTTCATACAGACAATGAAAGATGAAACTTCAAATGGGAAAAAGCTAAGTTTTATTTCTCAAGAAATTGGTCGTGAAATAAACACTTTAGGGTCTAAATCGTTAGAAATAAACATACAACAAAAAGTAGTGCAAATGAAAGATGAACTAGAAAAAATTAAAGAACAATTGGCAAATATACTTTAGTTATAATATGCTTTTTCAGGAAATTGAAGCCAATGAGCATATTCTTTTCCTAAAGCTTCCACAGCATGCGACCACACTTGTGGATTTTCAGGAAACACATATTCTTTTTCAAATCTACCTACAACCCACATCTCTGCTTTGATTTCTGTTTCCAATTGTCCTGACTCCCATCCACTATAACCTATATAAAACCTAATATTTTCTTCATCCACTAAATCAGCTTTAATGAGAGAGATTAAATCATATTCTTTGCCTCCAAAAAACAATCCTTGCGGTAGGCTTATGTTATTCTCCAATAAATCACCATACATATGTATGAAAAATAAACGGTCTATTTCTACCGGTCCACCGTTATAAAGATTCAATTTTTTTTGTGTTTCTGTTTTTACGAATTTTAGGGGTATTTTTTCGAGTTTTTTATTAATAACGATACCAAATGAACCACTCTGATTATGCTCTATTAATAAAACGACGGTTCTATAAAAATACGTATCTGACATAAAAGGCACAGAAATAAGAATATTTCCTGCTTTTAAAACATGTGGAGTTTGTTTTACACGTAAGAGATTTGATATCATTTTTTAATTTACAGTTTTGCAATTATAGCATCAGTCATTTGAATCGTTGAAGCAGCTCCTTTGTTTATAACATCCGGAGAACCGCTCATTTTCATCATATCGTATGTTTTAACTTTACTTTCAGCAATTACATCAGCAATAGCTTTTTCAATACGTTGAGATAATGCTTTTTCACCAATATAATCCAACATTAAGCAAGCCGATAAGAACATGGCGATAGGATTAACAATTGATACTGTATAGTCAGCATATTTAGGCGCAGAACCATGAGTAGGTTCAAAAACAGCAACCCCATTTTCTCCAAATTGCGCTGAACTGGCAAAACCTAATCCTCCAACCAAACCGGCAAAACCGTCGGATAAGATATCCCCAAACATATTGCTGGCTACGACTACATTATAGTCTTCCGGATTTTTGGTTAACCACATCATTTGAGCATCAATATTTGTATCCCAAACCGCTATTCCCGGATAATCTTTTTTAGCAATATCTTGAGCTAATTTCAACATCATTCCGGAAGTTTCACGTATAACATTAGGTTTTTCGCATACGGTAACTCCTTTAAATCCCCTTTCTTTTGCATAATCAAAAGCAGCACGTAAAATACGTTCCGTATATTTTTTTGTTAAAATCCGCGTTGAAATAAATACTTCATTGCGAGGATGCATTGAAAAATTAGATACAAATTTTTTATGTGTCATAAAAGCATTCCAAACTTCATCCGATGCATCACTCCATTCAATACCGCCATACAAACCTTCTGTATTTTGACGAAATATCATTGCATCGACCATAGGTTCAGAAAAATCACCTTGTGCAGTACGACGTATAAAATTCAATGGATTCCCTTTAAAAGTTTTACAGGGACGCATGCAAATATCCATTTTGAAATGTTGACGCATTGTAACAATAGGACTATAATACACCAATCCTTTATTTTGAAGCTCAGGAATTAATTCTGATGCTGCTTTGTCTTTGGGTTTGGACGTAATTGCTCCAAATAAGCCTATTTTATGTTTCTCTAATAATTCAATAGTTCTATCAGGGAGTGGATTACCCTCTTTACACCAAAAATCCCAACCTATATCCGCATGTACGTAATTTGCATCAAAACCTGCTGCATTCAGTAACCGTATGCATTGTTCCAATACTATTTTTCCGATTCCATCACCAGGCATTGCCACTATTGTTCTCTTTAACATATCTTTAATTTATTAATATTATTTTTTTAATTAATTTTAAATTTTTACAAAATTATAAAATTATTTCTTGAAAAGACTTTATTTGAGTTTTAAACAAAATTATTTTATAATTTTTTTTATAAACAATACCATTTTATGCAAAACTTCCTCTGAAATTGTTTCTTCAATTTTACCGTACTCCTCTACCAATCCGCTATTTGCAACCTGGAAGAGATGATTCAATCCATCCATCACATAAAATTCCGAAGAAGGATTCGGAATTAGATATTTTTCTAATAATCGTATATTTTCAAAAGGAACTTGCATGTCTTTGTTGCCATTTAAAGCTAAAACTGGGCATCTCACCTTTACAGCATATTTCTTAGGTTTCATACGAATAAAGTACAAATACCAAGGGTTTGTTAATTGCATTTTTTTAGCCATAAATTCATTGGGAGAAAAACCGATGCGTGTTAAGATATCCGATGTATAAATTTGTGAAAAAGAGGTATACATTTCATCTAACTTTACAGATAATTTATCTGTTTTTTTTTCTGTTTGTATTAATGTAAAGATATCTCTATTCATTGTCTGACAGACCTGATTTTCTTCTTCGGAAAATTTCATTGTATTACACCATACGTTAATTTGATATAACAAAACATCAGGAGCTTCTTGTACTAAACCGGCTAATGAAATCAAAAAATCTATTTTTTTATTTCTTGATGCCAGCATAAGCGCAATGATTCCTCCTTCACTATGTCCCATCAAACCGATTTTATTAAAACGTTGGTCTTTTGAAAAATATTTCCACGCTCCTTCTGTATCTTTAGATAAATCCATAGTAGTAGATACCAAATATCTATCCATTTTACGATCATCGTATCGAAAAGAAGCAACACCATTACAAGCAAGATAATCAGCAATTACTAAAAATGGCTTATGCCCAAAAATACTTTCATCCCTATCCTGCCAACCACTGCCGCTAATCAAAATTACTAATGGAAATGGACCTTCCCCCTGGGGCAGGCATAAAGTTCCTGAAAGTAAAGTGGATTTATCTGCGCTTAAGAAATCAATATCTTCTGTTGTATAAGGATATGGTTTTTTAGGAGTTTGTGGTCGATTCCAAACTATACGTTCAGGAATACGTTCTAACTGTATTGGAAATTTCATACTACTTTGTTTAAAGGTACCTACAATTACATGCTTAACTTGGTCGTAAACACCTTTAAAACTAGCTCCTAATGAATGTATCGTTAATATAAGTGTGTCATCTGAAAAACTATAATTTGTAATAGGAATATTCTTAACATACTGATCAGGACTATCAGCAAATATAACAACTGTATCATTTTGTTTTTCGATTGAAAAAACTAAACGAAGCATGACATCATTATTAACTTTTAATGTATCCATCCATAAGCCACATAATTTTTCGATTTGCGCATTACTCATATGCAAACAAAGCAATAAAAACAAAGTCAATATAATGCTTTTTATATAAACCATTAAAATAAGTATTTAAATTGAATAAAATTTATTATTTTACCAATTGATAGGTATCTAAAGCAATGACTAATTCTTCGTTCGTGGTTACAGAAAGAACTTTCACTTTACTTTCTGCTGATGAGATAACTCCATCAACTCCTGCAAAATCTTGATTAGCTTTCTTGTCTAGTACTATGCCTAAATAATCTAAATTCTCAAGAATAGCTTCCCGCATAAACCAAGCATTTTCTCCAATTCCACCGGTCATTGCAATAATATCAACACCATTCATAGCTGCTGTATACGCACCTATGTATTTTTTTACTCTATATGCAAACATATTAAAAGCATGAGCACAACGTTCATCGCCAGCTTCTTTACCGGCTCGAATATCTCGCATATCAGACTTACCCCCCGATATCCCTTGTAATCCGGATTTTTTATTTACCAATGTATTCATTCCCTTATAATCTAGTTTTTCATTTTCGGCAATATACATTAATACACCTGCATCAAGATCTCCGGTACGAGTTCCCATTATCAAACCTTCAACAGGAGTAAAACCCATAGAAGTATCTACTGACTGCCCACAATTAACGGCACAAATAGAAGCACCATTACCCAAATGACAAACGATAATTTTTTTTGTTTTCCAATCTATACCGAGTAATTCTGCAGCTTTTGGGGCCACGAACTTATGACTTGTGCCATGAAAACCATAGCGTCTAATTTTTTGTTGGGTATAATATTCATAAGGAATAGCATATAAAAAAGCTTCTGCTGGCATCGTTTGATGAAAAGAGGTATCAAAAACGCCTACCTGTTTCACTTTTGGCAAAACACTCTTCATAACCTTTATTCCCAACAAATTACCGGGATTATGAAGTGGAGCTATGACACATAATTTTTCTATTTCTTGCATTTCTTTTTCGCCAATGATGGAACTTTTAGGAAAATATTCTCCGCCGTGAGCTACTCGATGTCCACAAGCACTTATTTCATTCACATCAGAAATAACACCTAAGTCTGTATCTGTAAGCGTTTTTAATAACAAATCTATTCCAACTGCATGATCAGCAATGGGAACTTGTACATAATACTTATCTTTCCCTTTTGCTTTGTGAGTAAATTCACCCATTTCCAAACCTATACGTTCCATTAAACCTTTAGCCAATACTTCGGCATTATTTTCCATATCAATCAATTGATATTTGATTGATGAACTCCCACAATTTAACACTAATATCTTCATCCTTATTATTATTTATTTTAATATGTTATATGTTTTTATTGAATTACAAAAATAAACAAATAAATAATAAGAATAATAAATAAAATTTGATTAACATAAAGATTTTTAATCTTAACGAACTATAGTTACACTACCGTTTAATATAAACATATTCGTTTGAGATTTAGGCGTTGCAGAAACTACCCAATAATACACTCCTTCTGAAACATCTTGCCCTGATTTATTTTTACCATTCCACCAAAAATTTTCATCTTCATAATTCGGGCAATTAGGGTCTTTACAATTTCTCTGCCATACCTTAGTTCCCCACCTTGTATAAATTACCATTTCAAAATTTTCAAAATAGCCTAATATTTCCAATGGGTAAAAATAATCATTAATACCATCATTATTCGGAGAAAAAATATTCGGAAAACTTAAAGATTCTAAAACCAACAAATCATGTTTGGCGATGCTTTCACATCCGTATTCATCAATTGTATACAAAATTATAGTAACTATTCCCGATGTTGTTGTATATGCATGATAAACATCTTCACCTGCATCCGTTGTATCATATGTATTATCGTTAAAATCCCATATCCACCTTAGAATTTGGCCATCGTTTGGTGTTGATTTATCAATAAAAGCAGCCTTTTCTTTTGCTTTTACACCTTTATCTGTTCTATCGGTAACATCTTCTCCTTTCGCATTTAAAATAATAAAATCAGCATTAGGAGGTATCCATGCATTCACATAAACCGTATCGTCATAGCTTTTTACACATTGACTATTTAGAAATGTAACATTCAAGCGATAGGAATATGCCCCTGAGGCATAAAATAAACGACTCACCGGATTCCCGTTTAATTGAACACCATCGTCAAAATTCCAAACAAATGAAAGTTCTTCTCCTGATATGTTTTTGGCTTCAAAATCTACCGATAAAGAATCACAAGCGGATAAATCGGAATACGTAAATTTTAAATCGGGAAAATCAAAGACTTTTATCAATTTCTTTTTTGTTTTTGTACAACTTTTAACACTAGAAGTTAAATTAACCAAATATGTTCCCGGATTATCATACTGTGTAATACCATTAAAATGTATACTATCTAATTGCCCATTTCCAAATTCCCAATAAAACGAATCAAGCGGTAAATATGATGGGTAAATATTTCCATGTAACGAATCGGTAAAATTTTGAAAAACAAGTGGAATCCCTTGACAATAGACACTATCGGTTAAAAAATCCGGATTTACATTAATCGCCCATACTGTATCATCATTCCAAAAATTTTGAACACATGGTAATCTTTCTCCGGTTACACTATCTGTTACCCACTTTATTAATTGCATAGAAGGAATATAACGCTCAGGAGACTGATAAGTATATGCATAAACTGAACTTAAATTTTGAGTAGCAGTAATCGTATTCCCATCGCCTGTAATAATAATCATAGTATCTGCATCTGAAATTTTACATGTGAAATGAACTGTCAAAGGAGCACATCCATGTAACGTATCAATTTCAAAAGTACCATAAGGTCCATCAATCCGTACATATTGTTTTTTAATAACAGTATCCGTACAATTTAGACTATTGGTAACAATTAATGTAACATCATACTTTCCTGCATATGTATAATTATGAGAAGGGTTTTGCAAAGCAGAGGTATTTGCTTTACTTAATGTATCACCAAATAACCACTCCCAACTGACTATAGAATTCCCATGCGAACTATCCACAAAATAACATTGTAATTCCGGACAAGGAGCTATGTATTCCGGTGAATAAAAATCAGCATGAACACGATGAACATAAACAGAATCAAGTCGAAAACTACTACATCCTATTACTGTATCTGTAACTGTTAACCGTATATATACCCAACGGGACGTATCAACTTCAAAAGCAAATTGTGCATTTTTAGAAATCGAACTACCTTGACCGTTAAAATCCCACTGATATGCCAAGCTTGTAATATGGGGTGTTGTAAGCGTTATATTTCGAAAAGACACCAATTGTTTATTACATACCTCAGAAGCAGATTTAGAGAAACCGGCATTTATTTTATATACGGTAATTTTATCTTCAAACAATATGGTGCTGTCACACCCTTTTTCATTCACAATACTAAGTGCTATATCATACTTCCCTCCACTCGTATATACAAATGTAGGATTCCGTGCCGTATCGGTTTTACCGCCTGACTGCCACAAATAATCAGTAATGGCGAAATATTGAAAAGGAGAAACAGTATATGATAAATCATTAAATATTACTGTATCATTTACACAAACAGGAGAAGGAACACTACAATCGGGCACACTCCGTGGATTCACAACAAAACGGAGAGTATCCATTCTGTAATCACTTGGTTCATACACATCTTCTATCTTATAATTCGTATCAATCGCACCAAGGTTTTTAATTCTGCCACAATTAATAGTATCTACATTATATAAATAAACATAATACACGCCATAATCAGGAAAATAAACCGACATATTTCTTCTAATTGCTCCTCTTTCATAATTAATAGAGTCATAAAAACTATGATGATAAATCACAGTTGTATCCATGATAGTTGCACTATCAATAGGATATCCCTTTGCTATTGCCCAATCCAGCAATACACTATCGACTACACGCATCCCCCAATAAGCTAAGCTACTTGTACACAAAGTAGAATCCCAAAAAAACGCTGTATCATCTTGACAAATTTCTTGTATCAACATAGAATCTCTGTCAGTAGCAATCATTTTCATATCAGCATATGAAATATTAATAAGTAGTACTATTGTGTCTTCACAATAACCACACGCATTATAAATAGAAGTGTTGTCATTGGCACATATCAATGTGAGATGAATTTTACCATCTTTTCCCATCAAATATGGACCATATTTATATTGATAATAAGGATTTTCAACCGTACTAGTATCTCCTTTAAAATTTGAACCGCCTAGTAAGGTTGAGTCAAAATCATTTCCGAAATTCCAACGGAATAAATTCGCTCCGATTGATTTGTTCATCGTATCCGGTAATATTGGAAATACATTACAAAAAGGATCTATAAAACTTTTATAAACAGCAGGATCAATTCGTGCAATTGGAGGACAAACATAAGCTTGAATATTTTTTGTTACCGAATCACTAGGACAGAAATTATGATAACATACCAGTGAAGCATACGTAATTAAGCCGGTATCTTTAAAACTTAAAACAAAACTGGTATCCCCAACGCGTGTAACATCTTTCCCATTCCAAAACCAAATCCACGAATTAGCATAAGCATCCCCTACCAAATTCCCGTTACTATCTAAAGAATCATGGGCTACTACCGGCATTTCATAGTTACTTTTACACGCAGTCGTTGGCGTTGAAGTCCAAACACAGATTGGCTTGAATCCAACAGCTATAGGAGCAACAGTTACTTCAAGAATACAGCCCTGTGCATTGGTTACTATTACTCTTACGTTAAACACTCCTGTATCATGGTACGTATATTCAACAGAATCAGTTTGAGTAGAATAAGTAGTATCTCCGTTATCCCATATCCACATATATTGTACAATCGGAGATGAAGTCTCAATGTATCCGAAACTAGTTGGCTTAACTGTAAGAGGAGCACAACCTCCCGGATGTTTATCAAAAAAATTTTCTCCCACTTGTTTCATAGGAAAAATTCTCATACGTTGCGGTACGATTTCTATTTTACATCCATAAGGTGTTATGATATACCCTTTTACATTCCATTCTCCATAACGTCCGTAAACATAAGTTGCTGTATCACCACTAAGAGCAATGGAGGTATCCCCCTCGGGATACCAAATTACCGATTCCAGACCAAAATCATCAGAGGAAGGATATTGGGTGATATTTATAAAAGTAATAACAGCATCAGAATCACAATGAGGATTTTCAAAAATAGTTACCAAAGCAGGAACGGAATCATAGACAGTAATATAATTAGTTTTTACTACCGTATCTATACATCCCATATCACTGGTTGCATATAAAGTAACTGTATATTTACCTGATTGTCCATAGGTATGCTTTACATTCTTTCCCAAATCACTTGAAGCATCTCCAAAAGTCCAGGTATATTGGATTGCATTACTTCCGGAAAAACTTATCTCTGTACTTGTATCACATACTACAGTATCAGAAGCAGAAAACACAGCAACAAAATGATTTATAGTAACATAATCTTTTTTAGACAAGGTATCTTTACAGCCTTTATCATTCGTAACAACAAGCATCACATCGTGTTTACCTACTCCAAATAATTTGGAAGGAGAAGCAGAGGTGGATGTTGTGCCGTCTTCAAACAACCAAAACGAACTCAAATGCCCACTGGAATTATTTGTAAAAGATATCATTTTTTTCTCTGCTGAATCGTTAACGCAATGAATTGAATCTGCCACAAAATCCGCAATAGGCTTGGAATAAACCGTTACAAATGACAATTTTTCTGTTTTAGTTGCACATCCCATTTGATTATAGCCAGTCAAAGACACTTTATAAATACCGGGTGTTTTGTATGTGTAGTTGGGATTTTGAATTGTTGATGTTCCCCCATCTCCGAAATCCCATAAACGACTCTTTACGTTCGTTCCTCCGGGTAAAATAGTATCGATAAAATGTATGCTTTCATACGGACAAATCGCCTTATAATTCGAAGAAAAATTTACATAAGGACCTGATGAAGCTGTAATATAATTATTAATCGTCTTTGATTTTTTGGTAGAATCTGCAAAAGTAACCATAAGCGTTATACTATACACACCGGGTGTATTAAACACATAGGTAGGATGTTGCACATATAAATGTGAAGAACCGTCCCCCATATCCCATTCCCAGGCTACCGGATTACCGGCTGATAAATCGGTAAACGTTACTTGCATAGGGACACAACCGGTAAGAGTATCAGCAATAAAATCTGAAGTTTGCGCATTTCCTTTATACAAAGAAATGATAACCAACAATACAAAAAAGATTAATTGCCTCATTTTTATTCTCTTACCTTATTAGTTTTATCTACAAATTTATATATTTGATTGTTTGCAATTTTTTTTATGATATAAACTATATCGTTAAGACGTTTTCAATAGCAAAAACGTTGCATGCAAAAAAAAAATCACACATCCCAATCCAAAGACACAGGAAATTGCATCCGATATTTTACTAAATCCTCTTTATTCAATGTAACCGATATTATTTCCTCTTTAGAAGCAGCTTCCGACATTATGATTCCAAAAGGATTAATAACTTGAGAATTACCTGAATAAAGCAATCCATTGCCATCCTCTCCCACTCGATTTACTCCAATTGCATACGATTGATTTTCAATTGCTCTTGCAGATAATAAAGTTTTAAATACTTGCATCCGACTGCTTGGCCAATTTGCAATATACAGCAAACAGTCGTACAAAAATTCATTGCTTTTACGTGCATTACGGCTCCAAATAGGAAATCGCAAATCATAACATATCAATGGTAAAAATATCCAACCTTTATATTTTACAAATAAACGTTCTTGCCCTTGTGTAAACAAATACTCTTCCGATGCCATACGAAAAAGATGTCTCTTATCGTATCGATAAATCTCCCCATCGGGCATAATCCATAACAAACTGTTATAATACTTCCCATTTTCTTTCAAAGCCAAACTTGCTGTAACAGCCGTATGGTATTTTTCAGCACAATAACGTAAAAACCCCACACTTTCACCATCTATTGTTTCTGCTAATTGTATAGTATCAACGGCGAACCCTGTATTGAACATTTCAGGAAAAATCAATAAATCAGGGTTGCCCGTCATCCGATCCAAACACTGCTCATAGTGCATTAGATTTTCTTTCACAGCTTTCCATCTGATATCCGTTTGAAACAAACAAACATGTAAGGATGATACATTCATAGTGGTTATTTTCTAAATATTTCTGTTACTCTATCGAAAATTCCTGTTACATAGGCTATGGTCATACCATAATTTGAGACTGGAATATTATTATCCAGTAATTGTTTTACCCGGTTTGAAACTTGTTTTTCGGTTACCATGCAGGCTCCGCATTGTATCCCCATGCTAATCAACTTCAAATCAGGTAAAGGTGATAACGAAGAAACCCAATCAAACTCTAAACGTTTGCCTGTAAATTTCTGCAACATCGCCGGAATTTTATGTCTGCCTATATCTTCGCATGAAGTTACATGAGTACACGATTCCATCATTAATATTTTATCACCATCTTTCAATGTTGAGATGAAAGGCGTACCTAGTAAATAATCCGAAAAATTTCCCTTCGAACGAGCTAAAATAATACTAAAGCTACTTAATGGGATTTCAGCCGGAACAATCTTAGAAACGAAATCAAACACCTGACTATCTGTTATGACCAAATGAGGTTTTTGTTTTTGCAAATACGCTTTTAATTCAGGTGGTTGCAAGCCTATAGCAATCGCATTATTATCAAGAATATCGCGTATCAATTGTACTTGGGGTAATATTAATCGACCTTCGGGCGCTTCCGAATCTTGAGGCATAACCAACGCTATTAAATCTCCCTCTGACACTACATCCCCAAGCAATGTTTTAGAAATATAAGCAGATGGAGGAGTGATCTTTACGAGTGTATCTATCAATTCGGGAATACCCGTTTTATCTTGAGCACTGCATTCTACGATTGGACTTGCATATTCGGATAAGACAGAAAATAAATTTTTACCTATCGTTATTTTATCCGATTTGTTATGAACAATAACAAAAGGTATTTGATAATTATTTAGTTGTTTAATTACATCTGCCTCCGGTTGACCAAATATGTTTTCTGAAATTAAAACGATAGCCACATCAATGGTTTTCAACACTTCCATTGTTTTTTTTATTCGTTTCTCTCCCATTTCTCCAACATCATCAATCCCAGCGGTATCCACAAAAACAACAGGACCAATACCAAACACTTCTATTGATTTCTTAACAGGATCAGTAGTTGTTCCCGGAATATTGGAAACAATCGCAATATCTTGTCCTGCGATAGCATTAATTAAAGAACTTTTCCCTTGATTTCTTCTCCCGAATATACCGATAAAAATACGTTTTGTTTTCATGCTTATTTTTTATTGATGATACAAAAGTACACTATTTTTATTTTCTTTCAAACAATAGCATTGCTTTTAATGTACATTCCAAATCAGCATTAAAAAAAATTGAAAATCAAATTTATCAACATTAATATTAAAATAAATGCTTAACTCTTTTTTTGAGGTGCTATGAAAAATAGCGATTGATATTACCATTTTCTACCTTCATTTTTCCGACCTTCTTGAATAGTTCTTCAGGGTTGAATAATTCTTTTGTTTTTTCTTTTTCAGTTTCAAAAAACGATGGAAGCCTTTTCTAAAAACTCGGTTTCCCATTTACTTATTATTGTTGGATGGATTTCATTCTTCTGAGCTATTTCACTTAAAGTGATCCGCTCTTTTAATAATTCTAACACAAATTTATCTTAAAAACTGAGGTAAACTTTCTTCCTGATTTTTTCATATTTTGACAGATTTTAACGTTTATTTTACGATGTTTTTTTGTTAAGGTTATTGTCCTATTTTTTTTATTTTTTTCTTTCCCGAGGTGGATTAATGCATGGAATATA
>JAGOKS010000015.1 GCA_017994425.1 Bacteroidales bacterium | reverse complement strand
TTTTATAAAAAAAAATAAAAAATAATATAAATAACTAAGGAATAGTTGTATAAATAATGTTTATGAAAAGTCATTTACATAATACTCATCACTATTGTTCTATATATAGTAGAATATCAGTTAGAAATACCCTGCGTAATAAAGTGGAACAATAATCTGTTGAATTTTATCGAATGTTTGGCAATACGTATATTAACTAAATAGAATAAATTATTCTATACAATTTCTCATTTTTAATTTATAAATTTAATATTTTTGCAATTATTTTTATTGTAGTTGAGCATATTTTCTATAAGCATGAATGTGAAAGTTAAAATCATTAAATTCATTTTGAAAATTACAGGTTTTCATATTGATTACAGTGTCCCTCCTGAAGCAAGAAAAAGTATTATAGCGTTTGCTCCTCACACCAGCCTTTATGATTTTATCGTTGGGAAAATGGTTTTTACTGCTATGGGGGTTAACATTAAATTTTTAATTAAAAAGCAATATTTTGTTTTTCCGATAGGGTATTTTTTAAGAAAATGGGGTGGCATACCTGTGGATAGTAAAAAAATACGCAGCTTGCCATTTGATGTTGGAAATATTATTAAAAAGTCGGATGAAATAGCCATTTTAATAGCTCCTGAAGGCACAAGAAAGCTTGTTAAATCATGGAAGAGAGGATTTTATTTTATTGCGGAATTTGCAAAAGTGCCTATTTTCTTAGGCTATTTAGATTGGAGTACCAAAAAAGGAGGGATTGGTCCTTGTATTTATCCAAGCGGAGATTACGAAAAAGATTTGATAATCATTGAAGATTTTTATAGAGGGATGAAAGGCAAACATCCGGAAAAATTTAATTTATAATGAAAGTTTTAATTTTTATTTTTACAATAATAAGTAAAAGTTTAACTTTTGTTCTTATTGTATTAATTAAAATGTATCAGTTTGCAATATCTCCTTTTTTCCCTCCTTCTTGTCGTTTTACTCCCACATGTTCTGTATATGGTTTGCAAGCCATAAAAAAATACGGACCCTTCAAAGGAGGTTGGTTAACATTCAAACGTATCCTTTCTTGTCATCCTTGGGGAAAAAGTGGTTATGACCCTGTTCCATAAAATTTGTCATTAAAAATACAAAAAAATCTCGTCTTTTATGCCAAAAATATGGATGCTTGTTTTTTTTGTTTGTCCGTAAAATTAATTTAAAAATAGTAAAAGCATAATAATTCATTCTTATATAGATAGTTGTAAATTATTATTTTTTTTTCTAAATCTTGTTATTGACAAACGTTTTTTTTTTACTTTT
Source organism: Bacteroidales bacterium (assembly GCA_017994425.1). Lineage (GTDB taxonomy): Bacteria > Bacteroidota > Bacteroidia > Bacteroidales > WCHB1-69 > UBA5266. The sequence goes on along the minus strand of JAGOKS010000015.1, from coordinate 35,541 downwards.
GCATTGCTTTTGAACATGACCAATGGTGTAATGGTAGCACTGCAGTTTTTGGTACTGCCTGTCTAGGTTCGAATCCTGGTTGGTCAACAAGTTCGTCGTTGAATGAACGAAATTTAAGGGATAATTATTAAGAAGGAGAAACCAAAAGTTTACTCCTTTTTTAGTACAATAAAGATGAGTATACTAAATAATGACTTGATAACAAAATTAGTTTTGGAAGCTATCCAAGGCACTGATTTGTTTATTACTGAAGTGAAAGTTAAAAAAGGGAATACTATTTTGGTGTTTTTAGATGGCGATAATGGAGTGTCAATAGATAGTTGTATCCAAGTTAGCCGTTTTGTGGAAAAGCATTTAGATAGAGATAAAGTTGATTTTGAATTAAATGTGTCTTCCTTTGGATTAGGTAGACCATTTGTTATGTTTCGTCAATATAAAAATGCAGAAGGGAAAATGTTATCTATAAAAATGAAGGATCAAAGTAAATTAAAAGGTACATTAATAGAAGCACAGGAACAAAGTCTTTTATTGGAGATTCAAGGTAATAAAAAAAATCCTTCTGTTGTAAAAGAAATATCAATGGATGAAATTGAAGAAGCAAAACTTGAAGTTGTGTTTAATAAAAATTAATTATATATAAATAAGATATGAAAGAAGATCTGAATTTAATAGAATCATTTACTGAGTTTAAAGAATTAAAAAATATTGATAGAGAAACATTTATGTTTATCCTCGAAGATATTTTCAAACATATGTTATTAAAAAAGTATGGACAAGAGGCAAATGTAAGTGTAATTACAAATGTGGATAAAGGAGATGTCGAATTTCAGCGATATTTTGAAATTGTAGAAGATGGCAATCTTACAGATCCGGTTAGACAAATCGAATTATCTGAAGCTATTAAAATTGAACCGGATTTTGAAGTAGGAGAAGAAGTCTGTCAAAAGATTCGTTTGGAAGATTTCGGAAGAAGAGAAATATTGTCATTACGCCAAAATTTGGTTACAAAACTTATGGAATATGAAGGGGATATTATTTATCAAAAATATAATAGTCGTATAGGTGAAATTGTAACAGGCACCGTTTATCAAGTGTTTAAAAAAGAAATTCTACTTGTTGATGAGGAAGGAATAGAACTGTTATTGCCTAAAAATGAGCAAATACCTGGAGATTTTTATAAAAAAGGAGATCCTATTCGCGCTGTTGTAATTAAAGTAGAACCGAGAATGAATTCCTCATTTATTGTTGTTTCCCGAACGTCTCCGGTATTTCTTGAACGTTTAATGGAAGAAGAAATTCCTGAAATTTACGATGGATTAATAATAATCAAAAATATTGTACGTGTTCCCGGTGAAAGAGCAAAAATTGCAGTCGAAACCTATGATGACCGAATAGATCCTGTTGGTGCTTGTGTAGGTATGAAAGGAGTGCGTATTCATGGGATCGTAAGAGAATTGAGAAACGAAAATATTGATGTAATAAATTTTACAACCAACAATGTATTATATATTTCGCGTGCACTAAGTCCGGCTAAAATTACAAGCATTGAACTCAACGAAGAATCAAAAAGTGTTCGTGTATATATGAATCCTGATCAAATTTCTTTGGCAATTGGTAAAGGTGGAAGTAATATAAAATTGGCAAGTAAACTTACAGGCTATGAAATTGATATATTCAGAAATGATGTAATTGATGAAGAAGATGTCGAATTACAAGAATTTTCAGATGAAATTGATCAATGGATAATTGACGCTCTTAAAAATATAGGTTGTTATACAGCTAAAAATGTCCTTGATATTTCAAGAGATGAACTTATACACCGTACCGATTTAGAAGAAGAAACAATCGATGAAGTCCTACGTATTATCAAAGCAGAATTTGAACAATAAGGATTGACTTTTAAAATTTTAATTAATTACATAAATTTATGTCAGAAGAAAAAAAAATAATACCACGATTAGGCAAAGCAGCAAAAGAATATAATGTTGCTACATCTACTATTGTTGATTTTTTGTTTAAAAAAGGATTTGTGATTGAAAATAATGATAACACAAAGTTAAGTGTTGAATTATATGAACTTATTGACCAAGAATATAAAAAAGAAAAAGACGTAAAAGCTGAATCACAAAAACTTGAAATAGGGAGTGGTTTTAAATCCCATACAACTTCTGATAATAAAGAAGAAACACGGACGGTTTCAGATAATGAGAAAAAAGAAATTATCATTAATCAACCTACACAAATCGAAAAGCATGAAAAGGAAAAACCTAAAGAAATTCCTATAGAAGAAAAAGTTCCTGCTACGATTGAAGTTCCTAAACAAAAATTAAAAATTGTAGGTAAGATAGATTTAGATACACATACAAAAAAGAAAACTAAAAAGAAAGATACATCCACAAACAATGAGCAAGCGATTCTCTCAAATGAGGATATTGAAATTAAGGCGTCCCCTGTAGAACAATTGGATGTTGAAAAAATCGTAGAGCCAATAAATGCAGATGTGGATGCAGAAATGACAGACACTACTATTGAATACGATCCTGAATCGGAAATAGAGAAGAAAAAAGAACAAACTCAATCCCAACCCGATAAAGAGGAAATAGAAAATGAAAAAATACAAACAGATGATTTATCTCACGAAGAGAATGAGTCTTTATTGGAGACAAACGACATTATTACAACAGAGCAAGAGAATGATGCTAAAGCTCCCAAACCAAATGTTATTGGTATGATTGATTTAGCAAAAATGAATATGCTTACCAAACCTAAGAAAAAATCAAGAGAAGAACTGCAGAAAGAAAAGAAAGAGAAAAAAGAAAAAGAATTAGAAAATAAAAGACAACAACAAGAAAAATTCAAACAAATAAAGAAGAATGATTTTGTAAAAAGCACTAAGAAAGACGATTCAGCACCTAATTTTACGGAAGATAAACTCAAAGAAGATACTGCTGATATAGAAAAAAAGGAGCCTAAAAAAATATGGAAAAAGAACACGGGAAACATAGAATCAGAAGGTGATGTAAGGAAAAAACGAAAACGTATAAAAACTTCTTTTTCAAAATATCCTGAAGCCGAAGAGACTACTCTAGGTTTTAAAAAGCGTAAGGATAGAGGAGTAATTCCGCCTAAAACTAGTCATAAAGTTGATTATTCAGATGAAGAAATCGAAAAACAAGTTAAGAAAACTATGGCTCGCTTAGCGCCAATCGGGAAAACGAAATCTTCTAAATATCGTAGAGAAAAAAGAGAACATATTCAACATGAAATTATCGAAGCACAAGAGCGTTCCGAAATGGAAAAGAATATTCTCAAAGTAACCGAATTTATTACTGCTAATGAATTGGCTGCTATGATGAATATGCCTGTTACACAGATAATATCAACGTGTATGAGTATTGGGATGGCAGTAGCCATTAATCAACGTTTAGGTGCCGAAACTATTTCTTTGCTCGCCGATGAATTTGGCTTTAAAGTGCAGTTTGTCGGACTGGACGATGAAGAAAAAGAAGATGAAATTGATATGAACCCCGAATTTTTAGTAGAACGTTCTCCCATTGTAACCGTTATGGGACATGTTGACCACGGGAAAACGTCATTGCTTGACTATATTAGAAAAACAAACGTTATAGCCGGTGAAGAGGGGGGGATTACCCAACATATTGGTGCTTATGAAGTGCAACTTCCAAATAAAAAACGAATAACCTTTCTTGATACACCCGGTCATGAAGCTTTTACCGCCATGCGTGCTCGCGGTGCTAAAGTAACCGATATTGTTATTGTGGTTATTGCCGCTGATGATAGCATTATGCCACAAACCACTGAAGCTATCAATCATGCTCAAGCTGCCGGTGTTCCCATGATATTTGCTATCAATAAAATTGATAAACCCGGTGCTGATCCGGAAAAAATCAGAGCTTCATTGGCAAATATGAACCTTTTGGTTGAAGAATGGGGAGGTAAAATTCAAAGTCAGGATATTTCTGCAAAAAAAGGACTTAATGTGGAAGTGTTACTGGAAAAAGTATTGATAGAAGCTGAGATGCTTGATTTAAAAGCAAATCCAAAAGCAATTGCTACCGGTACTGTTATAGAATCTTCATTAGACAAAGGTCGTGGCTATGTAGCAAAAATACTGGTGCAAAATGGTACTTTACGTACCGGTGATGTTATTGCTGCCGGCTCTGCTTGTGGTAAAACAAGAGCTATGTATAATGAAAGAAATCAAATTGTTAAAGAAGCAGGACCTTCTTCGCCTGTCTTGATACTTGGTTTAAACAGTGCTCCTCAGGCGGGAGATACTTTTAAAGTATATAAAGAAGAACGTGAAGCCAAAGCTGTTGTTAATAAAAGAATCCAATTGGTACGTGAACAAGGATTACGTACACAAAAACATATTACGCTGGATGAAATTGGAAGACGTATTGCCATTGGTGATTTTAAAGAATTAAATATCATTGTTAAAGGAGATGTCGATGGTTCTATCGAAGCCTTGACAGATGCATTGTTGCGATTGTCAACCAATGAAGTTCAGTTGAATGTTATTCATAAATCGGTAGGGCAAGTAATTGAATCGGATGTGTTACTCGCTTCTGCTTCTAATGCCATTATTATTGCATTCCAGGTTCGTCCTTCAGGGGGTGCTAAAAAATTAGCTGAACAAGAACAAGTCGATATTCGTACATACTCCATAATTTATGATGCCATTAACGAACTTAAAGACGCTATTGAAGGTATGCGTGCTCCTGAAATTAAAGAAAATATTGTATGCAATATCGAAGTCAGGGAAACATTCCATATTTCAAAAGTTGGTACAATAGCAGGATGTTTTGTCCTTGACGGAAAAGTTCAACGTAACACTCAAATACGTGTAATTCGCGATGGTATCGTTATCTTTACGGGTAAATTAGGCTCGTTGAAACGTTTTAAAGATGATGTGAAAGAAGTTTCGGCAAATTATGAATGTGGGTTGAATATCGTAGGATTTAATGATATTAAAGTAGGAGATATTATCGAAGGCTTTGAACAAGTAGAAGTAAAACGATAGTTATTTCTTTTTGTAAGTATCCATGTTTTCACAAACATTTTTAAAGTAAATATCCAGTAGTTTTTTCCCTGCTGCATAAGAACTAAGTTTATGTTCTAATAATTGTTTATCGATAATGTCAAGATTTGCTTTAACGTCATTGTCTGAATAAAAATGCGCAAATAACTCTTCTTCTAAAAAGTGATAAAAACGTTTTTTTGATTGATGAATTCTGTTTTCAACAAAAAACCCGTTTGATTTTGTATGGGTGATATAGTCGGTAATAATTTGCCACACCATTTCAATGTTTTTATTCTGAATGGCAGAAGTTGTTATGGCGGTAGGTATCCATTTGGAAGCAGTCATAGGGAATAATCGTAAAGCACTTGCTAATTGCGTTTTGGTGAGTTCGGCATTTTTTAAATTGTCACCATCAGCTTTGTTGACAACTATTAAATCGGCCATTTCCATAATACCGCGTTTAATACCTTGTAATTCATCCCCGGCACCGGATATCATTAATAAAAGAAAAAAATCAACCATTGAATGTACGGCTGTTTCTGATTGACCAACACCTACTGTTTCAACAATAATGGTTTCAAAACCGGCAGCCTCACATAAGATAATGCTTTCGCGCGTTTTACGGGCTACTCCTCCCAGTGAACCGGCAGAAGGAGAGGGGCGTATAAAGGCATTGCTATCTGTGGATAAGGATTCCATACGTGTTTTATCTCCCAATATACTCCCTTTCGATAATTCGCTACTCGGATCTATTGTTAATACGGCTAATTTATGTCCCAATGAAGTGATGTGTTTGCCGAAGGTATCAATAAATGTACTTTTTCCTGCACCGGGGACACCTGTGATTCCGATACGTATGGAATTTCCCGAATAGGGGATGCAGGCTTCAATAATTTCTTGTGCTAAATCGTGATGCTTTCTTAAATCGCTTTCTATTAAAGTGATGGCTTTGCTTAAAACAATAATATTTTGAGATAATATTCCCTCAACATATTCTTGCTTGCTTAACAATACAGACTTCTTTATTTTTTTGTTTTGCAAATAAGGATTTATACGAGATGGCTGTTCAATTCCTTCTTGTATTTTTAATGCCGATTGATTCTTCTTGTCCATTGTTTTAATTGCTGTTTAACGTTTACAAAAGTATGAAAATTTTCTTTTGCTTATCATATATTTGTTAATGTTTATTTTTAATGGCACGCGGATGAAATCAATTAAAAATTAAAAATTAAGAATTAAAAATGAAGACAAAAGTCTAAAGACGTTTTTTTCGTTCCGAAAAAATAAGGGTAGGCTGTGTATATCTCTTTGCGTTCTTTGCGTAAAACCTCTGCCTCCTCTGCAGTTAATTATGATGAATTAAGCATTAAACTTGATACAACGCGCTATTCGATAAGAGGGATTTCTTTTGCCCGATAGAATCGTCGTGCTTACAAATGCTACATACAACCTAATTCATTCATTAACAATTCTTAATTTTTAATTTTTAATTCTAAATTTTCTCTCAACTCCGTAGGAGTTGCATATCTATAACTAAAAGGTATATATTCCCGTTTTCTCACCCCGTAGGGGTGAAATATTTGCAAAATCCCACCCCTCCCGCCTCCCCAAATGGGGAGGAGCATGAAGGCAAGAGGGTTACATTAAATAATCATTTTTTCGTAAACCGATATAATTTATTTGTATCTTTGCATATCGAAATAATATAAAAAATGAACCAACCCTACAAGGCAATACTCTCACAACACGCAATACAGCCAAGTCTCCCCATTTGGGGAGATTTAGAGGGGTGGAGCCGAGATCCGATGTTTGAGAAATATCCTTCCATTTCACCCTATACCTATTGTGCGAATAATCCGGTAATGTTTGTTGATCCGACGGGGAGATATTATATCAAACCTCCTTCTAAGAATAATAGCACAAGATATAAGGCTATGGTTACAAATTATAAATGGGTTAATTTAGTTTCTAAAATGACAGCTATACCATATCTTGGATTAATGTATGAAGGAATGCTTGGTATTCAAAGGGCAAAAGACCCAAGTTTTGATATTACAACTAATGATATTATAGGATATGGACTTCAATTTTTTGGTTTAGGCAGTTTGAAATTGCTTACAAAATTAGCAAAAATTGAAGGTCTTGGAAAGTTTCTGTTAAATTTGAATAGACAAGCAGCATCTTCTATGTTTGCAGCTCTTTCAGAACCAGAGACCAAAGAAATGACGATAGATTATTTAGCTATTAAAGTTCTTGAAGAAGAGGGTATGGGAAAAATTTATGGATATGGCGATAATCTCAAAGAGTACACTTTTTCATTCTATGAATCTGTTACAAATGAAATTAAGAAAGATATTTTGTCAGATAAAAATCTTACTTCACAAAAAGATTTTAATATAGAAAAAGAAGTAACAAAAAGATTAGAAATTATAATTGACAATAAGAAAGAGAAAATAAGAAAAACATTAACCGAAGAATAATTTATAAATGGAAGAAAAAGCAAAGGAACATAGGGAGAAGGATAATGAGAAAAATTCAAATCCTATTTTTAAATTTATGGATTTAAGTATTACATTAGGAGCAATTGTTTATGGACTTCTTTTTATAATTGGATTAATTTCTTTGCTTTGGAGTTGTTAAGGGGGTAATTTACCATCTGTCCCTTTTACTATAAGTGTTTGGTTTTAAAAATTAATGTAGTGAATTTTATGGATAAAAATAAAAGTATATTTTTGCAAAACGAAATCATATAAAAAATGAACCAACCCTACAAGGCAATACTCTCACAACACGCAATACAGCCAAGTCTCCCCGTTTGGGGAGATTTAGAGGGGTGGACCCGGATGGGGAGGCTAGATTATAACCATAATAGGTGTGGTGTTTGCATAGCTAAAAAATATAATAATTTGAATTTTATATTGTAACTAAATTCAAAAGATTAACAGTTCTGATTCAATATTTTTATAGGCTAAAGTATATGATATGGAATTTTCATGTATTTTTGCAAATCAATTTAATAAATAAAAAAGAAATATGAAGAGATTAGGAATTTTTACGATTATAATATTGTTTTTACTGCCGGTAAAAGCAGATGAGGGTATGTGGTTGCCGTATTTATTGCAACTGTTAAACGAAAAAGACATGAAAGCCAAAGGCATGAAACTATCAGCAGAAGATATATACAGTGTCAATCAGGTAAGTTTAAAAGATGCTATTGTTTTATTTGGTGGGGGATGTACCGGAAATATTGTTTCGGATAAAGGATTACTATTAACCAATCATCATTGCGGTTATGGAAGTATACAATCACAGAGTAGTCTTGAACATGATTACCTTACCAATGGTTTTTGGGCAATGAATAAAGAACAAGAATTGCCAATTCCCGGTCTTACGGTTACATTGTTAGTGTATATGAAAGATGTTACAAAAGAAGTTCTCATCAACGTATGCCCTGATTTTATGAACGAGCAGCAAAGAGAAATGGCTATTGATGAAAGTATGCGTAAAATTATTACCGAAGTTACGAAAGGCACACATTATACGGCAGTCATCAAACCTATTTACGGAGGCAATCAATATATATTAATTGTAAATGAAGTTTTTAAAGATATTCGTCTGGTAGGGGCTCCTCCATCTAATATAGGAAAATTCGGTGGGGATACTGATAACTGGATGTGGCCTCGCCATACCGGTGATTTCTCCGTGTTTAGAATTTATGCCGATAAAGACAATAAACCTGCTTCATATGCGAAAGATAATATCCCGTATACACCCAAAAAACATTTAACTATTTCATTGAAAGGTGTTGAGAAAGATGATTTTACTTTTGTTTTTGGATATCCGGGAAGTACTCAGCAGTTCTTGACATCCTGGGGCGTAGATCTTGTTCAGAATCATATCAACCCTATTGCCATTGATTTGCGTACCCAACGTTTAGATATTATAAAACGTTATATGGATATGGATCCTTTAATTCGGATTCAGTATGCTGCTAAAAGTGCCGGCATTGCCAATGGATGGAAAAAATGGATAGGCGAAAACAAAGGATTAAAACGCCTGGATGTTATTTCTAAAAAGCAAGCTCTCGAAGCTGAATTTATCCGTTGGATACAAGAAGATAAAACTCGAAACGACAGGTATAAAGGCTTATTACCTGCTTTGGAGAATTTTTATCAACAATATACTCCGATACATACTTCTGCAGCTTATTTCCGAGAAAGTGTAGCAGCGATTGAGTTGTTGAATTTTGCAATGAGCTTTACCCGTTTGATAGATGAAAGCGAACAAAATCCGGACATGTCGGAGGAAACATTAAATACCCTTCGCCAACGCTTTATCCAAATAGCCAAAGGCTTTTTCAAGAACTATAATGCAAAAGTTGATAAAGAATTGTTTGTTGTGTTAATGAAAAAGTATTATGCTCAAGTGGATAAATTGGAATTACCGGAGGAGTTTAAGGCTCTTGATAAAAAGTATAAAGGTGATTTTTCTAAAATGGCTGATGATATCTATGGTGGTTCTGTTTTTGTGAATCAAGAGAAATTAATCAGTTTCCTTGAAAAATATAAACCATCCCAATACAAAACCTTGCAAAAGGATTTAGCCTATAGGCTTGTTTATCCGTTAAGGATACAGTATTCGGCGGAAATTTATCCGAAATTAATTCAGATGCAATTAACATTAGATAGTTTAGAAAGAGTATGGATAGCTGCATTGATGGAAATGCAACCCAATAAGATATTTTATCCGGATGCTAATATGACCATGCGATTAACGTATGGGAAAGTGAAAGGGTACTTTCCTGCCGATGGAGTAGCTTATTTGCCGTATACTACCATAGAAGGAATTATGCAGAAAGAAAATCCTGATATTTATGATTATGTGGTTGAAGATAAATTAAAACAACTGTATAAAAATAAAGATTACGGTAAGTATGCCAATGCCAATGGTGAAATGCCGGTTGCATTTATTGCTACCAATCATACTACCGGCGGCAATTCGGGCAGTCCCATATTAAACGCTGAAGGGCATTTGTTAGGATTGAATTTCGATAGATGTTGGGAAGGAACTATGAGCGATATTCAGTACGACCCCGACCAATGCAGAAACATTTCGGTAGATATACGTTTTGTCTTATTTATAATTGATAAATTTGCAGGAGCAAAACATCTTGTGGATGAAATGACATTGGTTAATTAAGCTTACAGTGTTGATTATTTCTCTAACAGGCAATTTATTATAATATCTTTATGTTCACTGTCCTTACTTGCTTTTATTGTAATTTGCAGTAATGGGGAAAAGCGAAAGGCTCTTTCTGTAAAAGTAACTTTTAGATAAGTGTTCTCATTTGATTTTAAAACGTTTTTTTCCATACTTACTTGAAACATCTTGCTATTTGTTTGTATATCCTTTAAATAAATGGTGTCTTTCCCTAAATTTTTTATTTCAATGTATTTTATATAATCAGTAACTCCCGGTGTCGAAATAAACGTTAACAAAGAATCCGGAACCGAAAGAAATAGGGTCTTTATTATTGTATCTTCATCATAACCAAAAATTTGTACTCTTCTTTCAAAGGCTGCAGCTATGCTGTAGATAGAATTTCGTTTGTCATTGGGATTATCGCTTACATACGGATTAGCCATGGTTTTACCCTTAGGAGCATTGATTATATGTAATTGGTTAGATTTAGTACTATCCATATATGGAATAAAAACACCATTGTTGTATTCTCTTAAATAATTTTTCAAACTTTCAATTCTTCGTAAAGAGAGGTTTATGTTATATTCGTCAGAAAATAAAGGGCTTGCAAATCCACTAACGGTTATATTTATAGATTTACCTCTTTGCAAATCATTCATTAATAAAGAGGAAAACATTTCCAATAATTCATATCCTTTTTGTACATAATCCTTGAAAAAAGCATCAATAGTTGCAATAGCCTCTTCTTTTTCTTTATTTTCCAATCCTTTTGAATACTCTTCTCTATAAAGTTCCTGTAAAGAAAAATATTCATCCAATGTATTTTTATAATTTTTGTTCGTTGTTACAGCTGTTGTTTTCGGATCGGGTTCGTCATTGTGAAAATATAAATTAATGGGTAATATTTTAGTGAGCAGCAAAGGTATATCCATCGTATCTTTAACAGGAATTGTATCAATTTGAATGTTTTGTATAACAGGTTTCCATTCATAAAGAAAAATATCATTACAACAAGTCGCTTGTGTTATGTCATAACTTGATTTTCGATTTGAAGTAAAAAAACCGTCAGAGTCTACTTCATTTATCGTGAAATAAATGTCGTTTGCCGGAGAGTTGAATGGATACCCCATAAGTTCGGGATCACTCCAATTACTCATGGCCCCTTTAGATTTAAAAATATCATAACCTCCTAAGCCGGGATGCCAATCCGAGCTAAAATATAATGTTTGAGTAGGAGTGTAATAAAAGGGCGTAATTTCATTCCCGAGAGTATTGATATTACTTCCGGCGTTAATGGCTTCGCCAAAATGATCTTTTGTTATAACAGCAAACCATATATCCATTTCACCGATACCCTTAGGACGGTCGGAAACAAAATACAAAATTTCATTATTCTCATCTAATGTAACAAGAAAAGGCTGGGTGTTATTTGCATCGGGATGGTTAATGACGGACGGCAAAAGTTTTGGTTTTTGCCATTTCTCTCTTACTAATTCTGAAACCCATATTTTCGTTTTTTGATTGGGTTGTTTACGACTGAAGTATAGTTTAGTTTTATCCTGATTAAAACAAAAGTTGGCATTGTCGTATTTAGGATGATTAATTTTTTTTGAAATAGGTTTAGGCTCTGAAAATCCGTTTATTTCATACTTGGTGGCATAGATTTTTGAAATATAAAAATCTTCAATAATATGTGTGCTTGAGTTAGTTGTAATTGGACGCAAGGTAGAGAAATACAAAGCTGTATCGCCTAATTGCATAGGATTAAATTCGGAAAAGGATGTGTTAATAATAGTATTAAATTGTTCGATGTACAAAGGGAGAGTATCAGAAAGAATAAAAGTAGCTTTTTGGCAGATATCAATTTCAGACCGCAGTCTTTTAGAAGAAATTAGTGTATCGGAAGTCTTTAAAAGTTGATATTTTTGAAGTAATTCTATAGCTTCCTTATATTTGGAAAGATTTTTTTTTACCATAGCCAGTTCAAACAAACCTTCGGGAAAAGCTTTAAGCGTGTCGATCTTTAGTCCTTTTTCGTACATCAATTCTGCATCTAGATATTGATAGGATTTATGTAAAGCATGAGCGTACAAAAAATACACTTTGGGATCTAACGGATATCCTTGTTTGATATATTCTTGATAAAAGTAAGTTGCTGATTGAAAATCTTTTTGTTTAGCAGCATCGGCAGCCCAAAGCAAATATTCATTGCTCTGCTGAGCTATAGTAAGCAAGGGACAGCATAACAGTAAAATATAAATTATTTTTTGCTTCATTGCCGCTAACTATTAAAATATAGGACATGGAATTTCTTTTCGTTTGTATGTTTTCTTATGTTTAAAAATATAATACATGCTGGCTTCCACACCTCCTTGAGCATTGCTTGCAGGTGTAAGTTTGGAAATATTAAAATCGTAACTGAAATTTAATCGGATTCTTTTTATTTCAAAACCCAAAACAACGTAAAGAGCATCTTTCCAACGATAATCCAAGCCAATTTCAAATTTCTTTATATTCCCTTGTTGGTCCCGACTGATGATATATGTATACATACAACCAATCATGAATTCTTGATATTGAAGTTGTCGACTGTAAAATAAACTGGGGGTTATAATCATATCTCTATTAAGTCCGAATCCAACCGATAGTTGGAGATTATACTTAATAGGAAGACGTATACTTTTGTCTTTCAATAAGGATTGTTTAGGCATATTAAGATGAAAAGCACTTATTCCGGCTTGATAATAAAATGCTTCACTTGGTTGATAAAACCATTGTATGCCCGCAGCACAATCCCCAAAAAGAAATTTGGTCGTTGGAAAAGTTTCGTTGATAGGATTGCTGCTTTCGTACATGTCATCTTGGAATTGTTCGTCAAAGCTTAATGATGCATAATCAATCGTACGTTGTGCGATTCCTCCCGAGATACCTATCATGATAAAATGATTGTTTTTGCGATTCAATGAACGAGCATAAGAAAACATAGCATTGGATTGCATGGTAGTGTACTTTGAATTACCGGCTACATCAAAGTCAAATGTCATTCCAAAGCCGAAAATATCTTGATGTGAAGGTCTTTTTGCAATCGGCAAATCAAACCATAAGCCATTTGTTTGATACGCTTTTGTAACAGTATACCATTGTGATCGATTATATGCACCTACACGAAAATTACCATCATAGAAAGCTGTTGAAGCAGGATTCAAGGAAATCGGATTCATCCAAAATTGAGAAAAATGTATATCCTGTGCCGATATGTTAAAATATAATGGGCTTAATATACATAATATCCTTATAATTTTAAAATGAAATCCTTTTAAATACATTGTTATAATATCTAAATTTGATGTTCAAAATATTTAACAAAAGTACTAATTTTTTTAATTCTATAGATGTATTTTAATGAAATAGAAGTAAAATTCAAATCACGAAATAGATTTAGCTTTTGTTTATTGTTTTATCTGAATAGAAAGAATAATAAGACAGAGCAAAAAAAAACCATTTTCTATTTTTAGAAAATGGTTTATGTTTACTAAACGAAAAGATTATTCGCTGATAACGTTTAAGTTAAAATCAACGCGAACATCTTTATGTAAGCCAACGCTGGCTTTATATTGACCTAACTCTTTAATGTGTTGACCTTGAATAAGTATTTTTTTACGATCAATATCAATATCAAATTGTTCTTTCAACGCTTCAGATACATTAATGTTTGTAACTGAACCGTAAATTGTACCTTCTTCGGTTGCTTTTACAAGAATATTTACGGTTAAGTCGGTTAAACGTTCAGCCAAACTCATGGCGTCGTTTTTCATTTTTTCCAATTTTCGGCTTCGTTGTTTCATGGTTTCAGCCAAGATTTTTTTATTGGAATCAGTAGCAGGAATAGCTAATTTTTTAGGAAATAAAAAATTGCGAGCGTAACCGTTTTTCACGTTTACGATTTCATTGGCATATCCTAAGTTAACGATATCTTCTTTTAAAATAATTTCCATTTGTATTTTCCTCCTATTTTTCTTTTAAGTTATCGGCAACATAAGGTAGAATAGCAATGTGACGTGCTCTTTTAATTGCCTGAGCAACTTTCTTTTGGTATTTTAAGGATGTCCCTGTAAGACGTCTTGGTAATATTTTTCCTTGGTCGTTAATGAAACGAAGTAGATATTGTCCGTCTTTATAATCAATGTATTTAATGCCGTGTTTTTTAAAACGACAAAATTTCTTCTTTTTAACATCAACCGCAATGGGTGTTAAATATTTTATATCTGTATTTGACTGTGCCATCGTGATAAATATTATTCGTTAATAATTACTTTATTGGCTGCTTCTGCAGCATTTTTTTTGTTTTCACGTCTTTTCTCATTGTACTGAATGCCGTGTTTGTCAAGAGCAACCGTTAAAAAACGAATGATTCTTTCATCGCGTTTGAATTGAATTTCCCATTCTTTTACAAACGGACCTTCGGCTTTAAATTCAAACAATTGATAAAAACCCGATGATTTTTTCCCAATTGGGTAGGCTAATTTTCGCATGCCCCAGTTTTCCTGGTGCACAAGCTCACAGCCATTGTCGAGCAAAATTTTCTCGAACTTGCTTACCGTTTCCTTCATCTGATCTTCAGACAAAACGGGAGTCATAATGAAAACGGTTTCGTAATGATTTACCATGTCTCTGATAATGTTTAAGTTAAAAATTTTTATTAATTTATTTTTTAGGATTGCAAAGATATATTTTTTTTTAATATAAATGTATGATTCAGAAAAGTTTTTTAAATGATGATTACAAAGTATCAAAGATGTCGTTTCAGCAAAAATATATGAGATCAAATGTTTTGAAATTAGCAAAGTAGCTGCGATATATATAATTCAAAATAATTTGTTATAAAAAAGAGGATGTTTAATGAAACACCCTCTTTTAATTATAATAGTTGAAGAAATTATCCTATCATATTTTTCAAATCTTCATCGACGGTTGAAATGCCTCCGATTCCAAAACTTTCGATTAAAATATTTGCCACATTAGGAGAAAGGAAACCCGGAAGGGTAGGTCCTAAATGGATATTTTTAACGCCAAGACTTAACAATGATAACAATACAATAACTGCTTTTTGTTCGTACCATGCAATGTTATACACTATGGGCAGTTTATTTACATCGTCCAAGCCAAACACTTCTTTTAGTTTGAGTGCAATAACGGCTAATGAATAACTGTCATTACATTGACCGGCATCGAGTACTCTTGGAATTCCGCCTATATCGCCTAATTGTAATTTATTGTAACGGTATTTAGCACAACCGGCTGTTAGAATAATAGTGTCTTTCGGAAGTTTTTGTGCAAAATCGGCATAGTATTCACGACTTTTCATTCGTCCGTCGCAACCTGCCATAACTACAAATTTACGAATTGCACCACTTTTTACAGCGTCAACCACTTTATCGGCTAACGCAATAACTTGATTATGGGCAAATCCACCTATAATTTCACCGTTTTCGATAGCTTCCGGTGTTTTGCAACGTTTGGCATGGGCAATGATTTGTGAGAAATCTTTTGTCTTTCCATCTACTCTGTCAGCTATATGAGGAAAACCTGTAAAACCTGTGCTTCCTGTAGTATATACGCGGTCGCTGTAAGTATTATCGGTGCGTGGGGGCACAATACAATTCGTAGTAAATAGAATAGGACCATTAAAGGTTTCAAATTCTTTTGTCTGACGATGCCATGCATTGCCATAATTACCAACAAGGTTTGTATACTTTTTAAAATACGGATAATAATGTGCAGGTAACATCTCGGAGTGAGTATATACATCCACACCTTCGGATTCTGCTTGAGCTAATAACTCATCCAAATCTTTTAAATCATGACCACTGATTAAAATAGCCGGACGATTTTTAACACCAATGTTCACTTTTGTGATTTGTGGATTTCCGTAAGTTGAAGTATTGGCTTTGTCCAATAAAGCCATGGTTTTTACACCATATTCTCCACATTTCATGACTAATCCTAACAATTCATCTTTACTTTGTTCGGATAAAGTACTACTTAAAGCTATTTGCATGAAATCGAATATATCTTTATCAATATGATTAAGATTATAGGCGTGTTCGGCATAAGCAGCCATTCCTTTTATTCCTAACACCAGCATTTGGCGTAGTGCACGGATGTCTTCGTTTTCAGTAGAAAGAATGCCGACTTTTTTAGCTTTTTCTTCCATTTCAGCTTCAGTTGCAGCATTCCACACAAGTGCATCGTGATGTATGAATTCACAATTTACTTTACATTTGGTTGCTTCTTTCTTTAATTCATCGCGTAAAGCTAATCCGGCTTTTATTTCTGTGATAAAACGTTGTTTATCGAAATTAGCATTCGTAATTGTCATAAACAATCCGTTCATGATAAATAAATCAGCTTTTTCGGATGCTTTTCCCGATTGACGTAAACAATGATTGATTTTTGATAATCCTTTTAATACATAGATTAATAAATCTTGATAATTAGCAACTTCCGGACTTTTCCCACAAACTCCTCTGACTACGCAGCCAGTGTTTTGAGCAGTTTCTTGACATTGAGAGCAAAACATAGCGTTCATTTTTTTTAAAATTTAATTAATAGTTAATTTTGATGCAAAGATATACTATTAAAGGCATAAAATTTGTAACATATGTTACCATAATAAAAATAATCTCATGGAAGAAAAAATAGCAAAATGCAGTTTGTTTAAAAACATTTCAAAAGATGAAATACAAGCATTGTTAAATCAAACACGTTATAAAACAAAGAAATATAGCAAAGATTCTATCATTATTTTTCAAAATGATGTATGTGTTGATTTAATTATTTTATATAGTGGGAGGGCAGTAGCAGAAAAAATTAATTATAGTGGGAAAATTATGGTGGTAGAAGAATTTACAGCTCCCAAGGTGTTGGCTCCGGCTTTTTTATATATTAAAAATAATTACTATCCTGTAAGTGTTTATGCAATGGAATCATGTGAGTTAATCATGATTCCTCGGAAAGATTTTATGAGCATATTGCAAAAGAATAGTCAGATATTGTTTAATTTTTTAGAAATAATTTCCGAACAAACGTATTTTTTAAACGAGAAGTTGAATGTAATGAAATTAAGTTTAAAGGGTAAGATTGCTAAATATTTACTGAATCAAAAACAAATAAAGGGGAAAGATATAATAGAAATTCCTTCCCATCAGCGGTTAGCAGAAATATTTAGCGTGGCGCGTCCTTCTTTAACGCGTAGTCTTTCTGAAATGCAAGCAGATAAAATGATAAGCATTGCTAATAAGAAAGTACACATCTTGAGTACTCCGGCTTTAAGAAATTTAGCAGAATAAAATTTTTTTTAACGTAATCTTAATTAAATTCATTTTATGTGAATATTCTTACTTATTTTATATAATTAAGTTTATATACTAAAGCCAAATAATATGTTTAAATTAATTAGATGTAAATATGAAATAAAAATCAAGGATAAGAATTAAATGAGTAGCTTAAGTGTAAATAAATATTTAGTACATTTGCATTTGAAAATTAAATAAAAATATTTTTTGAAAATAATTAAATATCAAAAACATAAAAAAATATAGTATGGCAATCATTAAACCATTTAAAGGATTACGTCCTCCAAAAGACATCGTAAAACAATTAGCTTCCCGTCCATATGACGTGTTAAATTCAGCAGAGGCTCGAGTAGAAGCAGCAAATAATCCTTATTCGTTGTTACATATTACCAAAGCAGAAATTGATTTACCGGAATGCATAGATGAACACGGCAAGGAAGTGTATGATAAAGTAGTGGAAAACTACAATAAGTTTAAAACCAATGGATGGTTGGTACAAGATAAAGAAGAAAAATTATATATCTATGCTCAAACCATGGAAGGTCGCACACAATACGGCATAGTAGCATGTTCACATACCGATGATTACATAAAAGGTAATATTAAAAAACATGAACTGACACGTAAAGATAAAGAAGAAGATCGTATGATTCATGTACGTATTACGAATGCAAACGTTGAACCGGTATTTTTTACCTATCCTGCACATAAGGAAATAGATACTATTGTATCAACTATCGTAAAAAATCAGAAACCGGAATATAATTTTGTTGCTGATGAAGGATTTGGACATACATTTTGGGTAATCGACGATAAAGCAATAATTAAACGAATAGTTGAAATATTTAAAAACGACATACCGAATTTATATGTTGCCGATGGTCATCATCGTACGGCGGCTGCTGCTTTAGTGGGGCAAGAACAAAAATCAAAAAATCCGAATCATAACGGAACGGAAGAGTATAACTATTTTATGACCGTAATTTTCCCTGATAATCAATTGAAAATTATTGACTATAATCGTGTGATTAAAGATTTGAATGGTTTAACAAAAGAAGAGTTTGTTAAAAAGCTTCAATCATCGTTTACGCTCGAAATAATGGGTGCTGATATTTATAAACCGATGAAATTGCATGAATTTAGTATGTATATGGATGGTAAATGGTACCGAATGACAGCAAAACAGGGAACCTTTAACGATAATGATCCTATAGGTGTTTTGGATGTAACCATTTTATCGAATTTGGTATTGGATCAGATATTAGATATTAAAGACTTACGTACATCAAAACGAATTGATTTTGTCGGAGGAATACGTGGATTGGGAGAATTGAAACGACGTGTGGATTCGGGTGAGATGGTGGCTGCTTTTGCAATGTTTCCTGTTTCGATGAATCAATTGATAACTATTGCTGATACAGGTAATATAATGCCTCCTAAAACTACTTGGTTTGAACCTAAATTGCGTTCCGGTTTAGTCGTTCATGAATTAAAATAATAAAATTTAATTTGTAAAATATGATGAAGTTGTTTGTTGAAATTAATGAACAACTTCATTTTTTTTAATATGTTATAATTAAATAAAAAATCATGAAAGTTTTAAAAATTATTTTGATTGTTGTACTATTTATTGTAATGATTGTAGTTAGTGTTTATGCGTATTATGGAGGTTTTACAAAAATTGAATGTAAAGTCTCTACTCAGGGAGGAGAAATTTTTATCTATGAAGAAATGATTGGTGATTATAGTCAGAGTTCGCAAGTCATGGATAAAGTGTATAATTCACTATTAAATAACGAGAAAATAGAAACTTTCAAAGGATGCGGCATTTATTACGATAATCCAAAATACGTAGAGAGAAGCAAGTTGCGTTCGGAATTAGGTTGTTTGCTTGAAGAGCGTGATACGAATAAATTAACATTATTGAAGAACAAATATCAAATTAAAACTTTTCCTGTAGGCAACTATGTAGTTGTTGAGTTTCCTTTCAAAGGCTTCCTTTCTGTGATGATTGGAATAATGAGGGTGTATCCTAATATAGGAGAATATGTTAAAACAAACGGATATAGTGAGAAAGGTGCTATTACTGAAATTTATGATGTACCAAACAAAAAAATCATCTATCGTAAAGAAATCACTAACAAATAATTGAAATGATTGAGCAACATCCTTTGCCGTTTTTTTTACCTCAAAATGCCCGACTACTTATGCTGGGAAGTTTTCCGCCGGCTAGAAAAAGATGGTCTATGGATTTTTATTATCCTAATTTACAAAACGATATGTGGCGTATTTTTGGTTTGGTATTTTTTAAGGATAAGGAATTTTTTATAGATTCAAGTAAAAAAGTTTTTGATAAAGAACGTATTGTAGGTTTTTTAAATGAAAAAGGGATTGCGTTGGGGGATACGGCTCGAGCAATAGTACGATTGAATAACAATGCTTCTGATAAATATTTAGAGGTAAAAGAAGTGATAGATGTGTCACACACACTTTCATTATTGCCGGAATGTCAAGCTGTTGTTACAACAGGTGAAAAAGCTACGGAAATAATTTGCTCCATTATTAATGTAAATAAATCCAAGTTGGGAGAGTCTTCCGTTTTTAACTTTCTAGGACGAAATATGGTATTGTATCGTATGCCATCATCTTCAAGAGCATATCCTAAATCATTGGAAGAAAAGGCTCTAATTTATAAGAGAATGTTTAAAGAACAGAAGATGCTTTGATTTGTTTTTGTAGTTTCAATATTGTAGATAGAAATGAATCTTTGATGTTATCGTAAGCTACAGATAATCTAAAAAAATGTACTTTTGCAAAAAAAAATTATTGATATGAGAAATATGATTCAAAATGGAAAGGCTATTGTTTTTTCTTCTCTTTTAACACTTTGTCTTTTTGGTGCTTTTGCTCAATTATCTAAACCCGTTAAATGGACGTATGCAACAAAAGTTCTTAAGGATAATGTTGTTGAAATACAAATAACAGCAAATGTGGAAAAAGGATGGCATTTGTATTCACAATATAATACAGAAGGAATCACACAACAAACGGTATTTACCTATGAGCCTTCTTCAAAATATGAACTTATAGGTAAAACTACCGAACCTGCATATATTGAATTCACGGATGAATTTGGCACCGATCGTTACTTTGAAAAATCTCCGGTAGTTTTTAAACAAAAAATTAAAGTGTTATCAGAAAAAGATTTTGTGATAGAAGCTATTGTAGATGCACAAGCTTGTATAGAAGGAAAATGTGTATTGGTAGGCGAGGATTTCAGTTTTAAAATAAAAGGAATTCCACAAGTGAAAGAGGAAAAGGCAGAAGAGAATACTTCTAAAAATGATTCTTCTATTGATACTATTACTATTGATGAATCTCAAATTATACCCGATAAAAAGGGTGAAAATGTTAAAAATAAAACAAATAAAATAGCTTCTCAACCTGATACAAAAGACAAACCGTGGTGGTTGGTGTTTTTAATTTCTTTTGGGGCCGGATTATTAGCATTAATAACACCTTGTGTTTTTCCGATGATACCTATGACCATCAGTTTTTTTATGAAAGGAGAAAAAAGTCGTAAACAAGGATTGAAACAGGCTTATTTCTTTGGAGGTTCTATTATCTTTATTTTTGCAGTATTAGGATTAGCGTTAACCTTATTATTGGGAAAAGATGCTATGTATCTTATCAGCACTCATTGGGTGCCAAATGTTATTTTCTTTTTGATTTTTATGATTTTTGCTTTTTCGTTTTTCGGTTTATTTGAGATTACATTACCAAGTTCTTGGATAAACAAATCTGATAAACAATCCGATAAAGGGGGCTATATGGGGTCGTTTTTCATTGCATTGACAACGGTTTTAGTGTCATTTTCTTGTACAGGTCCGATTTTAGGAGCTGCACTTATCGAGATGGCTTCCGGTTCAAGCCAAAGTTTGGTGTTTTTTATTTCCATGTTGGGATTTTCATTAGGTTTTGCTTTGCCCTTTACTTTATTGGCTATGTTTCCTTCGGTTATCAATAAACTTAAATCCGGAAGTTGGTTGAATACCGTAAAAATAGTTTTTGGTTTTTTAGAAATAGCTTTAGGATTAAAATTTTTGTCCATGGCTGATTTGAGTGCTGATTGGGGCATTCTTGATAGAGAAACATACTTGTCACTATGGATTGTAACTTTTGGATTATTAGGATTATACTTCTTAGGGAAGTTACGTTTTAAAGGAGATGCTCCTGTTGAAAGCATTACGGTTCCTCGTTTATTTTTAGCTTTGATTACGTTATCCTTTGTTGTTTATATGATTCCCGGTTTATGGGGTGCTCCTTTAAAAGCCTTATCGGGTTATATTCCCCCAATGACGACGCAAGATTTTGATATTGAGCGATCCATTGAAGAAAAAGGAGGAGGGACAAAACAAATAACTAGTTTGCCTTCTAATAGAAAATATATAGATAAACTACATCTTCCTAGCGGTTTTCAAGGTTTTTTTGATTTAGAAGAAGCTAAAGCTTATGCTAAGGAAGTAGGGAAACCAATATTTGTGGATTTTACAGGAAAAACTTGCGCTAATTGTCGTGAGATGGAATATTATGTATGGAATGACCCACAAGTTAAGCCTATTTTGCAAAATGATTATGTAATGGTTGCATTATATGCCGATGCTAATACAATTAAACTTCCTGAAGAAGAATGGGAGCAATCTGTAGATGGAAAAACTATTAAAACTTTAGGTAAGAAAAACCTTA
The DNA here is from genome assembly GCA_017994425.1 of Bacteroidales bacterium. GTDB lineage: Bacteria > Bacteroidota > Bacteroidia > Bacteroidales > WCHB1-69 > UBA5266. The sequence goes on along the minus strand of JAGOKS010000015.1, from coordinate 13,194 downwards.
ATTATCAGATTAAAGAGTTTAATGTTAATGCACAACCTTTATATGTATTGATGGATGCCAGTGGAAAATATCTTACCAAAGAACCTAAGTCTTACGATAAAGATGTGAAAAATTTTGTTGCTTTTCTTGAAGAAGGATTAGCTAATTTTAAAAAGCAATAATGCTGTATTTGTTTTATATATAGACTTGAATTGACGCTTATAATTAATCAATGGGAAAGAAAAAAGAAAATAATAATATTATAAGTATAAAAAATCGCAAAGCAGAATTCGAGTATTTTTTGCTGACTAAATATACGGCAGGAATTGTTCTTACCGGAACTGAGATCAAATCCATCAGGGAAGGGAAAGCCAATTTGACAGACGCTTATTGTGTGTTTGAAAACAATGAGTTATGGGTGAGAGGCTTGCATATTTCCGAGTATATACAAGGGAGCTATAATAATCATGAACCTAAACGTGACCGAAAGTTGTTGCTTACCAAACGTGAATTGCGAAAAATCCAATCCAAATTAAATGAAAAGGGAACAACCGTTATTCCAACTTTATTGTTTGTAAATGAAAAAGGATATGCGAAATTAGATATTTATCTAGCCAGAGGGAAAAAAATGTATGATAAGAGGGCAACGATTAAAGAAAAAGATGAACGTAGAGCAGAAGAAAGGGGATATTAACGTAGTTATATGCTTCGTTTTATTTACAATATTGAATTTTCAAATAATTTAATATAAATTAACAATACTAACAATAACTAAACTTTCACCGCTCTAATAAATACGTAATCAATTAAACCTCTTCGATGTACAAATCCTAATAACCAAGATATAAATGTGAGCCCTATTCCTATTCGGTATCCTCTCGTTTGAATAGCATTTTGAATAGAATTCCATTTTAAATTATATTTTGAAAATCCAGGAAAGACTTTATTTCCTACACTTTCAGCTGTATCGACTTTAAAACCTATATTTTCAAGTAATACACTTAATTCAGGTACAGACATCCAATTTTCTTTGGGCATATGCCAATGTTTTGCACAAAAATTACTAACTATTTTATTAAAGCTGTTTTTTAAAGCAGCTTTTTTGTCAACCATGATATCAGAAAGTAGTAAGACACCGTCTTTTTTTAATACTCGAAAGGTATTGCGCAAGAACACTTCTCTGGTGTTGAAGTGAGCATGACCTTCAATGCCGATGACATAGTCAAAACTATCTGATTCAAAATCAAGTTTACATGCATCCATTTTTTTAAATTCAATTTGTTCAGAATTGGCTTTAAGTGCATTCTGCTCTTTGGCGAAATTTATGTGGTCTTCCGTTATATCAATTGCAATTATTTTATGTGGTTGAATACAGTCAAAAATTTTCTTTGTTTCAGCTCCATAGCCGCAAGCAACATTTAATATTTTTCCCGATGTGTTTGGTTTTTCAAATTGCAGAATTTTGTTTATCAGTGCATCGACTGCTTGACAATAATGTTTTATGTTTTCTGTCCAATATCCGAAGGAAAGATAGCCTCCGTCTTGTAATCCTCTTGTATCAGAACCATGAGAATAGAATTTCTCTACTCTCTTTTCATGCGTTAATTTCATCAGTGAATATTTTTTAGTGAAAACAGCTCAAAATAAATGCTGTAAGTTAATAGTGAGATTTATTGTTACAAAAGTACATTTTATTTGCATGTATTCTGTAAATAATATCACTTTTATTAGAATTTCTCTTTTGTTAAAGTGATTGCTTCTTGAAATTGTTGTTCTAAGTGAGGATTCGTAATTCCTTTGTGTTGATTAAAGTTAGAATCAAACAAAGGCAATGAGAATGTTGTTACTATGGTTGCACCATGTATAGGAAATTGAAATTTAGCTATTTCAAGGGAGTTTACACCACCTCTTTTACCGGGAGATGTAGATAATAGTAAAATGTTTTTATTTTCAAACATTTTGTATTTGATTCGTGAAATCCAATCGAATAAATTTTTAAAAGCAACTGAAAAATTCCCATTGTGTTCAGCCATGGAAATGATAAGTAAATCAGCTTCTTCTATTTTTTTTAAAAACTGATAAATAGGTTCGGGATAGTCGATAGTTGCTTCCACATCTACAGTGAATAGAGGAAGAGGATAATCGTTTAAATCCAGCAATTCTATTATCGTATTATCAAACTGCTGTGCAGCATAATGTGCAAACTGTTTATTGATGGAATTTTTACTATAGGAAGCACCAAAAGCAATTATTTTTTTCATTTTTTACATTATCTAATTATTTCCCAATTTTCAATGTCTCCTTCTTGTAAAACAAAAAGAGGATGAGTCTCAATTTCCGGTAATAAAGTAAGTACGTGGTATTTGTTCGGATCTCTTAATTTTAATTTAAAGAGTAGGTGATTTTTTTCATATTCCAACTGACCTTTATTGAGCGAAATCTTTTCTGTAGGAAGTATGGTGCCGATTTTACTTTTGTCGAAAACAAACCCACGTACGATAGATTCTTCGTATACATCAAGTAAATATTTATTGATATAATTAAGAGGATGTTGTTGTTGTTTAAATCTTTCCAGTTGTGGATGATGGATATAAGCTTTGGTTTTCCCTTGCAAAACATGTTTGGCGAGTAATGTTTCACGCCAAAGAGCTATCAATCCTTTTGTGTCTAAATATTTAGGATGTAACGACCAAATTCTCATTTTTGATCATTATGTTCTACCCAAATTAAATCAGTTGTTTTATATCCTAATTCTTCTGCGATATCTAAATATTCTTTTTTTACCGCTTCAGGGATTGTGGTTTCACGAGAAAGTATCCATAGGTAATCCAAGTTTTTACCGGCTACTAATGCATAGGTATAATCACTATCTAGTGCAATCACATTATATCCTGAGTAAAAAGGGCCAAAGAAAGAAACTTTTAGCATAGCTACGTTTTCATCACCTCTGAATTTTGCTTTTCCGATAGCTTCATCCCATTCTTTTTTTATATAATTGTACCCTCTGTTAGTAACTTTGATGCTTCCATCTTCATTTATTGAATAATTGGCAGTAGTATTGTTGAGATCTTTTTCAAAACGAAAATCTAAACGAGCAATTTCGTACCATTTACCTAAATATTTTTCTTTTTTAAAATTATCAACGGCAACAGCTTCTTTAGGGATTTTCGCACAAGCAATCAAAGATAATACACCTATTACTACTAATAATGATTTGGTAATTAAATTTTTAATTTTCATCTTTTATATTATTTTTTAAATTTTAATACATAGTAAACAAAAATATTTTGATTTTGTTTTTGAAAAAAGTTTATTTTAGAAAATATTTTCTTTTGCAACATATTAAAAAAAACATAGAGGAAATATAAATAAAAAGAAATATTAAATAGGTTTTAATAGCGATTGTAAAAAATCTTCAAATATTAAAATCCCGTTATTTATGTCTTCTATATCTATGTATTCATTAAAATTATGTATGGAGTTCATTTGGTTAGCTTCAATTATCATTGGATTAAGTCCAAAAACCGGGCATCCTGAAGCCCTATAATAAGAATTGTCCGTAGAAGCCGGCAGAAGCATAGGAATTACTTCTGCATCGTGGAATATTTTTTTTATAGATAAACTCAGTTTGTGAAAGAAAAAATCAGGATAACTGGTATATGCGGGTGGACTGGATTTTAATATGGATATGTGCAATAAAGAATCGTTAATTGTTTTATAAATAATATCAATCATATCATTGATAGATGTACCCGGTAAAAGTCGACAATCTAAAGTAGCATGTACTTCCATTGGAGTTTGGTTAGTAGTATTATATATTTCTCCAAAACTTGATATGGTAATGGTATTGCATAACATGGATTCGAATTCGGGGACTTTTTTTACATACTTTTTTATAGTTGGGCGAAAAATTTTCCGGTCTAAATTTTTAAAAGCAAATCCTTTGATTCCTCCAATGCTTTTACCTGCTTCCGAGAACATTAGTTTAACTTCATTGGTAATTTGTATGGGTTGTTGTTCGTCAATTAACTTGTGTAATCCTTTTATCAAGCGTTTATATGCATAATCAAAACCTACAATCGAAGCATGTCCTGCAGATTGTACCTTATAGTTTATTTTAAGCCAAACAGAGCTTTTTTCGGTTATTGAAATGCCAAAGAATGTTTTGGCTTTGTCTAAGAATGCAATATCCTTCATACCTGCACCACCTTCGCCTATCACAACCACAGGATTGAATATTTCTTTAAAATTTTCACTTACAATGGCACTTCCTTTAAACCCTCCGGTTTCTTCTCCGGAAACACAAACAATGGTAACATTATAGGGTAAATCTTTCTTTTTAGCTAAATCAATGAACTTTTCAATTGTAAATAGTTGTATAACAGCCAACCCTTTATTGTCAAGCGAACCTCTTCCCCAGATTTTTCCATCAGCAATTTTGCCGCTGTAGGGTGAATAAATCCAGAGGTTACTGTCGCCTGCAGGAACAATATCTATGTGATTGTGAAAAATAATATTGGGTTTATTTAAAGAAAGAGGATAAAGGGAGGCTGCAAAATTAACGCTACCAATTGTATCTGATATTTTATAAATATGTAATCCTTTCTTTTCGCAAGCTTGCATCAAAAAAATGGCTGCCTGATTTTCATTCCCTGATGCAGAAGGAATACGGATGTATTCACTTAAAAATTGAATGGCAGAAGTAGTAGAAGAATCATAATTTTCTTGAGCCTGAATTTTATAACTTTTAAATAAAAATAATACTATAAGAAATATACTAAAAGTCGATTTTATTAGAAATCTGTGATATATGTTGTGATTAGAATGTTTAAAAAGTTTCAAGATATATTTTTTTTCAATGTGTATAAATCAGTTTACAAATGTACTATTTTTATTTAAATAAAAAAATAATAGTTCAAATTATTAATATTTTGAGTACTTTTGCTTCAATTTTTAATAATTATGCAAGAAGTTTTATTATTACTCGATGATTTATCTGTTTGGAATCCTTTTTATAAAACAAAAAGTATTTTAACAGTTTCTGATTATTTACAACATAAATCCGAAGATGGAAGATCGAACGTTGTCATTAATTTAAGTGCTAATTTATCTTATAATTCAGAAGGATACTATTGTTCCCTATTAGCTCAGGCAAGAGGCGATAAAATTATCCCCAATGTGCAAACTCTTAATCGTTTAGAATCAGGAGTAGGTGTGAGAATGGATAATGTCTTACACAAAATATGCTATCAGTGGGCACAAAAGAATGATATTGCTGATGAAATTTGGTATTTAGATATTTATTTCGGTACATGTAAAGAGAAAGGATTAGAAAAGATTGCTCGGTATATTTTTGATCATTATCCTTGTCCACTATTACGCGTGGGATTTTATAATAAGTCTCGTAACCAAATTGAGAGTATACAATTTCGTTCGTTAATTCAACTTACGGATGAAGAACAAGATTTTTTTGCTGAAGCACTAAATAGATTTAATCAAAAAGTATGGCGTTCTCCACGTTCGCCCAAATCATTTCGATATAATTTAGCAATTTTCTATAATCCTGAAGAGGAATTTCCTCCAAGTGATAAAAAAGCTTTAAGCAAATTTTTAGAAATTGCAAAAAAAATGAATATTCATGCTGAATTAATTACCGAAGAAGATATAACCAGATTAATGGAGTTTGATGCTTTGTTTATTCGTTCTACCACAGCATTAAATCATATTACGTATCAAATTTCCCAACGTGCAAAACAAGCAGATATGATTGTAATTGACGATCCTGTTTCAATTATTCGATGTACTAATAAGGTATACTTAAATGAATTACTACTTAAAGAAAAAATATTAGCACCTAAATCTCTTTTGTTGTTTAAATCCAACAAAAACACATTTTCATCTATTGTTGCTCAACTTGGACTTCCGTTTATCATAAAAATTCCTGATGGTTCTTTTTCTTTTGATATTAAAAAAATTACAAACAATAACGAATTGTCAGAGGCATTGGCCCTATTGTTTACAAAGTCCGCTATTTTACTTGCACAAGAATTTATTCCTACTGAATTTGATTGGAGAATAGGAATCCTTGACAATGAGCCCTTATTTGCTTGTAAATATTTTATGGCCAAAGATCATTGGCAAATATATAATCATGCTAAAAGAGGGAAAGGTAGTTGTGGAGCATATGAAACTATACCAATTTACCAAGTGCCTAAAAATGTGCTTAAAGCAGCAATTAAAGTAACTTCATGTATTGGAAATGGGTTGTATGGGGTAGACATTAAACTAATTAATGACAAAGCGATAGTAATAGAAGTAAATGATAATCCGAGTATTGACCACGAAGTTGAAGATGCTATTTTAGGGGATGAATTGTATTACAGGATTCTTAATTATTTTTCAAAAGCATTGGAATATAAATATTGATATTTGTTATGAACATAAATGTCGAGATTCGTAAAGCGCTTATATCTGATTTAAAAGAAATTGTAGAAATAGAATATGCCAGCTTTGATGTGGATAGCTTTTCGAAACGTCAATTTAAATATTTATTGATGCATGCAATTTTTTATATTGCTGAGAATAATAAACAAATTCTGGGTTATTATATACTGCTAACAAAAAAACGGTCTAAAAAAATTCGTTTATATTCAATTGCTGTTCATCCGAATGCACGTGGTAAAAATGTTGGGCAAGTTTTAATGCATCATCTTATTAATGTAGCGAAAGAAATGCATTATCCGTGTATTAGTTTAGAAGTAAGAGAAAATAACAATCAAGCTATTCAACTATATAAAAAGTTTGGGTTTATTGAAACTGGGATTAAAACAAATTATTATATAGATGGGGCTAATGCTTTAATAATGCATTGTTATCTCAACGATTAGAAATCATTTATACATTTTCAAGTGCTTTATATCTTCTCCAGAAACGCAATTTTGTTAGAGAAGTATAAGACATAATACGCTCAAAGAAGGGAACTCGAATCAGGAAATGTATCAAACGATACCATGCTGCAAAGAGACCTAAACACAAACCCGTTTCAATGATGTTTTTAGCTAGTTGGCTCTCTATTTCAAAAATATAAAGTTCGAAATAAAAGAAAAACGTGTTTATAAAGAATACATAAAAAAGCAAAATATACAATGTAAATAGTCCATGTGTGATTTGAATAGCTTTTTGTGGACAATTGGCGATACATTTCATGCAATTTTCACATTTAAAAGTCCAAAAAGGTCGTTTGTCAATTGTAATAATTGCTTTTTTCGGGCAGTTATTAATACAAATATTGCAATGGTTGCATTCTCTTGATGATAAATAAGTTTTAGTAAAGAAAAATCGCCCGATGAAAAAATATAAAATTGAAATAGGTGCTGCAATACTGTCTTGAATAATTTCATACAACCCTTTATAATTGCTTTTTCCATCGAATACTTTACGGGCAAAATTGCGAATTTTTTCTTTATTAATAATATGCATATAAGTAACCGCTTCTTGTTTTAATCCTGGATGGAGGAATGTCCAATTGGATGGCAAATTCACAGGATACATTGCTTTGATGGAATACTTTTTTATTTTTAAAATACAGGCACTAACATAAAAAGCAAGGCCTGTAACTCCCGGAATTATTTTTTTGCCTGCCAATAAACCACCTCTTGTGTTTAATAATAAAATATTATTCTTCCCTTTCGGAAATTGTAAAATAAATTTCAACATAATTATGGGATAGTTAAATCCATGTATAGGAGAAACAAAAGCAAGTAAGACGTTCGGAGGAGGGGAGAGGATGTTGTGTTTATTGCATTGTGTAATGTTATTTAATTCAAATTTCATGTTTTTTTCAAGAGCAACTTCAGATAACCAAATAGCTACATTTTTAGAATTTCCGGTGCCTGAAAAATAATAAACAATTAGTTTTGAATAAGGGGTCATACTTTTTAAAAATTACTGCTTTACAAAAGTACTTATTTTTATAATAAAAAATCCCCTGTTGATATCAGAGGATTTTTTATTATAAAAGTGATATTTTTATTCTGCTTGTAAGGTTTCATTTATTTTTTCTACCTCTTTTTTTTCTTTTTCAACAGCGGTTTTCATTCTGTTTACTTTTTCTTCAGCTTGCTGTATTTGTTCTTGTTTGATTTTAGCTTCTTCTTTGCTGATTTCACCTTTTTTTTCTTGGGTTTCTACTTTAGTTTTAGCTTCTTTTATTTTGGTTTCATTCGTTTTAATTTGATCTTCTTGTGTTTTAATGTGTTTTTCGGCTTCATCTTTTTTTAATTGAGCAGCAGCTCTTGCATCGGCAGCTCTTTGTTGACCAAATTCTTTTCCTTGTAAATCACCTTTATTTTTACCATAGGCATTTCCTTGCCCTTGATTTTGATCTTTAGTTTCTTTTTCTGCTTGCACTTTGTCTCCTTTTTGTTTTTTGTTTTGTTGCATGTGCTGTTTATCCGCATTTACGGTATCCTTTTTAAGCTCTTTACCTTGTTGTTTATGTTCTGTTTTTTCGATTTTCTGTTCGGACTTTCCGTTTTGTTGACCTTTCCCTTTACCTTGGGCCATTCCTAGATGGCAAACTGTTAACACAGCTACGATGATTACGAATATCTTTTTCATAATGATTAAATATTATTTAGTAAATTATCAATTTCGCTTTGCAAAGTATCAATTTCTTCTGTTGAAGAATTAATTACTTCATCTAATTTTTGATTAGATTGTTCAATAGCTTCAATTTGTTCTTGTGTGGCTTCCGTGGTTTCTGTATTTCCGCCGCATGCGGCAAAAAATAAACCGATGACTGTGAGTGTTAAAATTTTTTTTAGCATATTATTTTTTTTATAATTTATACTTACTCATCTGGCTTTTCAGTTTCCGCCTTGTTTTTTTTAATGGTTTCAAACTCCATTATTAATGTTGATAAAATGTAATAATCAATAAAATAATAACGTTTTTAATGTTGTGCAAAAATATGCTATTTTTGGTTAATAAAACAAAAACAATTTAAAAAAAAATAAAAAAAATTAACAATTAATTTCTATGGGTGCTTCGGCTTCAATATATATTGAATGTTTCAGATTGTTATGTTCTAAACTAACTCCATGCATATATCCAGGCCATTTGTACACTTCATTTATAACATTATAATGCAGACTGTATAATACAGCAATATTCCAATCATGAGTAATGTAAATGTTTAAATAGTCCGGATTAAAAGTATCTATAAAGAAATTAAGCATTTGTTGTCGTGCTTCAAGGGCAGGCATAATGTCTTTTTTTGAATAAAAATTTTGAAACCAATCACTTAAAAATTTAAAACTTCCAATGTCGTTTACGCTTCCTAATACGGATTCCGGATTGTAAACATAAAATCCGGTTAATGAATCGGCAATGTTTATTGAAATGACTTCGCCTTGAAACCCTTCTGCAATACAATCAGCTGTTTGTTTGCATCTTTCAATAAAACTGTGATATATTCTGATAGGTTTATTCGCTGATAATTTAGTTCCGAAAGTATAAGCCATAGCTTTTCCTTCAGGAGTAAGCAATTGATATATAGATTGTTTTACGTCTTTAATGGCTTCTCGTGTTGCATGCCTTACTACCAATCCGTAACAATTTTTTTTGTAAGACTCTTTAATAATTTCTTCTCTATGCATACTATTTTATCTAATGATAATTTTTAAGATTACAAAAGTATGTTTTTTTCTTTTAATGAATCGAACATTTAAAAGATACGATTTTTATCAGGTTTACAGATTAACAAATTCATTCTCTACAAAATCGTCTATTGATAGTTTTAAATAACTTGCTTAACTAAAACCATCCAAGATTGCATCCAATGTAATATAGGTTGTTTTTTCTAAATTTTCTATGCTTTTTATATGATCATGTCCCATTATGACGAAATTAACATTGTAAGTATAGAATAAATCCATTAAAGTTTGCAATTCATCAACAACAGGATTGGTACTACCTGTGTGTCGTGTGCGGAAAAAATTAACATGAGTGAATACTATACAATGACGATATAAGTTTCGTTTTTCTTGTAATAAGTCTTTTAACCATTGTAATTGCTTGTCTCCCAAGGTTCCACTTCCGGAATCAAGACAAATAAATAAATCCTTAGCTTTAGGTGTTTTTACCCAAAAATAGTACGTTGATGAACCAAAACGTTTATAAAATTCTTTCCAACCATCGAAATAAATATCGTGATTTCCAACCATTAAAAAGGATGTAATGGAATCTTCGTGAGGAATGTTTTGTGATAATGTTTCGTAGTCTTTAATACGTCCGGTTGTAATATCTCCAACCATCACTAAGGCTAAAGCCTTTGATGAGATAGCGTTTTTTGTGAATGTCTGAAAGTTTTCAATGCCTCCAATATGACTGTCAGCCATTACAAAAAAAGAATACGCTTCGTTAGTCGTTTTAATTTCCTTAAATGGATTTTCTTCATTCCATTCCATTGATTCTTCAAAACGTTCGTTGACGGTTTGATACGAAAAGAAAGCACCTCTTAGGTCAATCTTTTCACATGAAGTCAAGCCTATAATGCTTATAAAGCCTATTAATTTTAATAATTTATATTGCATACACACGCTGTTCTAAAGTAAAAACCAAAAGGATTCACGCTTAAATTCAATGCTCCAGAACTAATATACCATGCTTCAAATAAAACCTTTAAGTGTGGGGTTATTGTATAGAATGTTTCTATGTTGAACATAGGATTTGTTTCTTGATTGATTAGAAAAAAATCAAAATTTGTAAGCGTTATGCCTACGTTCCAATTGCTTGCGGGAGAATTTATATAATAGGTTACCAAATACATGAAATTAAAATTTTCGTTAATTGTACTATCACTGTTTGTAAAAATGCGGTAAGTTCTAAAATTTGTACCAATTTTAAATGTAAAATGAGGTAAGATGTATCCGGCTAGTAAACCACGGTTAATTTCATACAGTTTTTCTGAAAACATATCAAAGGTATAGAAGGCTTTCAAGTCAAACTTTTGTTTATATATTTCAATATTTCGAGTATAATTTATGTAAAAAGCAGGTAAGGGATTATCAGAAATAGTTAATTGACTTCCAATACTAAAAGTGTTTTTTGTAAAATAAAATGAAGTCATGACGGCTGCATTGGAAAACGCATGTAAACTGAGATTGTTTTTGCCAATATCAGCTTGTAATCTTACATCAATTTGGGCATTAATATAAATAGGTATAAAGAAAATAAGAAAAACAATATTATTTAAGCTACGTAAATACATTTGCACTTTTTATACTTGACAAAAATATAAAAATTAAAAACACAAAATCTATTTTTATCACACAGATTTAATTTTTCAACTAATTAAAAGAAAAACAAGACTTGATTTTATGAAAAATTGAAAAAAGAATGAGAGTTTTTTTATAAATATCTCTGAAAAAGAATGTGTTTACAAAAATAAATTAAATTTTGATAAATTCCACTCTTCTGTTTTTAGCTTTATTTTCGAAGGATGTATTAGGTGCGAGTGGTTCTATTTCGCCTTTTCCATCTGTTTGTATACGATCGCTATTAATACTAAAATCTTTTATTAAAGCATTTTTAACATTTTGAGCTCTTCTTTTTGACAGATCTAGATTCAAGGCATCATTGCCATCGCTATCAGTATGTCCGATTATTTTTATTTTAACCTCCGGATTTTCTGTCAATATTTTTGCAATTTCTTTTAGTGAGCCGTAGGATTCCGGTTTAACGATGTCTTTCCCGCTATCAAAATAAATGCCGTACGATATAATTTTTCCTTCAGTTAATAATTTACTTCGCATATCCGGAGAGGCAGTTGTAATTTTTAGATTAGTAACCATAGGAAAGCTATTGGCATCCCAACCCGAAAAAAGCATTTTATTGAATTGTGTTTCACTGTATATATTCGTAGGAACATCTAGTGCTTTACCGCCATTATGATAAATTCTTACTCTTCTTTTTTGTATCCAAATTATAACATGATTTACTTCTTCTAATTTAACAGGATTTGTAGAACTTTCTCCAATAAGCCAATCGGCACTAGTTACATTATTATACCCTTTTGTTGTCCACCCATCTTGTTTGAGTGTAATATGTAAACCTTTTAATCCTGGATATAAATCATCATTAATTTCTTTCGGGTTTTCTAAATCTTCTTGGTATAAAGTATAAGTAATTCCATGATAATATTCTGCATCTGGAATAATGTCAAACTCAATTATAAAATTATCGGGAAAATTAATGGTTTTCGAGTAACAATATACAGCATCCTTGCCATTTAAATGAAACCATTTACCTTCTGCAATATTCACTTTTTTGACTTCACCACCGCTATTAGATGTCCATAAAGCGGGGAAATCGCCGATGGCATCTTGTGAAAAATCCTCATAAAATAAAATTTTATCTCCGGGAATAAAATCATATTTAGTATAAGATTCTAATTTTGGTTTTTCTTGAGGTTTTGTTGAATTAGTTTTTTGACTTTGAGATTCATTCCCTTCATTGTTTATTTCTTCTTCAGTTTCTATTTCTTCATTTTCATTAAAAATTTCATCCAAGCCTTCATCGATTTTTTCATCGACTTTTTGTTCAACTCTTTCCTCCACTTTTTGTTTAATTTTTCCCCGTATATCAATTTGACTATAAGATAGCATGCCTGATAAAATAAACCATCCAGTTAATAAGAAACTTATGTTTTTTTTGTTTTTCATTTTTTTATAATTAAATTGGATAAATAGCTGATTACTCATTTAGTTAGATTCGATTGCAAAAATACATTAATTTCGTTTATCTTTTGCGTAAATGATAAAATATTTTTTTTATTATTTTAAAGAATATTATATTATGTCTTTTATTTAACTACTTTTGTAAAAATTTAAACAATAATAATTAACATTAAAAATACATATTATATGAAAAAGATTTTATTTTTAGTAGCTGTTTCAGCTATTGTTGCTGTATTGAGTAGTTCATGTGCAAAACAATGCAATTGCGTTCGTTATGAGGATGGACAAAAGATAGCTGTTCTAAGTGATAATACAGTTAAGTATTTTGAGTCGAGTGTTTGCGAGGAACAATCAGTAAATCCCCATCAAGGTTTATCCTGGGTAACGGATGGTAAAGTGGTTACTGTAGAAATTAAATGTAAATAATTCTAAAATGGCTTTCAAAAGAAAGCCATTTTGTATATATATAATTAAT
>JAGOKS010000085.1 GCA_017994425.1 Bacteroidales bacterium | reverse complement strand
GATAAGTTTACTTACTTGTTGTCCTGTGTCGCATTCATTAAAAGCATATACACTTATTTCAATAGGATTGGTGTTAATCACATGTAATGTAATATATAATAAATTCGTAATTGTATCTAAGAGTTTAAGATTGCCATTACCGGTAATTTCGTTTGCAATCCAATGATAATATCGGGCATTTTGTACCGGTATTAAGTAATAGGTATAATTTTTCCCGGTTATAGCTACAGAGTCTCCCTTTATTGCACCTATGCTTCCTAATGGGAGTAGATCGCGAACGGTGATAGTATCATAACGATAACAACCATAATCATCTATGCTATATACAACGTAATTTCCACTTGTTAAATTTTTCCTTTCTTTTGTTGATACTCCGTTTGTATATCCTAAATCTTCCCAATAGTGATACATAGGCATTATATATTCTCCTGTTATTTTGGTAATTTTTATTTCACCGCTGTCATATCCCATGCATTTATTATTAACAGTAGTGTACTGAACGAAAAATTCCATATCATCAACATAGGCAGTATCATAAGCACAGCCTGAAGAATCTATCCCTTTAACGATGTACATTCCTCCTCTGTCAATAATAGCAGAAGTATCAGATTGCAATTTTTTTACAAACATCCACTCATATGTGTCAGCCCCTGTTGCATATATTTCATTTTCTGTGTTTTTGCATATTAAATTCGGTGCATGAATGTTTAAATCCATAGTAGAAGTGGGGTGTGAATAAACGATAACTGAAGTTGTATCCGCACATCCTGCCTTTGTATAGGCTGTGTATGTGATTTTATAATACCCCGTATCATTGAAAAAATATGTAAAAGCAGAGTCTCCGGAAACATATTCTGTCCCTGCATTTTCACTGATTTTAGATATGTTCCATTCACCATAAGCAATTTCACTTATCTTTGAAGTTGCAGTGGCTGAAAGTACAACACCTCCGGGATGGCATGCATAGGTTGTTGAATCACATTTAATAGTTACATCAACTTCATCACAAACTATCTGACAGCTTAATGTAGTGTTAGTTCCCAAAGCAGAAGTCATGGCAACTGTGTAGATTGAACTATCAGCGGGATTTTGAATATTTACCTTTTGGTTATAACTGACAATATTTCCATTGGGACCACGCCACACATAAGAAACAAAACCATCAGGGGCTTCCAATCTAGCTATACTACCTCCGGGACAACAATATTGAAGATTGATTTCCATGGGGCGGCATTCTCCAACAGCATATCCATATCCAAAATGACCTCCATAACCGCAGTCTGCTGTCGCAATGACAATATATATGGTTTGCCCTAGTAAGGGTAATAAATTAATCCCTACCGTTGACCAATCTTTCCATAGTATGTTTGAAGAACAATATTTAAACCCGGGGATATTATTTCCCGTTACAATTAAATAACGATTATCAGGAATATTTAATAAATTCCCATTAACATCTTGAATTCGTAATTCAAAATAAGGGGATGCTTCTGCCGTATGACTTGGGTCATCAAAAACTACGGCATAGTGAAGAAGAAACAAGGCATTATTTGAATCTACTGTCATTTGATAGATAATGGCATCTGCCTCATACATCGTGTAATCATTCCCAATACGTGCACTTTGATTAAAGCCATCCGGAACCAATGCTAATTTCGTGTTGGGAGTGCCATTACAAGTATGATTATCATAAGCGTAGATATCTGTCATAATGGTATGACGTCCGGAGACAGGCAAACTTCCTGACCAAGTTAAATAGGAATATGCTGTATTGCCCACACCACTGGAATTGGATGTTTTACATACCCAATTGGTGAAATTTCCTTGATTAAAATTAAGATTAGGGCAGGATGAACCAATTTGCGCTTGTGTATAGTGTTTGCAAGCAAATACTAAAAGTAGTGTAAGGATTATTTTTCTAACAGTTTTCATTTTTTTATAATTATTTAGGTTTATTTATTAGTCGTTTTATTTATAATAAACGTTGCCTTGAAATTCATCTTATGTAATTTTTTTATTAACTTCGTTTGATATAGCTTACATTATTAATTAATGATTCGTTAATTTCAGGGAAGATTCATTGTAACGTTCTCCAATATGCGGATACTTTGCAATACAGTTTTCTATTTCTTTTATTTCGCTATTACGTAAAGCAATGTCAACAGATGCTGAATTTTCAATAAGGTATTTTCTTTTTTTTGTCCCGGGGATAGGTATTACATTATCCCATTTGTTGTAAATCCAACTTAATGCCAATTGGGCTAAGCTGATGTTCATCTTTTGGGCTATTTTTTGCAATGCTTTCATCAATTTCAGATTGTTATCTAAGCATTCTCCTTGAAATCGTGGAAGATTTCGTCGCGGGTCTGTTTCTTGTAAAGAACAAATACTTTCAAAATTATCGGTAAACATACCTCTTCCTAAAGGGGAAAATGGAACTAAAGTGATACGTAGTTCTTTTAAAAGTGGTAATATTTCTTTTTCAATACTTCTTGATAAAAGGGAATATTCACTTTGCAAAGCACTAATGGGATGTATAGCATGTGCTTTACGAATAGAAGCAGCCGAGGCTTCCGATAAACCGAGATACCTCACTTTACCTTGTTTCACTAAGTCAGACATAGCTCCAACGGTTTCTTCGATAGGAACTTGGGGGTCGACACGATGGGCATAGTATAAATCAATACAGTCAACTCCTAAGCGTTTTAAACTTGCTTCAACAGCCTTTTGCATCCATTGGGGAGAAGCATCCAATTTGCTTGCAAATAAATCACTTCCTTCTTCGTAACGGAAGCCGAATTTGGTGGCAATAAAAATTTTACTTCGGTTTTCTTTTAAAACGTTAGAAATTAATCTTTCATTTTCTCCATTCCCATAAAAATCGGCTGTATCCCAAAAGTTAATACCTAAATCTAAGGCTTTATATAATGTAGCTATACTTTCTTTGTCATCTTTTACTCCATACGCATGTGACATAGGCATGCAACCCAAACCTAAAGCGGAAACTTTTTCCTCCGAATTTCCAAGTTTTAAATATTTCATTTTTTAATGTTGATTGTTAGAAATATGTTTTAATTCTCTTTGTAAATCGTTTTGTTTGCGATGACTTAATTTTAATGTAGCCATAATTTCAGAATTTTCAACTAACTGATAACAAATTACAATGCCTTGCAAAATCAATTGTTGTTTCTGATTTTTCGTTAAACTGTCTAAAATAGTTATGGGGTAAATCTTGACTTTCTCTATCATTTCTTTTAAACCGTTTCCCTGGGGATAATCCCATGCAATGAGATGCAAGCCCGAACATTTACCATATTGCATGGCATCGGCTGAAAAGCGGGTATTGGTAACTACCCATCCTTCAAAATTAAGGTTTTGATAGTTTGGATTGTTTTTTCTTTTTTTGATGATGTCGTTAACGCGAGAACGAACGTATAAAGGGACTTGTACTTTTACATTTTTTCCTTGGTCAGAACTGTACTTACATTCAATAAGATATTGAGATTGTTCGCATGTAGCAATCACGTCAATTTCATGGTTTACACAGCTTCCTTCCACTATGACACCTACTTCGGTTTTGAACCCTTGTTTTTCCAGTAATTTCCCGACAAACTTTTCAAAAGGATAACCTGTAGGTCCTAATTCCATAATGGCTTGTTTTAATTTATAACGGATACTGCTTTTATTTTTATTCTTGTTGAGGAGTTCAAATGCACGCTTATAAATTTGTTTGGTGGTATATCCGGGTTTTATCCACTGTTTTATATCATCAACTATAAAGTCAACAAGCAAAGCATCGGCACCGGCATTTAGCAGTGAATATTTGAGTTTGTTGACGTTGAAAAACTCCTTTTCGCCGGAGGCTTTGATTATTTGTATTTTATTGGTATTATCTTGCATGTATGCTATTTGATTTTTTTTTGTTTATAAGTTTAAAAACTTCCATTACTAAAATAATAGGAATGGCTAATGAAAGTATGTATACCCATTCTATCATGGTAATGCTTTCAATGCTCAATAATTTTTGCATAAACGGAATTTGCATGCTAAGGATGTGAATGCCTTGTGCTAACAATACTCCAAAAACCAATATAATGTTTCTTTTCAAAGGAACTTTAAAAATTGATATTGATTCGGAGCGGCAGTTAAAAGTATGAAAGTTTTGCATAAAGACCATAAGCATTAAAACTAGGGTGCGAGCATGCAGTTCATCTACTATTTTATATGAAACAAGCCAATACCAGAAGCCAAAAACAATCAAGCCAATGGTAAGTCCCGAGAGGATGGTTTCTTTAATCATCAATCCATTAAAAATCGTTTCTTTCGGATTACGAGGTTTTTTGTTCATGGTTCCGGGTTCCCCGCCTTCAAATGCGAGTGCTACATCCTGAATGCCGTTGGTAACTAAATTAAGCCATAGTAATTGTACGGCTATTAAGGGTAAAGGCAACCCAAATAAGATAGCGAGTAAAAACAATATGATTTCAGCAGCCCCTGTAGAAATAAGTAAATAAATCACTTTTCGCACGTTGTCGTAAGCAAATCGACCTTCTTCGACACCGGCAACGATAGAGGAGAAGTTGTCGTCGATGATAATCATAGCTCCTACTTCTTTCGCCACATCCGTGCCCGAACCCATAGCAACGCCAATATTGGCACGTTTCAGTGCGGGGGAATCATTTACCCCATCACCGGTAACGGCAACAAACTCTCCATTACGTATTAACACATCGACAATTTCAAGTTTCTGGATAGGGGATACCCGAGCAAAAACGCTGGCACAACAGACCATATCTTTAAATGCCGGACTATCGGCACTGCCGGCATTATGCAACATGTCTCCACTTACCACTCCTTGTCCTTCTTCCATGATAGTTAATTCTTTGGCAATGTTTCCGGCAGTAGCAGGATGATCGCCGGTAATCATTATTACTTTTATGCCTGCTTTTTTGCATTTCTCGATAGATATTTTGGCTTCTGCCCGTAAAGGGTCAATAAAGCATACCATACCGTAAAAAACCATTGGAGGAATATCGTCTTTAGTGTAAACTTCTTTTTTTATAAAATGCTCGTATTCCCCTTTTGCAAATGCTAGCACCCGATAGCCGTTAGCCGCTAAATCGTCGGCTTGTTTAAGAATAGATACTTTATCAAGAGGGACATTTTCTCTTTTACTAATCATACTATCGCAAAAATCAAGTATAGTTTCGACAGCTCCTTTGGCACCTATATACACAATGTTGTCAATATTGCAAAAAGCAGCAGCGTATTTATTTTCCGATTCATACGGAATCTTATCAATCTGATGATGTTGTCTTTTTATTTCATTTGGCTGCATGCCTAATTTATACGCAAGTCCTAAAAGAGCTACATCAATAGCATCGCCATGATGGAGCCATGTATCGTTTTCTTTGTGTAAATGTCCCTCATTGGCTAAAATGGCAATATTTGTTAAAGTTTCAAGATTAGTGTTGGATGTAGCATTGACTACAGTGGATTGTTGGTCTTCTATTATTTCACCATCCCCATTATATCCTTCTCCCGATACCGAAAAAATGCTCCCGTCAGCAAGGATAATTTTTTTTGCAGTTTGTTGGTTCACCGTAAGCGTGCCGGTTTTGTCACTGGCAATTACGGTACAACTTCCCAAACTTTCGACAGAAGTAAGTTTTCTGACAATTACATTGCGTTTTGCCATACGTTTGGTCGCAATAGAGAGGGCTACTGTTAATGCTACGGGTAAGCCTTCAGGTATTGCCGATACAGCTAATGCAACAACAAAAAAGAAAATAGCCGTTAAATCCATCCCTTGAAGGCGGAGTAGAATAGCTAATATTATACTGATAATGACAATAAATACAGTAATTTGTTTGATAAATTTCTCCATACGGAGTATCAGTGGTGGTTTGGCAGATTTACCTTCGGAAACATTTTTAGCTATTAACCCTACTTGGGTTAACGATGCTGTTGCTACAACCACTCCTTTGCCTCGTCCTGTCATAACCGTTGAACCGGCATAAGCCATGTTAGTTCTTTCTGCTAACCCGGTATCTTCACGTAATTCTTTGGGATTTTTCTTAGCTGCTATCGATTCACCGGTAAGAAAACTTTCATCGATTTCAAGATTAGATGTCTCCATTAAACGAACATCCGCAGGCACTTTCGCTCCCGATTCCAAAAAAACAATATCGCCCGGAACTATTTGTTCAGACGGAATTTCGTATTCTTCACCTTTTCTCAATACACGAGCTTTGATTTTCATTAATTTTTGTAACCCGGAAGCGCTTTTTTCGGCATTATATTCTTGAATCGTGCCCATTGCGCTGTTAATGAAAATAACTAAGAAAATAAAAATAGCATCTTTTGCTTCACCTATGGCAGTAGAAGCAATGGCAGCGGCAATCAATATAAAAATTAACGGACTGATAAGCTGATGAAGAATGATAGTGAGAAGTGTGGTTGGTTTTGCTGTCGGGAGTTTGTTTTCTCCATAAAAATCTATTCTTTTTGCAACTTCTTCTTTTTCAATACCATTTGTGTTGGTTTGTAATTCATTGAGAATCTCATTAATTGGAAATGAATGCCATGCTTCTTTTGATAATGTTTCTTGGTGTTTTTTGTCGGAAATAGTCATATGAATTTTTAGTTAAAATATTTGCAAAGATAGGAAAAAAATAGAGATAATAGGGGAGGGATATTTATTGTTTTAAGGGAAAAAAGAAAAAAATAATCAATCCTGCATGTATTGTAATATTTTTTATGTGGCAACATTCAAAGAATTTTTTGTATTTGATTATAACAAGAAAGGAGAATAGAAAAGCTCTATTCTCCTTATTATATAGATAAAAAGCACTTATTTACTTTTAATAATTTTTTTGTTGATAACCGATTTTTCTAATTTTTTCGTACAGAAGAACCAATCGTAGCAATGCATTTCATCTTTGCTTTCCATTCTTTCTTTGGCAGCACCGCAGGATCCGGCTGTTGGAACGATAACATCATCGCCGGGACGCCAATCGGCAGGAGTAGCTATATTAAAAGCATCTGCAGTCTGTAAGGCAATGATTACACGGTATAATTCGTCGAAGTTACGACCTAAACTAAGCGGATAATAAATGATAGTTCGAATAATGCCTTTCGGGTCAATCACAAAAACAGCTCTTACCGCTTTGGTATTGCTTTCTCCCGGCATAATCATTCCGTATTTTTTGGAAATGTCCATGGTAATATCTTCAATTAACGGAAATGTAACTTCCACATGTTTCATTTTTTTATATTTGATTTTATCTTTTATGGTACGTAACCATGCAATATGACTGTACAGCCCATCTACAGATAAACCAAGAAGCTTGCAATTTGCGTCGTTGAAGGCTTTCTCCATGGTAGCGAAAGTCATGAATTCTGAAGTGCAGACAGGGGTAAAATCAGCAGGATGACTGAAGAATATAACCCAACTTCCTTTGTAATCGTCCGGAAAATTAATCTCTCCTTGTGTAGTAGTAGCTTTAAATTCAGGGGCTTTTTCGCCTATTCGCGGCATAAAAAATACTTGTTCTTCCATGATAATTAATGTTTAATGTTATTTATTATATGAATTCATTTCAAATTTCGCACTAAATTCTAATGAAATGAATGTTATTTTGTTTTTTTTAATGAATAGTTTATTAAAGAAAATCACTATTGTCCGATAAAAAAATAAAAAAAAGAGAAGGAGATAATTAAACCTCCTTTCTCATTTGAGTAAATTTGTACTTCGAAATTTAACACATTTACTCATGGGCAAAAGTACAATTTTTTTC
>JAGOKS010000084.1 GCA_017994425.1 Bacteroidales bacterium | reverse complement strand
TATTTAAAAAAATTGCATAAATTTAAATTATTTTTTAAACTTTATTATAAAATTATTTATATTTGCAAAATAAAAATAATTAGTTATAAAAAGATATAAACTTGTCCTAATTACCTAAACCATCTTATAGTAACACTTTGTATCATGTCTTGATTTTTTATTGATAACAAAAACCATGGAAATAAGTTTAAATTTTATTGTAAAACAACAATAAAATGTATATTTTATCGTAATACAATAAAAACTTTCATGTATGAGAATGGAAAAGAAAATAGTAGGTTTGGTGATTTTATGTTGTTTGTTTTCTTTGCATGCATGCAAGGACTTTATGCAAAAGGAGCAAGCAACAGCCATCACGGTCGAAGTAATGAAGGTAAATACTTATAGCGACACTTTATATCAAAACTATATCGGAAAAATAGAAGAAGAATTTTCTTCTTCCTTAAGTTTTTCCGTACCGGGGAATGTAGAACAGGTATATGTAAAAGAAGGGCAATATGTAGATAAAGGGCAGATATTGGCAAGCCTAAACCGCGAAAACCTGCAAAGCACCAAGGATGCCGCTATGGCCATGTTGAAGCAAGCCGAAGATGCCTATCATCGCATGGAACAATTACATGAAAACGGCAGCGTTACCGAATTGCAATGGATGGAAATGCTGACACAATTGGAAAAAGCCAAGTCGTCGGCCAATATCGCCTCAAAAAATCTTTCTGCAGCCGATTTACACGCTCCTTTCGCCGGCATTATCGGCAAACGCAATATTGAAAAGGGAATGTATGTGATGCCTACCATGGAAGCCCTCAGCCTTTTAAGCAATAAGAATGTAAACATTAAAGTGGCCATACCCGAAAACATCATATCGTCAGTCTATTCCGGACAAAAAGCCAAAATACAAGTGGGCGCATTAAACAACCGCCGGTATGAAGGCAAAGTAGAGAAAAAAGGCGTGGTTGCCAATCCCCTATCCCACAGCTATGAGATCATAATACCCATAGCCAACACCGACAAGCAATTAATGCCCGGAATGATATGCAAGGTGCAAATACTTTCAAACGATACAAGTAATTATATTATCTTACCCATACAAACGGTTAAATTATCGCATACAGGGGAACATTTTGTATGGTTAGCCAAAGACAGCACCGCTCATAAACAAGATGTTACTACAGGACCCTTACATAAAAACGGCATTGTTATTTTAGACGGTTTACGTTTGAACGACCTTGTGATTGTGAAAGGATATCAAAAAGTAAGTGAAGGTTCAAAAATCATGATTCAATGAATAGCAGAATAGAACGTCTCGTTGCTTTTTCGATGAAAAACAAACAGATCATTTTTCTGTTTGTCATCATGTTGATGCTATTCGGTATCTTTGCGCTTTTTATCATGCCAAAACAGGAATTTCCCGTATTCACCATTCGTCAAGGATTGGTTATCGGGGTTTATCCGGGTGTTTCTTCTTCCGAAGTTGAAAAACAACTTACCAAACCTCTTGAAAAATATTTATTCAGCTATAAAGAAATTAAAAAAAACAGAACCTATTCCATTTCCAAAGACGGCTTGGCAATTATTGTAGTCGAATTGAACGACAAAGTTAAAAACAAAGACGAATTCTGGTCGAAATTCCGTCATGGATTAACGGAATTTAAACACAGCCTCCCCTCGGGAGTCGTGGCATTAATGGCCAATAATGATTTCGGCGAAACATCGGCCTTACTTATTTCCATAGAATCCAAAGATAAGACCTACCGTGAACTGGAACAACACCTTGAAGATTTGGAAAACCGCCTCCGGCAAATCAAATCGGTATCTAACTTACGTCATTACGGTTTACAACATGAACAAATATCAGTCTATATTGACAAAGAGAAATTAGCCGCTTACGGTATTAACAGCTCTACTTTATTTGCCACCTTATTTGCTCAAGGATTTAGTACTGTCAGCGGGAAGGTAAGAAACGAAGATATAGCCGCCCCTATATATATTTCCGAAACCTATCAAAACGAAAACGATGTTGCCGAACAAATCATCTATGTCGATCCCAAAGGGAATATGATACGATTAAAAGACATCGCCACCATTAAACGGGAATATCCTCATCCGGATAACTACATCAAAAACAACGGCAATAAATGTTTATTGCTTTCTTTGGAAATGCAAGAAGGGAAAAACATCGTTAAATACGGCAAAGATGTTGAAAAAGTATTGGAGGCATTTCAAAAGGAATTACCTCCCGACGTACGTCTTTTTAAAGTCGCCGACCAACCCGAAGTAGTCAACAAAGCGGTGAATACTTTTCTAAAAGAAATGATCATCGCTATTTGCACCGTATTGTTGGTGATTATGATATTGCAACCCATGAGGGTGGCTTCTATCGCTGCTATGACCATTCCCATAACCATTTTTATCTCCATTGGTATTCTTTTCGCTTTAGGGTTTGAACTCAACACCGTTACCTTGGCAGGATTAATAGTCGTATTGGGTATCATCGTCGATGATTCGGTAGTGATTATCGACAATTATCTGGAAAAACTTGACCATCATATTCCAGCATGGGAAGCTTCCGTATCGAGTGCCAAGGAATTATTCAAATCCGTTTTATCAGCTACCTTAGCTATAAGTATCACCTTTTATCCTTTCTTGTTTACCACCAACGGTATTTTTAAAGATTTCGTTCAGGCTTTTCCGTGGACTATCACGATTACCTTGTTTGTCTCCCTCATCGTAGCAATATTGTTTATTCCTATTATTCAATATACCTTTATTAAAAAAGGAATGAAAGCCGACATAAAAAAAATCAATCGTTTAAGCATTATCATGTCTGATTTCATTCAAAAACAATACAATAGAATCATACACCTTGCTTTTCGTTTTCCACGTACCGTGATACTTATTGCTATCGGCGCCATTGTTACCGGAGTAATTGTATTCCTGAATCTTCCACAGAAAATGATGCCTGTAACCGAAAGAAACCAATTTGCCGTTGAAATGTATTTACCTACCGGTACTCCTATCACCACAACGGCACGTATCGCCGATTCGCTTGAATCCATGCTAAATAAAGATAAAAGAATCACCTCGATAACCTCTTTTATCGGAACTTCTTCGCCTCGTTTTCATACCTGCTATGCTCCGAACATGCCTGATGAAAACTACGCACAATTTATTGTCAGCACAACAACTATCCAAACCACTAACGGCGTTTTAGATGATTATAGCGAACTTTATTCCGATTATTTTCCTCAAGCACAAATACGTTTCAAACAATTAGATTTTGTTTTCGCTTCCTATCCCATAGAAATACGGTTGATGGGAAACAATCTTAACGATTTATTCGAAGCCGAAAACATGTTGGAAAAAGAAATGAAGCAAATCAAAGAGCTTATTAACATACGTTCCGATTACGGACAACAGCAAGCATCCGTATTTGTAAACATCAATAATGTGGAAGCTAATAATTTAGGTATAAGTAAAATTGACGTTGCCAATAATTTAGCCTTACGTTTCAGCAACGGCATTCCCATTACTTCGGTTTGGGAAGATGATTATGCCGTTGATGTTGTTTTAAAAGCTAAAAACCTCTTTCCTAATAACTTTGACAATATCTCGGATGAATACATTTCCACCTTTTTAGGCAATGCCGTACCCCTACGTCAGATTGCTACTACCGAAGTGGATTATCATCCCGGACAGATAGTCAGACGAAACGGATTGTATTGCATCAGTCTGCTATCCGATGTGAAACGTGGATACAACGTAGTGAATACCATCGATAAGGTAAAATCATGCATCAAAAACAAATGCCAACCTCCCGCATCGGTCAATGTGGAATGGGGAGGTGTACGCGAACAAGATCAAATCTTAATGCCCATGATAATCTACGGAGTGATTATCGCTGTAGCCATTATTTTTATGATTTTAGTATTTCATTTCCGTAAGATAAAACTGGCTTTGTTGATATTAGGTGCCGCTCTCTTATCGGTCTTCGGTGCCTCGGTAGGTATTTTAATTACGGGGATGGAATACTCGCTCACCTCCGTTTTGGGATTGGTAGCATTGATGGGTATTATCGTCCGAAACGGTATCATTATGTATGATTATGCCGAGGAACAAAGATTATATTACAACAAAACCGCCTACGAAGCAGCCATGGAAGCCGGTAAAAGAAGAATGAGACCCATTTTCCTTACTTCGGCGGCAGCCTCTATGGGTGTTATCCCTATGATTATCAGCGGAAGTTCCTTATGGGCTCCCATGGGAGTGGTGGTTTGCTTCGGAACATGGTTGTCGATGTTGTTTGTGGTTACCGTGCTTCCCGTTAGTTATTGGATCGTTTTTCAGAAATTAGATCCTAAGAAAATCTTTGTGGTTAGAAATAGAAAGAACAAATTATGAAGAAGATAGCTTTAATATATTTATGTATAATATGCAGCCGCTTACTACCGGCTCAGTCCACTTATACCTTAGATTCCTGCCTCTCGCTCGCTTTGCAACACAATGTTGATATCAAAAACAAATTGCTCAGCATCGACATGGCCAAGCAAACCAAAAAAGAAGCCTTTACCAACTACTTTCCAAAGATTTCGGCTTCGCTTTTGGGTCTTTACGGTTCCACAAAGGGAACAGTGAACCTAAATATGGAATTAAGCGTTAACCCTATCAACATACCAACAATAAACATCACAACCCCCGAATACACTTTTCCGCGTTTCAACACAAATCTCGGTTATTCATTTATCCAATACGGATATTCGGCCGGTATCAAAGCCATTCAACCTTTATTTGTCGGCGGACAGATTTATTACGGCAATCGATTGGCTAAAATCGGGATCAAAGCCGAAGAGCTGCAATTGATTTTAACACAAAATGAAATCAAACAAAAAGTGGAAGACTATTTCTGGCAAATCGTTTATTTGCAAGAACAACTAAAAACCATCCGTGTCATACAAGAGCAATTAACCCGTATCAGCAAAGATGCCGGTGTTGCCGTGCAAGCAGGAGTGGTTCACACCAACGACTTACTTAAAATCCAACTCAAAGAGAAAGAATTGGCCGCTGCCCGCCTAAAAGTGGAAAACGGCATTCGCATGCTTAACCTCAGTCTGCGACAATATACCGGCATCAAAGAAAGGGATTTTAACATTACGTACGATAGCTTGACCATACCGGAACACCCTACGATCTATTATGTGAATACCGAAGAGGCCGTCAACAAACGCATAGAAAACAAACTGTTATCATATAAAATCGAAGCTTCCGAGCTACAAACAAAAATAGAAATCGGAAAGAAACTACCTTCCATTGCCGTCGGGTCAACCTATATGTATACCGATTTAACTGATATCGACAATCAAACGGGCGTTATTTTCGGTACCCTGTCGCTACCTTTGAGCGACTGGTGGGGAGGTGCTCATACCATTAAAAAAATGAAATTGCAAGAACAAATCAACCGCAATGAATATCAAAACACCCTTGAACTGATGTATCTGCAAACCGAACAAGCATGGAATGAATTAAATGAAAGTTACTTACAAATAGGAATTGCCGAATCGGCCATTACAGCCGCGCAAGAAAACCTTAAAACAACAAGCGATTGTTATCAAGCCGGCACCGCCACCCTATCCACCCTACTCGAAGCCCAAACCCTGCTTCAACAAGCACAAACGCAATTCCTCGAAGCCTATACTACTTATTATAAAAAGAGAACCATTTATTGGCAACTAACGGGGAGATAAACCAATTTAAAGGTTAAATCTTACTTGAAAAGCTATCAGCCGTCAGCTATCAGCTCTCAGTTTATCAATGCGTTGACTTCCGACTTCTAACTTCCGACTTATTTTTTTTTTATTTTTAATTGATTTCGGCACGCGGATAACACAGATGCGGCGGATAAACGCCGATATATAAGCGGGTGATTTACATTCACCCGCTTACTTCTGCTTGTATTTAATCAGGCTCCTTTTTTTATCGGGTAGGGGGAGTAAAAGAATAAGTTACTTTGCAAGCCTTTGGTTTGAGCGTTGGCTCGTGCGGGCTTGCAAATGTGCAATTTTGTGCGTGGCTGTTCATTTTATCGTTTTCTTTTTTCTGTCTTTATGTTGCGAATTGTCTGCTGTATCGGTCGTTTTACACTTGGCGGTAACGGTTGGTGTATGAAGCGTTGGGCATTTCAAAGCACTTCACTGTCAAACCGCTACAGTTTAAATTAGGTGTAACGCCCTTGAAATTAGCACTATCCGCCAAATGCACTTTACACGATGTTACCGCTATGTGCTTTTTCATTCATTATCATTTCTTTAAGTCCATTCTCATTTTCAGACATTAATGAGCTAAAGTTATCAAAACTATCAGCTTTCTGAGGAATTGGAATCGACCATGTTTTAACTAAACCGCCAAAACCATTTAATTTTCCTATATGTTTGCATTCTAATTTGTCTTTATGCTTTGTCGGATACAAGAATCCTCCTAAATCCGCTTGCATTACGTACATATATGAGATAATCTGGTTCATATCATTTCTATCAATACTATCAGACTGGTTTTTATATTTCGCATCTATTATAAAGTTATTTTTCCAAAAATCAGGGTAACGTTTATAGCCTTTAGGCTCAGCAAACAAATAGATTGCACCTTTTGATGCTTTGTTCATTGGGTGAATAAAATTACATTCTTTTAAAACTGTGTTTAAGTATTCCTCCCATAACCAAGCACCATCGAAAAGCAAACCGTAAATCTTGTCATCTTTTTCTCCAAACTTCAAACCTTCAAAGCGCAATATTTGCAAACAGATTTTCTGTAAGTCTTTATATTCCGAAAAATATGGATGAACCAAAGGACGTAGATTCAAATTAATAACAGATTTTCTTGAATTATAGTCGTAAGTTGGAGTTGCTTGAACTATTTGAAGAACACAGCTTTGAATATCATTATTACTTGTTAATACACCATTTGCGAACCTATGCCTTTTGATAAATTCGATTGTATGCCTTACTAATTGAGTGATTTTATTATCGTAACTGTGTTCTCGAACACGATAAGCAATTTTGCCGTTAAATGGAATATTGTTTCGGATATGTGAATTTATATCTATATTTCCTCTAACATTTGCATCATTATATGATTTCTTTTGATACTCCTTAAACAAACCCTGGCCTAATGCTTTTTTTAAGAAAAATGGAAATAGATAAATTAGAAAGTCAAAGATGTTTTCCTTATTTGAGCGATGCTTTAATTCAAAAAGATTAAATGAAAAAACCTTTTGAAGTAAATAATGCAAAAAGTAATCATGTTCATCTTTTGCAAAATGGGACTGAATTGTTAGTTCGCTTTCATTTATACCAACAAAACCCATAACATTACCAGTTGTCAACTTTTGACCTTGTAATGAAAAAATAATTTCATCATAAATTCTATCCTCGCAGTCGCTAAAACTTTGAGGATAAATGAGTAAGTTGGAGTTATTGCCAATAGTAATGTCCTTAATTTTAGTATTGGAAATTTTTTGAAAGTTTTCCAAGTCTTGTTGAGACACCTGACAATTTCCGCAATTATTATCAGTCGTTTTCAACATCCCTTAAATTGTTGTAGGCATTTTTCAATTTACTCATTAACTCTTCTGAATCTGGTAATCCTCTTAAATATTCAAATACAACACCTTCTAAATGATTATATAGTGGTCTAAAAAAATAGGACAGTAACCTTAACAAAAAAACATCGTAAAATAAACGTTAAAATCTGTCAAAATATGAAAAAATCAAGAAGAAAGTTTACATCAGTTTTTAAGACAAAAGTTGTTTTAGAATTAT
>JAGOKS010000014.1 GCA_017994425.1 Bacteroidales bacterium | reverse complement strand
ATCAACAGTTAATTTCGACAGATACTTTTTTATTTTTTTCAACATGCTGCAAAAGTACGTTTTTTTTTAATATCCATGGAATGCCTTTGTATTTGGAAATATTTTAAATATTTTTAAAAATTAAAGATGAAACATTCAAAATAAAAAGCTATGTTTGCAACCAACGAATAAATACGTTATTACATCTGATAATCAACATTAATAATGTTAAATTTGACGATTAGTCATTAAAACAATATTCAATTATAAAATTTTATTCTATGCGTTTCATATCTACAAAAAACATTAAAGGAGATTTATTTGGTGGTATAACTGCCGGAATAGTGGCATTACCTTTGGCATTGGCATTTGGCATTCAAGCATTTGGAGTTATTGACAGCAAAGACATTCCTGAAATTGGCGCGTATGGTGCATTGGCAGGGCTTATAGGAGCCATGATGTTAGGTTTTTTTGCTTCCTTGTTTGGAGGCACTCACTCACAGATTAGTGGTCCTACCGGTCCTATGACGGTTATTACTGCGACCTTGATATCGGGTATATGGGCAAGTAGTACCCCTCACAGTATTGAAATGGTACTTATAATCATGTCTATTACCGGTGTTTTATGCGGACTGTTTCAAATTTTATTCGGTATAATCAAACTCGGGAAATACATACGCTATATCCCCTATCCTGTTTTATCCGGCTTCATGAGTGGAATCGGTATCATTATTATTTTACAACAAGTGTATCCCCTTTTCGGCTTAAAATCACCGGTATTGATTGTGGATATGATTACTCTTTTCCCCGAGAAATTACAATTAGGATTTGATATACTTGCCTTTATCATGGGAGCTTCCTGCATTGCCATCATATATTTCTTCCCTCTTATCACAAAAAAAATACCTTCTACTTTGGTTGCACTCATCCTTGTTACCTTGCTTTCTATAGGCATAGGCTTTGACCCAAAACTTACCATAGGAGAAATACCATCGGGCTTTCCGCTTCCTTTTTTCGCTAAATTTTCATTAACGGGTATTAATTGGTTTGATATTATTAAATTCTCCATACTTCCGGCACTCACCTTGGCGGGATTAGGCAGTATTGATACTTTATTGACTTCAGTTGTTGCAGATAACATTACACGGACGAAACACAACAGCAACAAAGAACTCATTGGTCAAGGTTTAGGCAATATGGCTGCCGGATTTTTCGCCGGAATTCCCGGTGCAGGCGCTACCATGCGTACCGTTGTCAATGTAAAAACCGGCGGTCGTACCCAATTATCCGGCATGATACATTCCTTGTTTTTATTGGCAGTACTTTTAGGTTTAGGACGATACGTAAAATTTGTCCCTCTGTCTGTCTTAGCAGGCATTCTGATTACTGTCGGTATTGGTATTATTGATTTTAAAGGACTTAAGGACTTACTGAAAATTCCTAAAGCAGATGCTGTAGTCTTAATAACTGTTTTATTGTTAACCGTTTTTGTA
Source organism: Bacteroidales bacterium (assembly GCA_017994425.1). Lineage (GTDB taxonomy): Bacteria > Bacteroidota > Bacteroidia > Bacteroidales > WCHB1-69 > UBA5266. Next base: position 35,471 of record JAGOKS010000014.1, on the reverse strand, counting down.
GATTTATTAATTGCAGTAGGCATCGGAATGATTATCGCCTGCGTACTCTTCATGAAACGCGCCAGCGATTTGGTAGAAAGCGGATATCAATCCGGAGCCATGACTACTTTTGACAAAGAATCGCCTTGGGATGACGAACATGACATGCCCGAAGAAATACGCAATCAAATTTACATTCAACGTTTAAACGGACCTATTTTCTTCGGCTCCATCAAACGCTTTCAAGAAGTCATGCATGATATTCCTGATAATGTTAAAATAGTGATTATCCGTATGAAATTAGTTACTTTCATGGATCAATCCGGATTGTATGCCATGGAAACGGCTATCAAGGATATGCAAGAAAAAGGCATAACCGTACTAATGACCATTATCCAACCACAACCCATGTATATGCTTCGTAAAATGGACGTTATTCCTGATTTAATACCTGAAGACAAGACGTTTAAAACTTTCGAAGAATGTACAGTCTACTTAAAATCAATTTTTAGATAAATTTTGTAATGAATCACTTACCGTAAAAAAAAAATAGCTATTTTTGCAAACCTGAAATTGACCAATGGTGTAACGGTAGCACCACAGATTCTGGTTCTGTTTGTCTGGGTTCGAATCCTAGTTGGTCAACAAAAAAGTCTCCACTTATGCGGAGGCTTTTTTTATGAGGGTAGAACTATTTTTTAAATTCGTTTCTTTAGAATGACTACCTGACAATTTGGACTTTTTTCGTTATCATCCCCTTTTCTGTTGTAATAACAAGAAAATACATTCCGGCTTGCAAATCACTCACATCAAATGTAGCATGAGTAGCATTTACGATAAAATGTTTTAATTCTTTTCCCATTATATCATACAATAATACTTCATTTACTTGAAAGTTGTCACTTTTAATCTGCAAAGCATTATTCGTCGGATTTGGGAATAGTTTCAGTAGCAAATCAGCACTTACTTCGTTTACGGATCCCACTAAACGTACAAAGAGTGTTGTTGCTTCAGAAGAATCACAATCGTTAATTGCATTGACTGAGATTACATAATCACAGTTAGGATGCTTCAAAATAAAGAAAGTATCAATAGTAAGTGTGTCGATTGTTATGTATTTATTTTGACCGGGGAATGTATCTTCTACCACCCAATGATAAAAAGCTACGCCATCAACAGCCGTAATGGAATAAGTATATTCACCACCTGCACTAATTAAGGTATCACCTACCATAGGACCTATTGTCTCAGGCAAGGAAGGAATAATTGTTAATGCCAGGCTTACAACACTATCACACCCTCTTTCAGTAGTACGGTAAAAAACAATTGTATCGCTATGACTTCCTGTTTCAAAGACTGTATCATGCCAGGTATACGGTAAATCCGTTTCACACAGCTGAAGTTCTTCAATTACTTCATAACTATCGTAGACCGTCAATGTTAAATCTACGATACTATCACATCCATACACCGTAGAACGATTAAAAACATAATTTCCGGTAATTGTTCCTGTATCAAAAATTGTATCTCGCCAAGTATAAGGAAGTTCATTTTGGCAAATGCTTGCAATTTCGTGTTGAGAAATCGGAGCATGAACACGTATCAAAACACTTTTTGTCAATGTATAATGTAAGCTATTATACGTCCTTTCTGCTGTAAGAAAATAACGATACGTACCTAAAGGGAAAGTATCAGGAAGCATTATTTCATACATATGTGAAATGATTTCTCCGTCGTATAGCCAGGTATATCCATCCACATTTCCATTCGCCGTGAGAATACCACCTTCCTGTAAGCACACATCCCTATCTCCAGTAATTGTAAAGCTAATAATCTGAGAAGTGAACATAACTTCCACCCTATGGGTTGCTTGTGTTTTTACAGGGAGTGAATAAGTATTCAAAGCACCTTTACTAATATCATTTACAACTACATCGCTAATAGTATAATTTGGCAGTCCATTGAAATAGAAATGAATGGAATCTTTCATAATTGTATTGGAATCCATTTCTACATACATATAATTTGCTTTTAAAAAGACATCATCACAGAAAGTATTATCATTATTGAATAGAATGATATTGCCGTTGGCTTGTATTCTTGTTTTGTTTTTAGCTAAAAGACTTGTGCCTTTTTCTTGATGTACATTACCCGTGCTAAGAATTTCCAGAAATCCATTGGCAACCATATTACCGAGTTGAACAAAACCATTCGTTTTATCTTGCAGCTTATAAGCATGTATATCGCTGAAAGACACTTTTGTTCCATTTGTAATATTCATAATCTCAATAATAAAAACTATGGGTTTTGTTAAATCCCAGTTTCCGCTCCAGAATTCCTTTTGAAACAAAGCAAGTGGCACTGTCATATATCCATCTTTATCGACTGCAGTAAAAGGAATGTCATATAAATAATATTCAAAGACCATGGTAGCGCAATTGGAAATGGCAATGCTAAGTTTTTCCGCATTACCATTCACATTCACTTTAAAACGCAATCCATCGGCATTGCTAAGATCCACATAAAAAGTATCGGAAGGAAAAGCCCCTAAAGGGATACCGGCAAGGGTGCCATCTCTATCCATGTTTTTAAATCCGATACCGGCACCGTTCAAAAAGTTTTGTTGTGCCGTCATAGAAAAAACACCACTATCAGCTTCAAATAATGTATTATATGTAAAATCATTGACTTTATATCCACCGGAAGCTTTTTCTGCAATATCATAGCCTTTATGTGAAGCTCTGCTTATTAATGAATCAATATCTGCTTGTATCCAGTTTTTAAAACCATTCATTTCAATGCGCTGATATCCCTGATTTACATCCATGATTTTAATCGTATCGGCTTTTACTTGAAGAAAATTAAGCATTTGCCCTGCAGAAAGACTAATTACTGATTTTTTGTTACTAGCGGCAATCAATTGTAGTGAAGCATTGGAATCAAAAGTAATAACCCCTTGTTCATAATTGTTTGTGCGAAGTGCCAGATAAACATCGGAAGCAGAAGAACTGAAATCTAAAACTACACTTCCCGAAATCACAATAGTATCATAGTTAAGGCTCAATTTATAGGCATTTTGAGACATAAGGGTTGATAAGTCCGCCGCTGTAATGCTATAGGTTTCCGAAGGAACACCTATTCCACATATCCAATTATTATAAGGGGGCGTTGAACTTGTTCCCGAAGCAAGAATTTTTAAGGTTCCCGAAGGAGTTGAATAACTACTGAGCGATACACCCGCAAATAAAACAATAAACGGCAGATAGAATAAAGACTTCGATTTCATGATTTTTGGATTTATTTAATTATAATTTTCAATTTTAACTATTTGATTTATTCTAAAACAAAGCATTACCTTAAATTATATTATTTTAAAAACGCATACAAATATAATAATTTTTATTATATTTTACTTATTTATAAAATATTTTTTTTATCATTCTTTCTTTAAAAAGAAGCTTTTAATTAATGAAAAATATTTTTTTATATTTATTTTGTAATGCATAATTTAGTACTTTTGCTTTTTAAAATTTTAATTGTTAATATAAATGGAAACGCAATATATTTTTGTTACGGGAGGCGTTACCTCATCTTTAGGAAAAGGCATTATTTCATCTTCTTTGGCTACTTTGCTCAAAGCTCGAGGATATAAAGTTACTATTCAAAAATTGGATCCATATATTAACATTGACCCGGGCACTTTAAATCCCTACGAACATGGAGAATGTTATGTTACCGAAGATGGAGCCGAAACAGACTTAGATTTAGGCCATTATGAGCGTTTTTTAAATGTGCCTACCTCACAGGCAAACAATATCACAACGGGACGTATTTATAAGGATGTGATTGAAAAAGAACGGAGAGGTGATTTTTTAGGTCAAACCGTACAGGTAATACCACACATTACCGATGAAATTCAAACTCATATAAAATTATTAGGTGATAGTGGCAATTATGACTTCGTGATAACAGAAATTGGAGGAACGGTCGGTGATATAGAATCATTTCCTTTTATCGAAGCTATCCGTCAACTACGCTGGGAATTAGGGTCCAGATGCGTATCCATTCATCTTACATTGGTTCCTTACCTTAAAGCCACCGGAGAATTGAAAACCAAACCCACTCAACATTCTGTGAAAACGCTGCTTGAGCAAGGAGTACAACCCGATATTATTGTTTGCCGCACAGAATATGCATTAAATGATATTTTACGAAGAAAAATTGCTTTGTTTTGCAACGTAAAGCCAAATTGTGTAATGCAATCCATAGATGCAGAATCTATTTACGACATTCCCTTATTGATGCAACAGGAAGGATTGGATCGTGAAGTTTTGAATTTAACCCATATGCCCATTGCAAAAGAGCCTGAATTAAACTATTGGAAAGAATTTTTACGTAAACTGAAATTTCCAAAAAGCACATTAACTATCGGTTTAATAGGAAAATATGTAGAACTTCATGATGCTTATAAATCGATTAGCGAATCATTCATACATGGTGGCGTTGCCAATGAATGCAAAGTAAAATTAGAATACATACATTCGGAAGAAATAGATGCTAACAACGTAGAAGATAAAATCAAACACCTACATGGTATTTTGGTAGCTCCCGGTTTTGGAGAAAGAGGTATTGAAGGAAAAATAGTAGCCATATCGTATGCCAGAATACATAATATTCCTTTTTTAGGAATTTGTTTGGGAATGCAATGTGCTGTGGTTGAGTTTGCACGCAATGTTTTAGGTTATAAAGATGCCCACTCAACAGAAATGAATCCTCTGACAAAACATCCTGTTATTGATTTAATGGAAGAACAAAAGAAAATTTCCGGTATAGGCGGAACCATGCGTTTAGGTGCTTATCCCTGCGAATTAAAACAAGATAGTTTAGTTCATAAAATTTATAATCAAACCCATATCATAGAACGCCATAGACATCGCTATGAATTTAACAATAAATTCTTGAACGAATTTGAAAGTCATGGTATGATAGCTACGGGCATGAACCGAAATCAAAATCTTGTGGAAATTATTGAAATACCCGATCATCCATTTTTTGTTGGTGTACAATTTCATCCTGAATATAAAAGTACAGTTGAAAGGCATCATCCTTTATTTGAACATTTTGTAAAAGCAGCCAAAGACTATAAAATTAACCATAAAAAATAAAATGCTACCGTCAATCAATTGCAACGGACGTTTATTATCATTGGAAAAACCCTTGATAATGGGCATTTTAAATTATACCGAAGATTCTTTTTATGATGGAGCTTATTATTTTGGTGATAAAAAAAAATATCTTGCCAGAGTTGAAACCATGTTGATGGAACAAGCGGACATCATTGATATAGGCGTTATGTCTACGCGTCCTGCAGCCATTGATTTATCGGAAGAAGAAGAATTAAAACGCATAAAAGAAGTAGTTAGCGAAGTTGTGAAACATTTCCCTACTGCCATCATTTCTGTTGACACCTGGCGAGCTGCTGTTGCGCGTGAAGCTGTTGATTTAGGTGCTTGTATCATCAATGATATTTCCGGAGGGGAATTCGATAACACTATGTTTCCTACCGTAGCAAGCCTTAAAGTGCCATATATTATGATGCATACCAGTGGAAAACCGGCAGTAATGCAACAATATACAAGCTATAATGATGTAGTAAAAGATATTTTCTACTACCTCAGTCAACGATTGGAAACCCTGTACGCCTTGAATGTTTCCGATGTTATCATTGATGTAGGCTTCGGCTTTGGAAAAACAATAGAACAAAATTATGAATTACTTCACAATATAGAAACTTTTAAAATGTTGGATTGTCCTTTATTAGTTGCTGTATCACGCAAATCAATGTTTTGGAAACTCTTACATATAACCCCACAAGAAGCCCTAAACGCCAGTACAGTGGCTCACACTTACGCTTTATTGCATCATGCAAACATACTTAGAGTACACGATGTGAAAGCTGCCAAAGAAGCGATTACTATTGTTGATAAAATATTGAAATAAAGTATAAAGCAACTTTTTCTGAGTTCTGAACTCATTTTATTAATTGGGAATAAAATACATTTTTACCATGCCTTTGGCTGTAAGAATAATAAGTTGCTTGCCATTAATTATGACTTGTTCTGCATCAGCATCGGGCAAAATATAGGATTGTATGTCTACTGTTTCAATGTTTAAGACTTGTATCGAATTATTCTTTACGAACACTAATTGTCCATTCCAAACATTGAAATAGGATACATCTGTAATAGGAATTCGTTTTAGATATGTTCCGTATTTATCGAAGATAATAAAACCTATTTTCGGACTATTCAAAATCAAATATAGTCCACCTACTTCTTGCATGCTATTTGGATAGATTTTTTCTCCAATAACATTAGTAAGAATTTGGCTTTCATTAACTTTAATTGTATTTGCATCATAACGCACCAAACGATCTTTCATCTCGTCATAAACCCAAAAACCATTATCATAGGACAAACATACTTGCGTAGGCTGAACAAACTGTAAATCTCTCAGCAAAAATAATGTATTTTGTATTGAAAGCGTATTATTTAAAAAAGATAATTGCATAAGCTCTCCGAAAAAAACCATAATTTTCATGGGATTGCTCACGTCAAAAGAATGAATTTTACCAAGAGAAAAATCAGCAAAAGAATACTGAAAGTTAAGTTGATTATCATATTTATAGATAACGCTTCCATCCGAAAGATACACATTGCCTAATACATCTGCTTTTAACAATTTTCCTTTTTGAGATAGTTCTTTTTGAAAAACATATGTATTGCTTTGACTTTGCACTGATATACATGCAAAACATAGTAAGAACATAGAAAAAACTACTATTTTTCTCATTATTTTTTAGCAAATATTTCATCCCCAACAATCAAACGAACCATGAAATTATAATTCGGCATCATTTTCTTTTCGTCATAAACTTTTAAATTCATAAATGTGTATTGCAGTTGAATAATTGGTTCTAAAGCAACCGTTTTAGTAAAAGGAATACGTATTCCGAATCCACCTACAATACCTCCACCTACCCCTCCCAAATACGGATTAATTTCTGTTAATCCGCTGTTAGGAACATAGGTTTGTCCTGCATAGATATCCATCATAGAAAAAGGTTGATCTTCAATCACTAAATCTGCACTTTTCACTTTAAGACTATTTAATTGTGCGGCAAGTTCAAAAAAAGGCAATACTTTTTCATTAGCATAAATAGTATATCGTGTTCCTATTTCAAAAAAATTCCGCAACTCCTTACCAATCACATTATATACTAAAATCTGAGGACGTTCGTTACCGGGCACACCGGAATTATAAGTAAATGTAACGCCTCCTATGGTTGTCAATCTGGCCTGGCTAAAGGATAAGGTCAATGATAGATTCCTGTTAAAGTGATATATCAATCCAAATCCAAAGATAAACGACATATTGTAACGCATTTTTGTTTCAATATTATCAAGAGCAATTCCACTCTCATCCATAATCACATCCTGACGTTCTTCTATTAAGTTTTTTATTTCTTCCCTATAATAAGTATTATCAACTACCCTATATATACTAACTTCAGAAGGATTGGAAATACCATTGTAATAATTCGCAGTAAATTTATTCCCGATATACATTCCGCAATTAAAATAAAAGTCAAAGCCTTTATTTTTTTCATCAAGAGCTGCTTTTTGTGAATCTGTAATTTGAGCAAACAGAGGAAGTGTGTTTGAAAACAAACAAGCTATCAATAGTATTTTATAGAACCAAATTCGATTAAACATTGCTTTAGATAAGTGATAACATTTCTATGGTTTGCAAAGGATTATCCGAACTAAAAACAGCATACCCGCATACTAAAACATCGGCACCGGCAGCCAATAATTTTTTATAATTCGTTAAATCAACACCACCATCAACTTCAATTAATGTTTTCAGACCTTGGGCATGTATCATTGCCTTTAATTTTTCAATCTTGCGATAGGTATTTTCTATAAATTTTTGTCCGCCGAATCCGGGATTTACCGACATTAATAAAACAACATCTGTCTCACAGAGGATATCTTCCAATACATCCACCGGAGTATGAGGATTGAGAGAGACACCGGTTTTAACTTTCATTTTTTTTATGCTTTGCAAACTCCTATGCAAATGCGTACAAGCTTCATAATGAACCGTTAGAATCGATGCTTTGGCTTCGCTACAAAAACGCTCGATATAAAAATCCGGATTTTGTATCATTAAATGGATATCTAAGGGCTTTGTTGCATGTTGTGCAATGACTTTTAATACCGGAAAGCCGATGGATAAATTAGGAACAAAATTACCATCCATAATATCTAAGTGAAACCAGTCGGCTTTACTTTCGTTTATCATTTCAATATCACGTTGCAGATTGCCAAAATCAGCTGATAATAACGACGGAGCTATAAGATGTTTCATAATTAATAAAATATTATTGATTATTATCTAAAATACTTTTAATGCCGGGTAATTCTCTTCCTTCACAGAATTCCAGCATAGCACCCCCCGCGGTAGAGACATAATTAAATTTTTCTGCCAATTTGAATTTATTAATTGACGAAATAGTATCACCACCTCCTACTAATGAAAAAGCTCCTTTTTCACTAGCTCTTACAATAGCATCGGCTATCATATAGGTACCATTACTGAAATTATCAAATTCAAACACACCAAGAGGACCATTCCATAGGATAGTTTCAGACTTCAAAATAATATCCCTATATTTAACACAACTTTCCGGTCCAATATCCATTCCTTCCATATCATCCGGTATTTCCGACGTATCATAAATTCTTCGTATGGCATCGTTAGCGAATTTATTGGCAGTAACTGAATCAACAGAGATATATATATTAACATCAAAATCTTTTGCTTTTTTAAGAATTTCTTTCGCAACAGGAATCATATTTTCTTCATAGAGAGAAGAACCTATATCTCCACCCATGGCTTTATGCAAGGTGTAATTCATTCCGCCACCAAGAATAATATTATCTACTTTTGAAAGTAAATGATTGATAATGTCAATTTTGGTTGAGATTTTAGACCCTCCCAAAACAGCAGTAAACGGATGTTTAGGATTTAACATAACTTTGTTTAAGTTATCTATTTCCTCTTGCATCAGAAAACCGAACATTTTATTTTTCGGAAAAAAGCGAGCAATAACAGCAGTAGAAGCATGTTCACGGTGTGCTGCCGAAAAAGCATCATTTACATATACATTGCCATAGGAAGCTAATTTTTTTGCAAAATCAACATCTCCTTTCATTTCTTCTTCGTGAAAACGCAGATTTTCCAACAACAATATTTTACGCGGTGGCAATGCATCTACAAGACGTTGTGCTTCTTCTCCTAAACAATCTTCAGCAAAAAACACTTTCACATCTACTTTTTTCTGTAAATAAGGAAGTACATGTTCGAGTGAATACCTCGCTTCTACCCCTTCCGGACGTCCTAAATGAGACAAAAGAATAACAGCTCCTCCACCAAGCAATATTTTGTTAATGGTTCTCAATGAAGCATCAATACGAGTGGTATCTTCTATTTCAAATTTATCATTCAAAGGTACATTATAATCAACACGTACTAAAACTTTTTTATCCTTAAAATCAAAATCATTGATATGTATCATAATTTTTTTTTTTTAATTAATATTCATACTAAAACGGGTCTTCATCATCCGTAGGATACATTGTTTGTTCTGTGGGAGGTAGTGTCAATCCAATGTCATCGTTTATTCTGGATGGAATCGTATTAAAATTATCTAAAGTAGTATTTGTTGATAATGAAGAAATAGGCTTAAAATTATCAAAATCGTTCAAATCACTAAACTTTGCATAATCAGGCGTAAAACGTAATTTTACATCTTTTAATGCACCGTTTCTATGTTTAGCTATCATTATTTCAGCCAGGCCTTTAGCCGGAGAACCGTCTTCAAAAGTATCAATTTTATAATAATCAGGACGATAGATAAATAATACCAAATCGGCATCTTGTTCTATAGCTCCGGATTCACGTAAGTCGGACAATTGAGGTCGTTTTGATTGAGAAGAACGAGATTCTACCGAACGATTTAATTGCGATAAGGCTATAACAGGAATATCTAATTCTTTGGATAGAGCTTTTAATGAACGTGATATATTACTTATCTCTTGCTCTCTGTTCATTCCTTTAATATCTAAACCGGAAGACATCAATTGAAGATAATCAACTATTACACCTTGTATATCATATTGTTGTTTAAATCTACGGCATTTGGCCCTCAATTCAAATATGGATAAAGCGGCTGTATCATCAATTAATAATTTGGCATTTTCAAGTTCTGTCATTTTATTTACCAAAACACGCCAATCATCATCATTTAAATCACCTCTTTTCAATTGATTTTGATAAAATCCTGATTCAGCAGAGATAAGACGTAAAGCCAAGTCGGAAGCTGACATTTCAAGAGAAAAGAAAGCAATTGGTTTTTGTTGATCGATAGCAATGTGTCGAGCCATAGAAAGCACAAAAGCAGTTTTTCCCATACCGGGACGGGCAGCCAAAATAATGAGATTTGCCTTTTGCCAGCCGTTGGTAACTCTATCTAATTCCGTAAAGCCGGAAGGAAGTCCTCGTAATTTTTTATCCGAGGTCTTAATAGCTTGCAAATCGGCAAGTACTTCTCTGATTAGATCGGGCATCGTACGGGAATCCCTTCTGAAATTTTGTTCGGCAATGTCAAAAAGATTTTTTTCTGCTTTATCCAACATTTCAAGAACATCCAAACTGTGATCATAGGCATCATGTATGGTTTCGGTTGAAACAGCAATCAATTTTCGTTGAATATATTTTTCGGAGACAATGCGCGCATGGTATTCTATATTGGCAGAAGAAACCACACGATTAGTGAGAGACGACAAATAATAAGCCCCTCCTATAGCATCCAAATCTCCATTTTTACGCAAGCGATTGGCAACAGATAATAAATCAACCGGGTCGCTGGCAAGGAAAACTTGTTTAATGGCTTTATAGATTTTTTGATGAGATTCTTTATAGAACATCTCCTCATGCAACATATCGATAACACTCACGGCAGCATTTTGTTCCAACATCATGGCACCTAAAACCGCTTCTTCAAATTCGATGGCTTGAGGCAGCACCCTTCCTTGCATGTCAATCTCGGGAAGTATAATTCGTTTTTGTTTCTGTGTTACTTCTTTTGCCATTTTTTATTTGTATTTATACTTTTAACCATTCTTTTACTTCATCTAATTGCAAAGCAGCAACTTCTAACTTCATTTTTTTTCTCAGTCCATTTAAATCATTGAAAAGTTTGGTGTCGCTTGCTGCTTTTAAATCAGCAATGGTTTGTATTCCTAATTGTCTGATTGCTGCTATCCATGCTTTAGGAACTCCTATTTTTTCAAATTCTTCGTCTTTGGCTATTACTATTTGCTTTTCCGGTTTCATTTGTGGAAACAACAAAACGTCCTGAATAGATGGTGAATTCGTCATAAACATTACCAAACGATCAATACCTATACCCACACCGGATGTTGGAGGCATCCCGAATTCCAAGGCGCGTAAAAAGTCCTGATCGATAAACATGGCTTCATCATCTCCTTTTTCCAACAAACGCAATTGTTCTTCAAAGCGATTGCGTTGATCGATAGGATCATTTAATTCGGAATAAGCATTTGCCAACTCTTTACCATTTACCATTAATTCAAAACGTTCGGTAAGTCTCGGATTTTTACGATGACGCTTACACAAAGGTGACATTTCTATGGGATAATCCATGATAAAAGTAGGTTGGATATAATGATGTTCACACGTTTCACTGAAAATTTCATCGATTAACTTCCCTACTCCCATACTTTCATCGGTTTCTATCTTCAATTGCGTACAAACTTCGCGCAATTGATTTTCATTCATAGTACTCACATCAAAACCCGTATGTTGATGTATTGCATCTAAAATACTTACCCGGACAAAAGGAGTTTTGAAATCAATAACAGCATCACCTACTTGTATTTTAGTGGTACCATGCAATGCTACAGAAATACGTTCTATTAAAACTTCAACGGAATGCATCATCCATTGATAATCTTTATAGGCAACATATAACTCCATGCAGGTAAATTCAGGGTTGTGTGTCCTATCCATCCCTTCATTTCGAAAATTCCGACTGAATTCATACACACCATCAAAGCCTCCTACTATTAAACGTTTCAAATATAATTCATTGGCAATACGTAAATACAAAGGAATATCTAACGCATTGTGATGTGTAACAAAAGGACGAGCAGCTGCACCACCGGGTATTGATTGCAATACTGGCGTTTCAACTTCAAGATAACCTTGTTCGTTGTAATAATTTCTTATTTCATTGATGATTTTTGTACGCTGTATGAAAGTTTCCTTAACATGTGGATTCACAATCAAATCCAAATAACGCATACGATAACGTTGTTCCGGGTCGGTAAAAGCATCGTAGGTTTTTTCTTCCGTTTGTTTTACAATAGGTAATGGGCGTAATGATTTGGAAAGCAATGTAAATTCTTTTACATGAATCGTAATCTCTCCCATTTGTGTAATGAAAACAAAACCTTTCACTCCAATTATATCCCCGATATCCAATTTTTTATATACTAAATTATATAAACCTTTATCTTCATCCGGACAAATTTCATCTCTTTTAGTATATACTTGTATACGACCATATGCATCTTGCAATTCATAAAAAGATACGGCTCCCATGATGCGTTGACTCATTATCCTTCCGGCAACACATACTTCTTGATAAAATTCGGGATGCGTTTCAAAATTTTTAAGTATATCCATAGAATAAGCATTTACCGGATATTCGTCAGCAGGGTATGCATTTATACCCATCGTTTCAAATGCTTTTAATTTCTCTCTCCTGATAATCTCTTGTTCACTGTGTTCCAAGCTCATTTTTTATTATTTTTTTCTCTTTCTTTTTAAAATCTATGAAATATCTGAATGCCAATCTTATCAAAAAGACATTACTTCTTTGCAAAAGTAAACATTTTTTTAATATACAATGAAATTTTCAAGATAAAATAGGCAGATTGTTCATAAAAAAATAATTAGTAGTATTCTAATATTCTGTTATTTATGATTTGTCTATGAGAGGATTGCTTTATAAGAATAAAAATCAATACAAAAGTTTATCTGTTTAAAAAATCAGCCCCACAGACATGATAAACATATCTCTATAGTGTTTGGAATTAGGCATAATCGGATTTACTGTTTTTCTATAGCCAAAATCAAGTGTAAAGGAATAGATATCTAAACCCAAACCGCCAATAAAATCAAAATTATGAATATTAAAATGCTTGTTTTCTATACCAATATCATTTTTCGACAAACGCACCAAGGCTCGGTATTGCACTCCCAGCATAGCACGAAAAGCGACTTTTTCACTTTGAATAATATGGAATCCGGCTTGCAAAGGAATAGACAGATATCCCAACTCCATGTCTTGATGAGAAGTATCTTGCCATAAGAGGGAACATTTATTTATATGATATTCTACTCCTGTTTGTCCGAACCAACGCTCACCTACTCGCAATTGCAAGCCCACATTATAATTGATAGTTTTCTTATATGCTAAATCTGCATTAAAATCTTTGGTATTGGTTGGGACATCAAAACCGAACTTAATCCCCCATTGAACAAGATCTTGAGAAAATACGGTATGCAATAAAAAAAGGCATACTACTAATAATAATATTTTTTTTATAATCATAAGAAATTATTTAGTTGTTAACAATTTAGATTCTATAAATGTTTTTAATAAGTCTGCTGTTCCTTCCCATCCCAACACTGAAGAATCAACCGACAAATGATAAGAAGAAGCATTTCCCCAGATTTTATTTGTATAATAATTATAATAGTTAGCTCTTTTCTTATCTACTTTATTTATCAAATGGATAGCATTATTTTCCGACATATTTTCTTGTTTCATAATTTCCTCTACTCTTTTATCCATAGGGGAATGAATGAAAAAATTAAAACAATTCTCGAAATCACGTAGTATATAATCGGAAGTACGACCTACAATCACACAAGACTTTTCGGAAGCAATTCTTCGTATTACATTGGCTTGAAATTTAAACAATTCATCTCTACTTAAAAAATTTTCATAATTTACGTTCGTGTCATTATTTGCCAGTGCAAACAGAAATTTATTAGTAGGTTTTTCATCTGCTTTTTCAAAATACTTTGCATCTAATCCGGTTTCTTTGGCGGCCAATTCAAGTAATGATTTATCGTAAAAAGCAATATGAAAACTATCAGCAAGCATTTTGCCGATTTCTATACCTCCTGAACCTACCTGACGGCCAATATTGATGATAAATTTTACGTTTATATTTTCCATCTTTATTTTATTTTTTAAATGTATTCAATTGCTTTATAATTAAAACCAGCGCTACTGCACTAGCTAAAAAGTCGGAAAGGGGTAAACTCAACCACACTCCTATTGACCCGAAAAAAATTGGTAGAATGAACAAAACCGGCAACAAAAACAACATTTGACGCGATACTGATAAAAAAACTGCTTGTTTGGCTTTCCCAATAGATTGAAAAAACTGACTTACTACCATTTGAAATCCAACTACAGGAAAAACTACCATAGAAATTTGTAAGCCTTCTTTTGATAAACGTATTAATTCTCTATCAGAAGTAAAAAGCGAGACCATATACCTTGGGAATAACTCTCCCAAAAGGAAACCTAAACTGGTGATACCAACTGCAAAAAAAACAGTATATTTAAAGGTCTTAAGCACTCTGTCATATTGTTTAGCACCGAAATTATACCCTACAATAGGTTGCATACCTTGCGTCAATCCAAGGACTATCATGATAAAGAGCATGGCCAAACGATTAACAATTCCAAAAGCCCCCACCGCTAAATCACCTCCATAAAATAATAGTTTTCGGTTAATAATAATAACAATAAATGAAGCACAAGCATTCAACAAGAAGGGAGCAATACCAATGGAGATGATATCATAGACAATATTTTTTTTCAGTTTAAAAATATCAGATGAAAAACGTATGTAACTGTTTTTATTAAAAAAGTGAAACAATTCAAAGATGAATGCCGAAAATTGTGCTAACAATGTCGCCAAAGCAGCACCGGTTATTCCCCATTTAAATACAAAAATAAACAAGGGAGCTAACAGTAAATTAACTACAACAGATATCAATACTGTAATCATGGCTTTACGTGGATACCCTGAAGAACGTATTAATCCATTTAAGCCAAAGTACAAGTGCGTAATAATATTACCATAAAGTAAGACTTCCATAAAAGAACGAGCGTAAGGTATGGTAGCATCACTGGCTCCAAAAAAAAGCAGTATGGGGTCTAAGAAAATCAAACAGGAAGCAGAAAAAAACAAGCCGCTGATAACATTTAACAACACTACATTACCAAGAATTTCCTCTGCACTGCGTTTATCTTTGGCACCCAAACGCACCGACATAATGGCTGCCCCACCAACCCCTATTAAGGAACCGAAAGCAGCTCCCAAATTCATAAATGGAAATGTAATGGCAAGTCCGGATATTGCCATCGCGCCAACCCCATGTCCAATAAAAATACTATCAATAATATTATAAAGGGATGTGGCAACCATAGCTATGATAGATGGAATGGAATACTGCCATAACAATTTCCCTATATTACCATAACCTAATACTAATGGACTTTGATTGACGGACATACAATATTTTTTTCTTCCTTTTTAATTATAAGCAAAATTACTTAATTTTTAATTCTATCTCTATGTGTTAATGTTATTTTAACAAATAGTATATAAAAAACGGATAACAATGATTGTTATCCGTTTTGCTATCTTAGTGTTTATGTTATTATTCAGTCAAAGGATTGGGTGTAATATACTCTTTTTGTAATATTACATTTTTATCTTTCTTTATTTCAATGTCTGATAATATAATTGCTTCCGGAAGAATAAAACTGCAGGGGATGCCTGAACTTGCTGCAGAAAACAGCTTTGAAATCACTCCTCCTGAGGAACAATTCAATAACATATTTATAGCTTGTTGTTCACTGGAAACGGCAATTACTTCTTTGAAATTATCCATTGTTAATTCCGACATACTTGCCATGCGAACTAAAGTTTCTGTTCCATCTGCTACCGACACTCTATAAATCAAGGCAATTTTAACCGCATTCGACCCTGATGTTAAGCCTAATAAAAAGGATGAAACATCAGTAAATCCCACTACATTAGCATCAATTTTTCGTATAATGTATGCATAAGTATCAGATTGTTTTTTTGCCATACTTAGCAGCTGTTTTTTCATTTTATCCTTACTCATCGTTTTACTAGCAGTTACCTCTATAACTCCCGGTCCCAAGCTTGGAGACAATACATCTTTTGTTAAATTAAAACGCTTATGAGCATTTGATTCTCTGATTTTTTGAGAAGGTATACGATCATTTAGTAACGTGATTAATACTCCATTTTTAATCAATGGCAGATTATCTTTCGCACTAACGCCTTCTGCATCTACTTTATACGAACCTATTAAGGGAATGCCGTTAAATGTTTCTCTTGTATTAATGGCTGTGATAGAAATAGCAGGATCAATAACCTGCTTATTAATCATATCTTCATATTTATTTTCATCCGAACTTCCTCCTAATAAAGAAAATATATCAATAGAAGAAGACTCTCCATTTATTTTTTTTCGCTTTGAAAGCAAGCCATTACCGGAACTAAAAAACGATTTACTAATCAAATCTCCAACCGCATCTCCTTCAAACATAACCATTCCTTTATATATATCGTCTTGAACGGGAGCTTTTCGCATCTTCTCTAATCGAATCGCCATTTCACGTATTTGTTCTTTTATCTTTTCTTTATCCGGCAATTGACTAAATGTATGCCTATACAAATGCAGATTATCACTTAATATTTCCCCGTCATCAGATTTCGTAACGGCAGTAACCGATACATGCACCAATGATAAGGTTTGTTTATATTGCATGCCTTCACCGTTTAAATACAAAACATCCGCTTGAATGTCAGAAATAGTAACATTAGACTTGATAAGAAACGGATAATCGATTAAAACAATAGATAATTCTGTTGATAATTGTTCTACAATTTGTTTGCTAATATTTTCCTTCGGAGTTTCTATTAACATTGTTTGAATAGGAACTTTAGAAAAATCAGGCAAATTTAATTCTTCTTCCGAAATATTTTGCTGTTGTATTGCCGTATTTTTCTCTTCAATTTCTTGAACGGCTTTTTTATACAATTCATCGGAAGAATTCCATAAACAGGTTCGCATAACATTATAATCGTTTTCAATCGGTATTTCAATAGTACTAAAACCATCTAATAAAAAATCAAAATCATTTTTACTGAAATTCAAATTATTTCGATTATTATCTCCTACCAATACCATGGCATGATGATTTCTTAACGGTTGTTCCATCGAACTAATAATACCTCCTAACGAACTATTTACTTCAATGAATTTTCCATCTGCTATCATATAACTGATGTAATAAGGCTTTTTTAACGTATCTAATTTTAGACCCATATTTCTGTCGATTTCAACTTTCATTGCTTTGAATGCCAAATCAGTAAAATTATCCATTGGAGGGACTGTTTCTTCGTAAGGCCTATCGAGAATAGGAGCTATGTCTTGATTTTTTTCCTTTCGCTGTGTTTCAATTTGTTTCACAAAAACAGCCGGTGAGCAACAGCTAACCTCTACCCTTCCCGATTCTGCACCACAAACACCATGGAAAGCACCGTAATTATTCCCAACAGCTTCTATTTGTGAAAATATAGCTAAAGGTGTACCCACTAAATCTACACCTCTTACCAATTCATCGGGACGACCATCAACATAAACACGATACACTTCAATAGGGGTAACATTGAAAGAATTTGGTAACCAACGACCTGTTAATGTAAATCCACCTTGAACCTGTTCAAACCAATATCCATATTCCTTACCTTGTTTTTTAGCTTCTTGTATTAACATTTGCCTTAACTGCACATCAGTGTATGGTTTTTTAGTTTCTACAATCAAATTAGACTGACGCGAAACCACTTGCTGCCCTATAGATGCTCTAGCATGTCCATTAGATTTCGGGAAACCATCTATTGGAGTACGTGTCATTAAGAAATTCTTTAAAATTCCTTTTTCTACCACATTGACTTTTTGAGACTTGACACCCTCATCATCATATACATAACTGCCGTTTAAAGGTATAGTGTTATACTCTTTAATAGTAGGATCAAATACAATTGAAATATCCGTATGTAAAACGTTCTGATTGACTTTCTTTTTAAAAGTTTGTGCATCAGATTCATTTTTAAGTCTATATCCCTCTACCCTGTGTCCAAAGATTTCATGAAAGAAAACACCCGAAGCATTGTTTGATAAAATAGCAGGTCCCGTATACGCATCTACTACCGGAGCTGTACGCAATGTGTGTAACTTCTTAATCATATTTTCTATATCTTCCATGATTTTTTTATCAGAAGGTAGTCCCGCAGGCAAATGAGCGAAATAACTAATGTACATGGGTAATAACATCCCGTCATCAGCCTGTGTTTTTCCTGAAGCATACAAACGTGTTGATATATAATTTTGGACAACAGCTGTTCCCTCATTATTGACAAAATATTTACGATTGATAACAAATGAAAATCGTACATTTCCGTGATTGATATTTTTCTCTTGTAAAAACAACTGACTGTAGGATTTTACTTTTTGTTCCCATTCTTGTTTGATGGTGTTCCAATCAGCAATTTCGATAGGTTTTTCATAGTACGTTGATACAGGAGCATCCGAATAATTTGGCGATTTATCCTCTTTATCAACCAACAAAGATTTACTGGTTTTTAAAAATTCATACTTCTTAACTGCTGATCTATATAGTTTTTCGGTTTCTAACCATAACATTTGTTGAATAGATTTAGAAGTATTATCAAGAGAGATGCTCACTAAGGAATAATCGGCATCATCATAATCATAATCGTCCGTTCGATTCTCCACAAAATTATCCAATTGTTTATCTCCTACTCTAAGTTGGATTGTTAAAAGTCTTCTTTTGCTGATATCCGAATTCATCAATGCACCAAAATCGGCAGAAATATCCAGTTTTTGTTCCTCCTCCAGACGATAACTTAATACATAAACAGGGACCTTTTCCTTGGATAAATACTGCATATTCCGATTTAACTCAGTTTGCATAATTTGTAACAACGTATCCTCTTTCATTGTACTTTGACCATGTATGTTTACCGTAAAACATACCAAAAGTGTTAAAACATTTTTTTTCATGATTGATTTTTTAATTAGGTTTTATTGATATTTATATGAACTATTTTTCTCTTCATTTTAAGTTTGTATATGGATGCAAAATTAAACAATTATTACAAAAAAACAAATTAAAATTAAAAAAAATAAAGATTACTATGAAAAAAGGCATAAATATGTAAGGAAAAGTAATTGTCAGTTTTTTTCAATGCATAAAAAAATGATAATAGAAAGCTTAAAACACTCCTCTCATTCTTGGATTTGCGAGCTGAATAATGGCTAATGATTGCAGCACAATTTTATTCATTATTTATCGATTCGTTATCAATCAACTTTCCGCTTTCGTCATAGTAAATAATATCTCCAACTATTGAATCGCTATTAAAATGCACTTGCTGTCTTAATTGCCCTTTATCATCAAATAATTTTCCTGTTCCTTGTCGATATCCATAGCTATAAGGAATTATCTTAGCTAATGTTCCGTCCTCATAATACCATTTTTGTATTCCATGTAATGCGTCGCAAATAAAGCTATATTCTTCTTGTAAATTTCCGTTCTCATAATAAAAATAGCTTTTAACAAGTTTGCCATTTTTAAATACATATTTAAAATCAAGTTTTGTGGTGTCATCTCCCCAATAGTTTTTTAATTCTCCTGTAAAGTTTTTGTCAATCATCCTTTCAGCTATCGTAGCGTTTTCAAATTTCTTTGCAATATCACAACTGTCAATTATTTTATTGTTATTGTCTGAATGATTGATAGAATTTAGGCTACCACAAGCAACTAATATTGTGAATGTATAAGTCAAAATCGTTATTTTAATTGGTGCCATTTACTTAATGTTTTGTCGTTATTCTTCATCTCCCTTACAAATAAATTCTTTGTATTGCATTATCAACGAATTGTGTGTATACAATAAATTTAATTTGCAAATGTAGTCTTTTTTAAAATTGCTAATATCTAAAAACGTGTTTTTGTACCAAAAAAACATCTCGGCACACCGCACCCTAACATTTTTCACTTTTCAATTTCTACTTTTACCTTTTTCCTGATTCACCGGCTTGTTGCAAGCGCTTCGCACGTTCATTAAAACGGCGTCATCGGAGCATGGGGTCTCGCTAAAAGGAGCTCCCATGCTTGTTGAAACGAGATTGCAATCTCAGTCGAACGAGTCAGGCAGGCCGTTTTAACCGACTTGGGACGTCTTCCGCACGGACTTGGGAACTCGTGCACATTCGATAATTGGAATTAATTTACCCGATAACAGTCCATCACGCAATAAAACAAAATGTAGCTGCGTTAAATTAAGGCTTATAAAATAATTACATTGAAAATACATTAAAATTATATGTATATGGATACTAAGGTTATCAAAATAAAAGAAGATATATATTGGGTAGGTATTTTAGATGGAACACTTCGCACTTTCGACATCATTATGGAAACGAAATACGGCACCACCTACAATTCCTATTTTATTAATGCTGAAAAAAAAGCGATAGTAGAAACTGCCAAAGAAAAATTCTGGGACACATACAAAGCAAAATTAGAGCAAGTCTGTAATCCATCTGAGATTGCATATATCATTGTTGATCATACAGAACCGGATCATGCCGGGAGCATTAAAAACGTATTAAAATTGGCTCCTAATGCCGTAGTAGTTGGAAGCAACAGTGCTATTAAATTCCTACAGAATCAAATAGGTGATGCTTTCCATCATCAAATAGTTAAAGAAGGTGATATCATTGATTTAGGCAATAAAAAATTACGCGTTATCTCAGCTCCCAACTTACATTGGCCTGATTCTATCTACACCTATCTGGAAGAAGATAAACTTTTATTTACTTGCGATTCTTTCGGAGCTCATTATTGCCACGAAGAAATGTTCGATGACAAAGCAGGGAATTATGACGATGCTTTTAATTATTATTACGATGTCATCCTCAAACCTTTCAGTAGTTTCTTTCTAACTGCCATTCATAAAATTCGTCCTTTAGCCATTGACATGATTTGTCCCGGGCACGGACCTATTTTGCGTGAAAACTGGAAACGAATTGTAGATTTATCCGAGCAATACAGCAAAGACTATGTAGCAAATTATTCTGTTTCAAATCGTATTTTAGTGGCATATGTCTCCGCTTACGGTTTCACAAAAACATTAGCCGAGAAAATTACGGAAGGCTTAAAAAAACATCCCGAAATAGAAGTAGATCTTTGCGACATTGAGAAAATGTCACATGCCGAATTAGCAGAGAAAATTGCGAAAGCCAATGCATATCTCTTTGGAAGTCCAACCATTAATCAAAACACCTTGCCTCATATGTTTACTTGTATGTCGATGATTAATCCTATACGTGATAAAGGGAAACTTGCCGGTTGTTTCGGATCTTACGGATGGACAGGTGAAACCAAAGACATACTGATATCCAATTTCAATACGTTAAAACTACATTATATCGGAGAAGCAATGTTCGTCAAATTTAAACCCCAAGAAAAAGATTTTGAAGAATTTATCTCCTACGGAAAACACTTTGGTGAACAATTCATAGAAAAAAACAATTGTCGACTATCATAAAAATGAATGCATTAGAAACCATTTTAGGGCATAAAACCATTAGAGAGTATAGTAATAGACCCATACCTGAAGAAATAGAAACCAAGATATTAGAAGCGGCAGTACGGGGTTCTACTACCGGTAACATGCAATTGTACAGTATTATTATCAATAAAGAGGAAGAAATGAAAAAGAAAATCTTACCTTTTCATTTCAATCAAAAAGCAGTTGTAGAAGCACCGTTGGTATTAACTTTCTGTGCGGATTTCAATCGCTTTAACACATGGTGTCGTTTGCGTAATGCCGAGCCGGGCTATGATAATTTTCAATGTTTTATGTGGGCGGTGATTGATGCGGTGATTGCTACACAAAACGCATGCATTGCTGCCGAACATTATGGTTTGGGCATTTGCTACATGGGAACTGTTACCTATAATGCACACGAATTGATTAAATTATACAATTTACCTAAAGGAGTAGTTCCGGTTACATGCATTACAATAGGATATCCGCTAAACAATCCGGAACTCACCGACAGACTCCCCTTGAAAGCGGTAATACATCACGAAACATATAAAGATTACCGGAAAGAAGATATTGACAAAATGTACTTTGAAAAAGAAAATTCTGAGCTTACTAAAAAGCTATTGGAAGAAAACCAATTGGATAACCTTGCTAAGGTGTTTACCGAACGTCGTTATACAAAAAAAGACAATGTACATTTCGCTGATTTGTTCTTAAAGGTAATTAAAGAACAGGGATTCTTATAATTTTTATACTTCGAACTATTTTTTATAACAAATACACAACATTTTTTATTATCTTTGCACAATTAAAAAAAAATTAAATCGTATGAAATCAAAATTCTTAATTTGCAGTATTATTTTCTTATTTGGGTTTACAAGTTTGTATGCTCAAAATTCAACTGTAGTAGCTTCCGATGAAGCACATAACATTGGTGATCTTCTTGAAATAGACATGAATGGCGGAAAACCTTTTATGGATGTTTTAAAGGAAAAGAATTTTACTCCGAGCATTTCCGATAGAGTATTAGAGCCGCATCATTTATCTTCCTTATTTTGGGCAGCAAACGGCACTCCTCATCGCGGAGAGGTTCATAATCGTACAGCATATGCACCCATGGATATGCAATTTATTAAAATTTATGCCTTAATGAAAGAAGGAGTATTTATTTATGATCCGGAAGCTCATAAACTTAAAAAAATTGAAAAAAGTGATTATCGCGTTAAATTGAGCGATGATAACATGGTTCACAGAGCTCCCATTCTTTTACTCTATGTAATTGATTCGGAATCAACAGGGGTTGTTAAAGAAGAAAATAAACTCAACTACGCTTTTCTTCAAGCAGGAAGTATTTGTCAAAATGTTTTCTTATACTGTTCTTCGGAAAATTTAAATACCAACGTAATACTGGATATTAAAAAAGACGAGTTTGCAAAAAATCTGAATATCAAAGCTGCAAATATTTTATTTATACAAGCAGTTGGTTATAGAGATTAATGGTTATATAATACCCTAAAAAGCAGTCTTTTTTAAACAAAAGGCTGCTTTTTTTATGTAAAAAAAAGAGGCTGTGTACACAGCCTCTTCATCATGAAAACTTAAATCTTTACTTTATCTCTATGAGTTTGGTAATTTCTGCCTTTTTATCCTTTTTAGGAATCGTAATGCATAAAAGTCCATTCTCATACGACGCCTCAATATTTTCCATTTTAACGGTTTCAGGTAAAGTAAATTGTCGCTGAAACGAAGCATAATGATGTTCTCTACGGGTAAATTGTTTTGAAGCTTTCTTTTCGTCTACTTCATTTTTCAGTTCACCTTTTACTGTTAATACATTCTGATTGAGTTCCACCGAGAAATTTTCTTTAGTATATCCGGGTACTGCCAGTTCAACTTGAAATGAATTCTCATTTTCTACAACATTGGCAGTTGGAAGCGTTGATTTGATTTCATCATTGAAAAAATCATTAAAAAAATTACCTCCGAAAATTTCATCAAAATAGTTTACGTATGCAGGCACATAATTACTTCTTTTAATTAACATTGTTTTTTCCTCCTATATTTTAATTGTTAAATTTTTATTCTATTTTAGGAGTTTCAATTTTCAGACCAATGCAAAAAAAAAGATAAAAAATGCGACAATTTGACACTAAAACAAAGTAAATAATGCCATTCTGTCTTATTTAAATAAAAAAATCTAATGTAAGATAATAATCAGGATAGTTTCATCCTGTATTTTTTAATACCACCAAACAAAGCTGTTAGTCGTAATTTAATAACACCAAAGATAGCTTCTTTAAAAATACCTTTACTCATTTTTGATGTACCTGCTTGTCTATCGGTAAATACGATGGGGACTTCTTTAATTTTAAATCCTAATTTCCAAGTAACATATTTCATTTCGATTTGGAATCCATAACCTATATGTTTTATTTTATCGAAATTAATGGTTTCAAGTACTTTCCTTCGATAACAAACAAATCCGGCGGTATTATCACGAACGGGTGTTCTCAAAACCAAACGAACATACATGGAGCCGTAATAAGAAGTTAGGATACGAGACATGGGCCAATTAACCACATTTACACCATTGCAATAACGAGAACCTATCGCCAAATCTACATTTTCTTCTTCACATGCATTGTATAACCGAATTAAGTCGTTTGGATTATGTGAAAAATCAGCATCCATTTCAAAAATATAGTCATAATTGTGTTTAATACACCATCTAAATCCATAAATATAAGCGGTTCCCAAACCTAACTTCCCTACTCTTTCTTCTAAAAACAATTGGGATGGATACTCGGCTATTAATTTTTTAACAATTCCGGCCGTTCCATCCGGAGAGCCATCATCAATGATTAAAATGTGAAATTCATCAGGCAATGAAAAGACATAACGAATGATATTTTCAATGTTTTCTTTTTCATTATAAGTTGGAATGATAATAATTCTTGTTGACATAAATTTATATTTTTATGTATTATAGAAACTTAGGTTTAAGATTATGGTCTTCTTAACAAATTATTTTTAATTTTGCAAATATACACGATTTTTTTCAGAAAAATAATTTTTTAAAATTTTTATTGAATGTGAAAACAGATAGCCCTATTATCCGAAATAGATTACACAAATTATGAAATTTTATAAGACTATATATCAAGCTTTAAGTATTTATTTTCAAAATGATACACTTTACAACAAAAAAAAATGTACTTTTGCATAGATTCCGTATATTAAAAATCTAATCAAAAAAAACGGAACATACATTTATATCATCTTCATGTTAAAAAATCACAAAAAAACTGCTGTCATATATAAAGATTTATCCGTAAATTATCAAGAACTATTACAATATATACACTGCTATTCAGAAAATTTCAAACAACAGCCTAAGTATAAAAAAGTAATTGTATTTGGAGAGAATTCATTGGAATGGATTTATGCCTTGTATGCTGCTTTCACCAACGAATCGATAGCTATTCCTATTGACATTCAATCTACAGCAGGTGAAATTACCTATATCATTAATGATTGTCAACCGGACATTATTTTCACAAGTGAAGCCAAGCGTGAGTTTATGAAGCAGATTATTGACAACATGCAACTTTCCATTCCGATTTTATGTTCATCGGATATAGACACACACGATGTTACATCAATGCCTGTTGTAGAATTTAGTCCGAAAAACACACAAGACACTGCGGTAATCATTTATACATCAGGAACAACAGGTTCTTCCAAAGGTGTAATGCTATCGTATGATAATATTCTTTTTAACATAAAAGCGGTTTGTGATGAAGTCCCTATTATCACAAAAGAGCGTAATACAATGATATTATTACCATTACATCACATTTTCCCTTTATTGGGTTCCTTAATTGCTCCTTTATACAGCGGGGGCACTCTTTACATCGCAGATGGATTAAACAGTGAGGCAATTCTCCACACCTTAAATACAGGAAAAATAAATCTAATTATTGGTGTTCCAAGGCTATACGACACGCTTGCCAAAGGTGTTTTAGAAAAAATAAACGCTCATTTCGCTACTAAAAGTATTTATAAAATAGCGGCATTGATACAGAATCAGAACTTCTCTAAATTCATTTTTAAAACAGTACACCAAAAATTTGGAGGGCATTTGGAATATTTGGTAAGTGGTGGTGCAGCTTTACCAAAAGCAACGGCTAAAATATTTAAAACATTGGGATTTTATGTCTTAGAAGGATACGGTATGACAGAAACCTCCCCTATGATTAGCTTTACCCATCCCGGGAAATGGAAAATAGGTTATGCCGGCTTACCTCTTAGCGGCATTGAACTTAAAACTGTGGACGGAGAAATATGTGTTAAAGGACCCAATGTTATGCAAGGCTATTATAATCGCCCTGAAGAAACAGCTTCCATTATCAAAGATGGATGGTTGTATACAGGAGATATCGGTATCATCGATACGTACGGTATTAAACTAACCGGCAGATTAAAAGAAATCATCGTTACTTCCAATGGTAAAAACATCACTCCCGACCAACTGGAATTCCAACTAGTAAACAATTCCCCTTATATTAAAGAAGCCGGTATTTTTATGCATGAGAATATATTGCAAGCCCTTATCTATCCCGAAATGACAGAAATAAGAGCGAAATCTATCGAAGACCTTCCCGATTTGATAAAAACGGCTATTCTGAATTTTAATGCTCAGGTATCACCGTATAAACGCATTAAACGCTTTCATATCATTTCCGAAGAATTACCTAAAACACGTTTAGGTAAAATTCAACGTTTTAAATTATCTAATTATATAGAAAATAAAAAAATACAACAAGAACAAAACGAATCTAAAAGCTATAGTGAAGAATATACATTATTAAAAGCCTTTATTGATAAAGAAACAGGCTATATTGCCGGGGAAAACGACCATTTTGAAATTGACCTATCCATGGATTCGTTAACCAGAGTATCATTGATGGCATTTATTGAAAATACTTTTGGACTGGTTTTAAAAGAAGAAGATTTGAATGAATTGAATACCTTAGCAAAGTTAAGTAGTCATATCGAACAAGCGCAAACAACTTTCAATCATCACCATTCAACTAATTGGAAAGAAATATTATCAGCTAAAATCCCTGCTTTCAAATTACCTAAATCGGGATTAACAAACAAAGGATTAACGAATTTATCTAAAATTGTTTTCAACACCATTTACCGTTTCAGCAGTGATGGAATTAAAAACATTCCCGATGAACCATGCATCATCGTTGCCAATCATCAAAGTGCTTTAGACGGTTTATTCATCACCTCTTTAATGAAACATAAATTATACAGCAATACATATTTTTTCGCTAAAGAAAAACATTGGAAAAATATACTGATGAAATTCATGGCTAGAAAAAACAATGTTATCCTGATGGATATCAATAAAAATGTACGCGAAGCCTTACAGAAACTTTCTTATGTACTGAAACAAGGGAAAAACGTAATTATTTTTCCGGAAGGAACCCGTTCAAAAACAGGGATGAAAGACTTTAAAGAGGCTTTTGCCATTCTTAGTAAGGAGTTAAATATTCCGGTGGTACCTGTAGTGATTTATGGCTCACATAGAGCGTCTTATCAACGTTTTAAATTTCCTCGCTATTTTGCTCCTGTCAATGTTGAGTTTCTACCTCCTGTTTATCCAATGAGGGAGGAAGACTCTACTGCATTTAAAAACCGCATACAATCTGTTTTTAGAAGTAAACTAGAAGAATACAGAAAACGTAAAGAAAGAAAGAATTAAATAATTTCAACCGACGTTTCTTCTATCCATCCCTTATGTCCGTTAGGGAATACCACTTCTATCCAGTTTCCAACTTTATCCATAAGTTGTACTTTTAATCCTTCGTGTACCGTAAACAAATCTGTTCCCGCTTTGTCGGGCATGCTTTTTACGACTACACTCATACGCATGATAATGGCTTCGTCTTTTCGCATGGACTGTTTGTGTTGCATATAAGCAAAAGTGATACTCATTGCCAAGAACAAAAACATAGCTATTGATGCAAAAAACAGAAAAATTCTGCGTTTAACAGATAAAGACAAGCATAAAATTACCACAAGTAAAAACAAGCAAACACAAAGAACTATCGAGGCAACTGCCCATGCAGTAGATGAAAGTAAAGAATACATATTTTTAAACCATCGATTCAGAAAAAAAACGGGCATTATTTCCATTTCATCTGTAATCCGACTATTTGCAAATGCAATATTATGAATGATATCTTCATTGGAAGGATCTATACGCAAAGCCCTTTCGTACCATAAAATAGCGTTTGAGAGTTGATTGTTTTTGAAATAGGCATTGCCTAAATTATAATATACATCTGCACTGACATTCCCGGCACTGATAATATCGGAATACAAGCGAATAGCCGTCGGATAATCCTTTTGCATATAAGCCTTATTGGCTTGATTAAAAATTGCATTTTCTTGCGATTGTACAGTAATTTCCTGTAAAATAAAACATAGAACAAGAATGATTTTAACAAAATTTTTCATTGTTTGATAAATAAAATTTGTAAAAAAAACGTTTAGAGTTTGCGAATATTGTACATATTATTCAACACTCATACATAGGGCTTTCACCGGCTCTAATCCCAGATAGGTTGCTTCTTGAATGGCTTTAAGTACGGCACCGCCTCCTGTGAAAATGTAATAGTTGGGATTATCAAGGGCAAGGATGTACAAACCCGGTAACAAGCGTTTCAACTCTTGCATGGTATCGCCTCCTCCATACAGCTTTACCGCTTCGAGATTATCATCAATCAATTCATCCAAAGCAATCGTTCCTTCATTAAAATAAGGAGTATAGCCCATAACAGCATTCACAAAGATGGTTTGAGCATTATGAAAGACATCGAGAACTATTTTTTCTTTGAATGATAATTTGGCAACATCTAACACATAATTCAAACTATCTCCTTTTTTAAGCTTACGAACATCAACAGTTTTATATTTTCCCTTCAATTTACCTTCCATACTTTCCGATTCAATAATATAAGGTAGCTCAATTAATTTACCCGGATATTGTTTCGAGAAATTGACAAAAGATTGAGCCTGTTGAATATCTTCTGCTTCAATCCCTTTAATTTGGATGCTGTATTTTGCACATAAATAAGCATTATAAATTACGCCACCAAGGATAAGATTATCTGCTGTTTTGAGCAATGCTGTCAGGGAATCAATTTTTGTGTCAAATTTAGCGCCTGCAACAACCGCAACAAAAGGACGTTTGGGATTATAAATTCTATCAAGGTTTTGAATTTCTTTTTGCATCAGAAAGCCTGCGTAGGAAGGTAGATATTTCGTAACCCCTACCGTTGAGGCATGCGCTTGCCAAGAACCAAAAGCATCATTGACGAAAATATCGGCAAGCCCTGCCAATTGATAGGCAAAACTATCCGCTTCTTTTCCTTTGGATTCCTCGCCCAAAAACCAACGCGTATTGGGTAAATAAATACCATCAATTTTATTTTCTCTGAGCTCTTTTATCATATGATTGATAGACGTTTGAATACCAACATAGCCTAAGCTCGGATGTGCTTCAAACTCAGGAACACCAAGTTTTATATGTAATTTGTTTTGAAGATATTCAACAATAGGTTGTACCGAACTGTTAAAATCGATATGAATTTCGCCGGTTTTCTTATCTTTCGGACGACCCACATGCGACATTAATATCAGTTTGCCTCCTTTGGCTATAATATAAAAGAGAGTACCTATGGTTGCATCTATACGATACGGATCGTGTATAATCCCCTTTTTAACCACATTATGATCTACGCGAACCAATACAATTTTATCTTTTAAGTCCGCATCCTGCAATTGTTTAAATTTTAATTCTTGCATGTATCTGTATTATTGTATACTGTTTAACTCCTCTACGGATATCAGTTTGTCGTCTTGATAAACTTCCGATTTCACATGACCCAGTCCTTCGGCATACCACATAATATGTTTTTGTTTCATGGGACTTCCCATGGGTGTTGATATAATTGCTACTTGTTGTACTTTAAAACAGTCATACGTGCCGGCACCTACAGTAATCTTTTCTTTTGCCAATACTTTTCGTTCCGTTAATTTGACGGTTGTCACCATTTTAGTAAAGCCCATATCCATGGTCATGGTAGCTTCTGCATTGGGCCATGTATCTCCTACTATCATCTTCGCAGGTATGGTATTCCCCTTGCCGGCATATTCGATGGTTGCTTCTATGTTTTGCGGAAACATAGCCTTGGGATCAAAGATTATTTTATCTTCCATAATGGTTACTTTAAAAACACTTGCTTCGCCTTGAGGGGTTTTCTTAGCATCAAACGATTGATTAGACATGGTTATCGTTTGAACGGTGCTCGCATTCGTTATTTCTTTGACGGTCATACGAGTATATCCGGTAATTTTCCCTTTCCCGTCTTTAGAAACATACTCTAAAATACTTCCTTTTTTTGTCGGAAAATAAGGTTGCTGTGCTATGGCAACGGATGTAATGCCAATCATTACTAAAATCACAACTAGTTTTTTCATTCTTTTTTATTTTAATATTATTAATTTATTTTTGCTTTTCTGCACTGCCTTTTGCACTCATATTAATACCGATGGAAGCCCCCGAAAAAAATTGGGAATATGAATACGTGTATTCATAGGTTAACTTACCGTCTTTCAGTGTGCCTTTCATATCAAGGACTTGGGCATCAACTGAAATATCTGCATAACTGATGGGCACTGTAAAAGGTAAAAACGCAACTTTATTATCATTCACAATGCCAACCGCTTCAAATTGATCTTCGGCAGTGCCATATACTTGTTTTAATACAATTTTATTTTTATCCTGCCCTTTACTGATAACAAAACGAATATTATTTTTTTCTTCCGGCAGCTCTTCATAATTTTCAATATAGCCGGGAATAACAATCGCTACCGAACCATTGGTAGTGGTAATACCATCATAGGTGCCTAAAAAACTTCGTGTTTTACTGCATGAACTTATACTTAATACCAGACCTATCAAGCATATAAATAGTACTAATGACTTGTTTTTTTTCATATTCATAAATTAGATTAGATTCATATTTTTTTATTTAATCGGATGCAAAAATATATAAATTTACTTTCCATTCCTCGTTTTTTTTTATATTTTTTCAATCGACAAATCCCCTTCATCGGATATATAAATAAGATATGGATATACCTCATCAAATGCAGCTTCTTTCAACAGTTCGACATAATGCGTGATTTGTTTGATATGGGATGATTCTTTGTTTCCTGTTTTAAAATCTATTACCACGCAATTCTTTTTATTAATTATCAGCCTGTCAATACGAAAGCTCTTTGCATCGGAAGTGATAATTTCAACTTCTGTTTTAACCTTGGCATCGGGTTCCCCAAAAAAAAGTGTTTTGATATCATCATTCAGTAAATTTTCTATCAATTTCACTGCCATCGCTTTTTCTTTATCGGTAAATTCTTTATCTTCAGCTATCAATTGCAGAATATAGTGTTTATCTTCGGGCTTACGAAAATAAGATAAATACGCATGCATGCTCGTACCCCAACGCATTTCTTTGCTCTCATAAGCTCTCTGAGCAACGACTACAGGCAAACGAATTCCCTCAGTAGAAGTACTTACAAACCTGTTTTCTTTCATAGTCGCTATATCTTTCCTGTCTTTTTTATCGAAATTTCCTATACTATAGCATTCTATTCCATCACAATCGCTTTTATTTTCGTAAGAACCTGATCTAAAATAATCAACAACAGAATGTTGATCTTTATCAGACGAATGAATGATATATAAACGCTCTTCCGCACGAGTGTAAGCGACATAATCCACATTCAGTTCGTCCAAAGCCGATAATTCCTTCTCTTCTTCATAAAGATATTTCAACTCCGTATCTTGCAGCGACTTATTTAAATTGATATTGACTACTTCTATAGGATAAGTATCGGGGTCAAGTTGTATCCATTTGCTAGCCGACACACGATTTTGTAAAGGTTTTTGAGGATAAATGACAACAGGAAATTGCAAACCCTTGGACTTATGTATCGTTAATATATTTACAGCTTGAATACCTTCAGGGTTACTTAGTGAGAACTTGGCGCTTCTCTCTTCCCAATACTCTAAAAAATTTACATAATTATTCGCTTTGGTTTGCATGAAATCAAAAACAATACCTTTAAATGCAAGCACATAGGCATTATTTTTCGTGGCAAAACCAAATATCTCGACCAGATGCTCTAAGAGTTCGTACACATTCAAGTGTTTTAATGTTTCCGGAGAAAAGTCATATCCCATAGTTTGTAAGCTATGCAGAAATGCTTTTTCCTCTTTAGCGACTACAAGTAAATTTTCAAGGACTTGCTTATTTTCTTTTGCTAAAAAATGCACTATTATCGTACGTGCCAATTCATTGTTTTTATTAAGCAAGTAATTGAAACAAGCCAGAAGAAAGTTAACTTCGGGCGAATTTTTCAATAACAGCGATTCCGGTGAAATGACAGCGACGCCCTTTTGTGAAATCCCTTCAGCAAGGAAAGAAGCCAAATCGTTTTTCCGACACAAAACCGCTATATCCGAAAGTTGATAACCATCTGCTACTGTCTGTTCAATAATTTCCAAAACCTTAGTAAGCACACAATCATCATAGACTATATCAGGATCCAACTCTTTCTTGTTGATGACATACAATTGCACCCCTCCCCCTGTATTATTTTCTTTAGGAGTTTGTTGAAGACTCTTATACACTTCCGACACATAGGAAGACCTTTCCGCATCACAACGACTCATATAATCGAAAAAATCATTGTTAAACAATACTATTTCTTCTTTGGAACGATAATTTTTAGGCAATGTAATTGTTTTAAAATTGTCTTCTAAAATACGTTCCCGTTCGCGAATAATAGGATTCTTATCACTCCCATCCAGTTTAGGCAAACGTTTAAATTGCCTCACATCGCCTTCTCTGAAACGATAAATGGCTTGTTTGGCATCGCCAAAAACTGCCGATATAGCACTTTCATTGGCATATATTTCTGAGGATAAACCTTCGCAAATCAATGGCAACAAATTTTGCCACTGCAAGACAGACGTATCTTGAAATTCATCGATAAAGAAATATTTATACTTGTTTCCCAAACGTTCGTAGATAAAAGGCACCGGTTCATTGCTGACAATGCGGTTTATATAATGATTGGTTTCGGAAATATGCATTGTTTTTTCATCCATCTTAATGAAATCAATTGCCTTTTTAATTTCATTGAGCAAAGCCATGGGATATATATTATCTACTACCAATTTAGCAATTATATACGTAGAATAATCCTTTTCCTGGCAGGCACGTATTTCATTATAACACGCTGTAAGTAATGGTGCAATCTCGTTTATTTGTCTTTTAATGCTCGGATCTGTCGTTTTCGATGTCCATCGTTGTTGCTCCACAGTCTCCATCACTGTCTTGGAAGGCATCTTAAGCTCCATCCCTTCATTAGAAATCTTTACAAACCAAGTACCAATGCCACTCTTCCCTTTATAAAAAACATCGGGAGCTATTTGTGCGTTATTCATCTCATCTACTGCCCTTTGGGCAATCGCTATTATTCTATCATTAATTTTCTTAATCATTGCCTTTAATTTGGGAATGATAGCCTGGAAATCTTCAATACGTAATGTTTTCAATGTATCTAAAGCATGTACAGCATCCTCGCGATAGAGTTCTTTGGCTATGGCATGGAGTTTTTTTTCTATCTTCCAGTTTT
Organism: Bacteroidales bacterium; assembly: GCA_017994425.1. Taxonomy (GTDB): domain Bacteria; phylum Bacteroidota; class Bacteroidia; order Bacteroidales; family WCHB1-69; genus UBA5266. The sequence continues at coordinate 1,788 of JAGOKS010000014.1, read as the reverse complement.
TATGAAGGTCTATTTGGCTAAAAGAAAAGTGTATGATAAAATCTGTTAAAACGCTTTCATGTCCCAGCTTAGCAAGAACTATATCGACAGCCTGTTTAATAAGCACATCGGAATCCAATTCCAATTGATGATTAGCAGGTAAATGCAAATCATAGGAAAAAGTACGCAATATCTGTTGAAAGAAACTATCGATGGTAAAAATAGAAAAACTACTGTAATCATGATGAATAGTATTCAACAAAACCGATGCACGCCGGCTTATTTCCGCTGCCGAAGCAATAGACGTAAACTCTCGCATCAAGTCTGTGTCTTTATCTTCACTCAACTGCTGTAAAAAAGAGAGGATACGCGTTTTCATCTCTGCAGCAGCTTTGTTAGTAAAGGTTATCCCCAATATTTTACGATATATATGGGGGTCTCTGTTAAAATGAATGAGACAAATTTCCAAATAAGCTTTTGCCAGGTTATAGGTTTTTCCCGAACCGGCAGAAGCTTTATAAACAAGAAAAGAGCCTCTGTTTTCCTTTACATTCATATTAATGGTATGATGTGCAAAAATACACGAAATTCTTATATCTCTTCGATAAAAAATGTTCATTATTTTTTATTACCTTTGCAGGCACAAATGAAAGGCATAGATTATGACTTCAACGCCGGAACACCAACATAGAGTTTACCTGCATGCTGCTACAAAAGACGAAGGCAAAGGCATTATCATTCATTATGGGGTTGCTGATTCCCCTTTCGGAAAATGTTTTATTGCCCTGACTCCTACCGGCATTTGCAGTTTGCAATTTACGGAGGATAAAGAGGATTTGGCACTTTCTGTTTTGCGACAAAAGTGGTCCCAAGCCATTTTTCGATACGATAAGCATGCTGCAAGTAGAAGCCTGCAATCAATTTTCAGCTTTTCTCAAAATACCAATTTTCAATTATGTGTCCAAGCAACCCCTTTCCAATTAAATGTGTGGAAATCACTCACAGAAGTCGGCTTTGGAGAACTCATCAGCTATGAATCCTTGGCATGTCTCAGCGGTCATCCTCGTGCTGTACGTGCTACTGCTTCAGCCGTTGCTCGCAACCCTATTGCCTACCTTATCCCTTGCCATCGGGTAATACATAAAAATGGAGATACCGGAGCCTACCGCTGGGGAAAAGAATTAAAAAAGCAACTCCTGGACTGGGAAGCGAATTATTGATGTGGTGATGTGGTGATGTGATGATTTAACCGCAAAGAACGCAAAGAATTCTGCACACAGATTTCCACGAATTAAAAAAGCTCTCAGCTGTCAGTGTTTTTGTGCCGAGTCCCGAGTGCCGAGTCCCGAGAAAATGGCACACTGATGACGCGGATGAAGCGGATTAATGCGGATTTTTAATTCTTAATTTTTAATTTTTATGATTAACCGCAGAAAACGCCGAGGTTTTACGCAAAGAGATACACACAGCCTACCCATATTTTTTCGGAACGAAAAAAAAAGACAAGTAGCAAGTGTTCGGCTCCATGCGTTGAAGTTTTCAGTTCGACGTGTCGAACCTATATGGTTCGACATGTCGAAGTTTTAACTCCGACACGTCGAGGTAGAGTACTTCGACATGTCGAACCGGAGTACTTCGACGCATCGAACTCAACATTTCGACGTATCGAAGTAGAGCATGTAGATATGTGTTGATTATGAATGTTTTATAATTAAATTTTATGAAGGCGATATACACATGAAAAAGACGTTACTACATAGCTGCAATGACGTCTTAATATACAAAATAATAGATTAATAATTATTCATT